>JANXXX010000051.1 GCA_025350405.1 Gallionella sp.
ACCGGATGCCGCCCGCGAAATATGCGGCGCTGCACAGGCAGAACAAAGATGAAGAAACGCAACCGAGCGGCGATTTGGTTTAAGCTCGCAACCCTAGGACTTTGCTACTTACGAGTGGTAGGGCTACGGGGGGCAGGTCACCTTCAACATAATGAAATCAATATCTATCGAATCGCACTCAATGCCCCACTTGATTAGCTAGTAAAGGTGGCGATCGTGATCTCTTACCCTATCTCTATTCCATAGCATTTTTTTGGCGAAATAAAGCGAGTCTCTCGAAATCGGCAGCGTTTACACGCACTTAATTCCGCAATCCACTCAACCTGCAAAAGAACATATTGATTGATTCAGCAACGTCATGAACTCTTCAAATTTACGCATATGCGTGATATTTGTCATATTCCCTGCCCCGTGCAATTTCTGAAGAGATGATTTCAGGTTTGCGTTATTCGTACAAACTGCCTCCATCAGGGCGATATGCTTTAGATGGGTTGAACAAAGATGCCGTCCTTGTACCGTTCGCCCAAGATAGATTGTCAGCGCGGTATCATTAGTTTCAATGCGCGTGTATCGAACATGCGAATCAAATCTGTGAAACCTGGGATGAAAGAATTCCGTGCAGTCCTTCGGGCCGGGATATTTCCTAATTGGAGGCTTAAACGGACTCCAGTTATCTGCAGTTTTCTGCTTGTTGCAGTCATAGCAGGCTACCGCAAGATTTTCGTAGCGTATCGAAAATTGAGGAAATACGCTTCTTGGAAGCACATGCTCAATCGGTCTCGCGTAGGCGATATTGGGCAGCCATCTTCTGCAATAGCAGCATCGATTTCCTTGAAGGCGCACCAGATGTTTCCTAAGGGCTCGCTGAATGTCGCACCCATTCAATGTGAGCCCATCATAACTATATGTGTGGTTGTAGAGCTTCCCCCAATAGTCTTTCTTGTCTTTTTGTGATGCGCGAGAAAAATACTTCCAGAGCGTAATTGCGCGACTATGTTTGTGCTCCTCTTTATGCGGGGCCAGCAAAAACATCCTATATTCCGCAACGATCTCGCCATAGCTACGAGAAGCTTTCATATCACTTCACCTTGAATGGATGTTCGAAATTGAATCATCTCGCGAATGGCCGATTTTGATTTCTCAATTAACTCTAGATGTACCTGAGTGCCCCCGGAGTTTTTCCCAAGCACACTCTCTCCAGCCTCAACGATATTCTGCATATCGCTCAACTTTGCCAAGATCTCTTCGACATCCTTCTCGGCAAATTGATCTTGATTCACTAAATCTATACATGCCGCCACGAGCGAAGCACACCGCTCGTGGGTGTTTCGATTGTTAGAGGTATGCGTTCTAAATCCTTCAAACAGAACCGTGTCAACTGATTGACAATCCTCTCGTGACAAGGGAGTTATCACGCGATTCTTTGTAGCAAAGCAGAAGTCAAAATCATCCGTTGCACTCGCCACAAGTACTGGAGAATGGGTTGCCACGCAAATATCGACATGAAAGATCTTGGCAATCGTCGACAAAACTCGTGGAATGGCCCGCTGCCAACTTACATGCAAACTTATCTCCGGCTCATCAATTAAAAATAATGCTCCTTCGTCAGCGTGCGCAACTATTTTTGCGGCTAGAACGATGATCTGCTGTTCTCCAGAACTTAGTTCGTCAAAAGGAATTATTGAGTCATCCCGATTGCCAGCCTTGCGCAACCCAAGCATAAATTGGTTTGATGTACGATTGGCCCGCACTTGTTCTAACAATTCAACATCGTAATCTGATTGCGAATCTAGACGAATGACTCCGCCGATGGGTCCATTTTGAGCCCGCACACTTCGATTTCGTTGCGTAGGAATCAGAAAATATTCCGGTGAAAATCCCACAATATTGGCAACTTCGTTAAAAGCCAGTACTCGTCGCTTCTCTGAATGTATCTTGAGCATGAGTTGTCCCGCATCCACAGCCATTTTTTTCAGATCAACGCCTCGTTTGGAAGTTCTTACCCCAAGGTAAGCATAATTTTCCCCATCACTTTCAAATTTGAATCGGTCAGATGCGCCGAGTGCAATTGCAATGGTCTTGCGGTCTTTCTTAATTGAGCGATCCGCAACATCCCTCAGCAACAGGCTTTTGCCTTCGCCATTATTTCCAATAACGTATATAGTTCGCCCCTGTGATAAAGGCTTGTCTAGGCAAACCTGCACTTCTCTCCAATCCAATCCTGTAAGCCAGCTATCTTCCTGCACTGGTGTTAGGTATTCACTCGCAACCAACTTGTAGCCATTCCCTGCAATCTCGTCGATGCTCAGTAGCCGGCACAGACCAGGAACATCGTGATACCCGTGCGAAAATTCTCTTTGAAAGACATTGCTCAAAAAAGTGTTCATTTGCGACCACTCTTCATCCTGTCGCTTAACGCTGACACTTACCTCATCATGCACCAACAATATAAGACGCTTTATGAACTCAATCCCCGCCGCTATATCTTTGGCTTCTAGGAGATGAGACAGAGCATCGGCATCAATAAAGAGAATGTCGTTTTCCGCATTTTTCCAATTTCCATAACCACCGCCAATTATCCAGCAAGTGGATTCAATTCGCGAAGTGGCACTCTTCGGTGAGTCAATCACCGCCAGAACTTGCCCACTCCGGATGAGTGATTGACGAATTCCTTCCTCCCTCCCATTTTTTTTGGCGTCTGATTTTGGAATGTTGATGATTGCTATCCGAAAACTATCTTTAAATTGCTCTAACTCAGATGCGAATTTTGTAGCGGGAAGAAATCCTGAGATTCTTGATCGGATTTTGCCAGCCTTGTGAACAGGAGGATTAAGCAAGAGCACATCTGAGTAACACGGTTTAACAGAGGAAAGAAACTCTGATTCATTGCGTGGCCGTATGAATTCGTATGAAACACCGTGAATGCGCAGGCGCATCGCCTGCTCAAGCGTCATTGGATATACATGCCCCAATAAGCAATGAATGCGACGATTTACTCTTCGTGATGCCCGTACTGCGAACTCGCCAGTGTAACTAAAGAAATCGCCAACCCCTTCTGCTTCCTCATTAACCAAAGAACTTGCTAATAGTGCAAGATATCGCTCTTCGTTTACTACCCCTCGCTTGGACTTTCTGAAGAGTCCATAATCAAAAGCATGAACTATTTGAAGATCATTGCGCTCTTCCTCAACAAATCTTTCAACGTACGATAGCAGCGTACTAATTGCCCTAGGATCACCAACCGTATCAAGTATTTGAGCTTCACTAGGGTGTCCAATGGCTTTCGAAAGGATTGCGTGCACGTCTGCCAGCGCAGTTACTTGCTCCGACGGGAGTCGATTAAACCAATAAATCCACGAGAACTGATAGGAATCCGGCAATCTGCTCTTGCCCACGTGACTCAGCAGCATGCTCTGTAGTTCGTGCTCTGGTGGCAGCAGATGAAGAAATAGTAGGAGAAAAGTTACGCGATTCGCATATATCCCATCATCGGCGACGTCCACCCCAATAGAGTCTATTCCTTTCCAAAAGCGCTCTGAGAGAATGTCAGCCTCATCAATTCGTGCCATAACTATTCCTTTGACTCCCTGTCATTGCGGCAACCTCGCTCTACATAATCCAACCGCTTAAACAATCAGGCCGCGTAAACGCTTTGACCTTCACCTTGATAACTTTGATACACATGCTCAAACACCGCTGCGCATTTCTTCTCATAGAGCTCTTTGGAATAAGCGCGCGGTAGCCCTTCATCCAAGGCGTTCTCGATCTCGATCTTTACGCGAGCGCGGGTTGAAACTTTTTGCCGCCAGCCAAGCACCAGCAACTTGTGCAGTTTCTCCAACAGTTGGTGCGCGACCTTCTTCACCTCCTCGCGCTCCGTCGTAGTCAAATCAGGCGCTGGGCGGGTGAGGATGTCGAAGACGGTCAGCTCTTCCTCGGACAGATGTTCGCGAACATGCCGGGTTTGCTCTTCTGTCAGCACCTGAGACAACGCCAGCAGCTCTTTGAAGATTTCCTCGATGTTACGACTACCGGAGTTATAACCCTCGATGAGCGCCTGGAATTTCTCCAGATAATCCGCTCGTGTCGGATTGAGACGCACCATGCGTTCCAGCTGCGCCTTCACGGCGGCACGCAGGCGCTCCAGGTCAGTGTTGCTGGGCTTCTTGTTCTCGAAACGTTTGCGCAGCGCTTCAAAGTTGATCTTGGAAAGGTCGATTTGTCCGTAGCCCTGGGCCGGCTGTTTGATCTTGAAAGGTTCAGCGGCAATCGACTCATCCAGCAGCGCTTGTATGCCCTGCATAATGTGAGAAATATCGGGCGGTTCGGTCACAATACGAACGCACTCAGCGATGGCCGCAAGACAGCCGCAGCGCTGGGCAAATTCGACGGCCACGGGATCGGGCTTCAAAGCGCGATACAGGCTGTTGACCAACGCTTCAAATGTCAGGAAATCCCGTTTGGTAGTCTCCGGAGCCATCAGTTTGTCTGCTGCTGCCTGGATCGCGCCTGCCTGTGCAAAATTGGCCGTAGGCTTGGTTTCAATCTCGGCCAGCGAAACGCCGTGCTCCTGACAGAACACATTGGCATCGTTCACGGCATAGCGCAGCTCATCAGCCAGCGCCTTCTTGTCGCGCACTGGCATTTCACTGCCAGTCCCCTTGCCATAGATCGCCAGCGCCTTTTCCAATGACGCGAATACATTGGCGTAATCGACAATCAAGCCGCTTTGCTTGCCGGGATAGACCCGGTTGGCGCGGGCGATGGTTTGCATCAGCGTGTGATTGCGCATCGGCTTGTCGAGGTAAACCGTAGAGCAGCTAGGCGCATCGAAGCCAGTCAGCCACATGGCGCAGACAAACACGAGGCGCAATGGATCTTTTGGATCCTTGAACTTTTCATCCAGCTTTTCCTCGTTCATGCGCTTGCGGTGCGGAACGATGTCGATACCGAGCTTCGCCATCTGCTCGATTTCGTTCTGCCCCGCCGAGACGATCACCGCCATGTCGGTATTGTTATCCTTGGGCCAATATTTGTGCACCTTGTCATACATGCGCAGCGCGGTCGCTTTGTCGATGGACACCACCATCGCCTTGCCCTGAAATCCGCGCCCGGTGAAATGGTTCACGATGTCTTTTGCTACGGTATCCAGCCGATCATCCCGTGTAATCAGGTGATATTGCCGCCCCAGTTCCCGCTCCAGCTTTTTCTCTGCCTCGTCGGAAAGATCGGCGTTCTCAATCAGATCGTAGATGTCGTCATTCAGGTCTGGATTGTCCAAGTGCAGTTCCGGTGTGCGGTTCTCATAGAACAACGGCACGGTTGCGCCATCCTCAACAGACTGCTGAAAATCGTAGATGGAGACGTAATCCCCGAATACTTCACGGGTGCGCTCCTCGCCCGCAATCAGCGGGGTGCCGGTAAAGGCCACAAACATAGCATTAGGCAGCGCTGCGCGCATATTCAGCGCCAGCGTGTCGTACTGGCTGCGGTGGGCTTCGTCGGTCAGCACGATCACATCGCGCCGGTCGCAAAGCATCTCGGAAGTCTGGAATTTGTGAATCAGGGTGAAAACGGAGCGATTGTTGCCAGAAAGTAGTTTCCGCAGATCCGCTCCACTTTGGGCGTGGCAGGCATTGGCATCGCTCACCGCCCCGCAGGCTGCAAAAGTCTTGGCGATCTGTTCGTCCAGCTCCACCCGGTCGGTAACCACCACAAATGTCCAGTTGCCGGGAATCTTGCGCAGTATCTTCTGCGCAAAGAACACCATCGAAAAACTCTTGCCGGAACCCTGCGTTTGCCAGAATACACCGCCACGCCCATGCCCTTCTTCGCGTGCCTTGAGCATCGCTTTTATGGCATTGTTCACGCCGATGAACTGATGATTCTGGCCGACAATCTTGGTCAATCCACTCTTGTGCTCAGAGAACAGCGTGTAGTTTTCAACCAGGTCGAGTAAACGGGCGGGATCGCACAGCCCGCGCAGCATCACATCTAGCGACACCCGGCGCGGCTCATCTTCGCTCTCGATTCGCTTCCACTCGAAGAAGCGCTCCCAATCTGCGGTCAACGAGCCAACGCGGCTCTCTGTTCCATTGGAGGCAATCAGCAATGCATTCGACCAGAACAAGGCTGGCACTCCGTTCTGGGCATGTTTGTAGCTGGTGAGGTTTCCATCAAAGGCTTGCTTGGCAGGCACGCCAGGCTTCTTGAGTTCGATCACCACCCAAGGCAAGCCATTCACAAAACAGATTAAGTCCGGACGGCAAGTGTAGAGCTGGCCGACAATGGTCATCTGGCTGACCAACAGGAAATCATTCGCGGCCGAATTAACCCAATCCACCACCCTCACCCGCTCGTCCTTCACACCTCCCCGCATGGAGTCAGGAACGGAGACCTTCACACCATCGCGCATCAGCGCCCAAAGCTCGCGGTTCGCAGGGGCGGGCAACATCGCCGAACGGTCACGAGATAACTCTTCCACGGCAGCCAGGATCGCTTCGATAGGCAAGGTAGGATTCAGCCTCGCCAGCACATTGCGCAGACGAACACCGAGCACCACCTCTGACTTCGCTTCACGCCCAAGCAGGCCATCAGCCCCCATCACCTCGTCCGAAGCTGCAACAGTCTCCCAGCCCAGCTCGGCAAAGAGCTGGATGGCAGGCTGTTCAACAAGTTGATCTTCGGTAAAGCTCATCTATCTATCTTTAATTTAGAGACTTTGTAACCCAGATTGTGCAACGCCTTAACAGCATGCTTAAAACTGACCTTGCTAAAAAATGGCAATTCCAAAACGCCCTTCTCTTTGCTCATAACCGCAATACAAATCTCAAAGTCTTTTACAACTGGTTGCGCCACCGTGTCCGCAAACTTAAAACCTTGAGGTAGCAATTCATTTACCTTCTCACGAAACTCTGCCTCGTGAAGAAAACAATCGCCGGAAACTAAAGCCTGCGAAAAAAGATGGCTCAATACGCTTGAGCCGCCATATTGCTTGACGTGAATCATTTCCTTGTTCTTGGAGTAGAGATCGCAAAATTCCACACGGCTTCGCCCCCCTCCGATCATTACCTCTTTCCGATCCATCAAAGCATAATCGGATGAACCTGCCGCAACCACCTTCAGGTATTCAGGTTCTGTTTTAGAATCATATGGCGGCAAAACAACTTTTGAATCCGGGATGGATTTATAAAACTGATCAACGTCAGTCACGTAACTCGAATCGATGTTGTACCAATCCCCGTCATTCAGAATGTACTTCTTCTGATCTAGGGAAGGTCTGAATAAGTAACAACAAATGAGAACGACGAGCTCACAATCTTCCGAGAATGCTCGAATTGGGCGAAAAGACCCTTGGCAAGGTTCGTTTCGACTGCCATGCCGCTCGATTTCCCGTTCATCGGGCGCAC
>JANXXX010000074.1 GCA_025350405.1 Gallionella sp.
CTTCTCGGCAAATTGTTTATGGATTCGAGTTCTGAAAAATAAAAATTACAGATGCAGCAATCAGTTCTTGAACGTCGCTATTAGCCACCACAAATCGAAAATCGCGCGTATGATTTAATTTTCGGGTTTTTACACAGCCTGATACCAAAGCTGACAGACTTATTTTGAATATGAAATATTCTATGCGCGCCTACCGGGACGAAAATATTCAGTATTATCGTAATACGTCGCGCTGTCATTGTCCGCCGCCCAGCCCGGGACACCGAGCAACGGCACTGGGGAAAGATCACTGGTGCTGCGGCAATGTTCGGCCGTAGCCAAATAGTCTGCCAACAGGCTGTCCAGGTGCTTCAATTGCTGTGGTAGCGCCCACGAAAAAAACTCCGACTCAACCGCCAGCAACAAGCCTTGCCCGATCATACCTACATAAGGTTGCAGCGCCTTTTCATACAGGCCGTGGCCAATCAGATAAAACCCCATTGCTTGTTGGTCTGATTGGGGCCTCACCTGTTCACGACGCTGCCAGAACAATTCCTTCCACTTGAAGTCACGCAGCAGCCCTGCCAGTTCCGTATTGGCATACACCACGATCACGCCGGATTCATCCAGCAGGGTGTTCACGTCGCGCACCGCGCCGCGCTCGCTGCTCGATGCAACGTCGTTCGTAGCGCCCTCCTTCATCAGAATCTGCCGATTCTCCTTCAACGCTTGAAAGTGGCGCGCATTGATCGCCGCCTTGGCCTTGGGAAAGGTCAGCCATACCAGCGCGTTGAGCAGGTCATGCCAGTTGTTTGCGCGCGTCGGTACTTCCCCCTTGAGATAGCAGCGCGGCTCGTATTGCGTTTCGAACGGCAATTTGCCGGATACCTGCGGCACAAAATGCAACCGTGCTCCACTCTGCACAGCGATAGGGGAAGGGCAAGATGCGAGCAGCGCATTGCAATCTTGCAGCGTGGGGAAACCTTCAACCTCAAAGTTGGCAAGTATCGGATGTAACGGGGCGAACAAAGGCGATTGCAGCAATGCCTCCTTGTTCCATTCGGGTAGTGGTTTCATGCACATGAGTTTAACCGAAACTTACCGGGTACTTAACCGGTGATAATATCAACCTAAATTTATAGTCGGATATGCCGAAATAACAAATGAGGGTTACGTATTCATGCGCAGCCTTCCAACAGCAGGAGATGTGTCATGAGCATACTTACTTTGGATATGAGCAGCTATGAAGCCGAGCTAAATGACTCCACAGCTAAAGGATATGATGACGAGGTTTTATACTCTGGCTGGGTTCCGACTTTGGCTCTACAGCAATCACAGAGTTTTGAAAGCAACGCAGTGATTCCTGAAAGCTTGGCAAATGTGGATGTGGCGGCTTTTTTGCTTAAAATGTACGCCTATCAACGTTAACCTCGTTGGCAAGCGCAAGATAACAACATTGCGTTTTGTGTTGCTGTGTCGCCCTGTTGTATACCCCATTTATCCAACCACCTCTACTGCGTTCCATAGCAAATTCACCGCATTAAACAATCGTTGTAAATTTAAGGAGTAACTCTGATAGGCAAGCCAAGCTTGCCAAGACGCTCGGCAAAGGCTTGCAGATGTCCTGCCGGCAATGCCGACAAGCGCGGCGCTTCGACCTGCATTGAGGGACGTGCCAACCCATAGAGCAACACGCCTTGCGGTTTGTGTCCGTCATGCAACAATGCCGAAACAAACTCAAAATAGTCGTCCTCGTCCTGACGCGAGGGTGGTTCGCCATCCAGCGCGAACCAGCAGGTTTGCAGCCAGGTCGGGCAACAGGCGATGGCCGCGATGAGATTATCGCGGACTTTACTGATGTTGATGCGGATGTCGTTAACGCGTTGGATTCCGGCTTCGCTGGCGCGATCCAGCTTGAACCACACCTCTCCGTTGAGTTTCGCCATGTCGCGCAAGCTTTGTTGAACCTCGTTGCGAAACAGCAGACTGCCGTTAGTGATCAGCACGGTCTTTACCGTTTCCGGCAACGCCACTTCATCGCGCACACGGGCGATGAGTTTGATGACTTGAGGAAAATCAGCAGCACTGGTCGGTTCGCCATTGCCGGATAGCGCGATGTCGTTGATGCGCCGCGCACCTTCCGGGACACGGCTTTGCATGAAATCGCCGTGCAGCAGTTCATTGAGAAAATCGCGCAGTTCGTTTTCCAGAACGATCAAGTCTACGGTCGGCGCGGCACCACGAATCAGACCGGGAACCTGGCAGTAGATGCAGCGCCAGTTACAGGCATTGTTGGTATTGAGGTTGATGCCAACCGAGACACCGCCAGCACGGCGCGACACCACCGGATAGATGTAGCGCAAAGCTGCGCTGTCGCGGTCATGATTGGCAGTGCCGAGAGGTTTACCTGTATTAAGCATGGTCGTAGGGTGGCTCAAGGCGAGACTCAAGATTTACCCAGCGGCAAATATTTCGCCGGATCAACCGGCTTGCCGTAACGGCGTACTTCAAAATGCAGCTCGACCTGGCTGGCATCGGTCTTGCCCATCTCGGCAATCTTTTGCCCGCGCGTGACGCTCTGCCCTTCTTTCACCAGGATTTTATCGTTGTGCGCGTAGGCGCTGAGATAAGTCTTGTTGTGTTTGATGATGATCAGCTTGCCATAACCACGCAGCCCGCTGCCGCTATACACCACCTTGCCGGATGCGCTGGACAGGACCGGTTGCCCGAGCTTGCCTGCGATGTCGATGCCTTTGCGATTGGCCGATTCGGAAAAACGTCCGATCAATTTACCTTGAGTGGGCAAGCTCCATTCCGGTACGGCCTCCTCGCTGTCATCAGCACTATCGTCTGCAGTTTCAGCCTGGCTGTCGGACTTCGGGATGCTCTCAACTTGCACAACTGCTGTAGCAGATTTCTGCTCCTGAACCTTGTCAATCTGCGCCATTGCTGCTGCGCTGTATGCGTATTTCACAAGCTTGGGTTGTTCCTTCACCAAATTTTCAATCGGTTTGGCTTCAACCGGGGCAGCCGCTGTTGCAGTTTTCGCTCGCCCCGGGAACAGACGGATTTCCTGCCCTATAGCAATCACGCTGGGATCCTGGATGCGATTCAATTCAGCCAGTTCGTGATAATCAAAGCCATAATTGAAAGCGATGCTGTAGAGCGTATCGCCCTTCTGCACGACGTGTACCTCGGGTCGCCAGTCCTTATTTCGCGAAGCTTTTTTGCCTGATTCCTCGGCCTTTTTTTTGGTCGCTTCACCACGATCGATAACCGGTGCGCGATTTCCGCCAGAAGAACAACCCGCCAAAACCGTTGTTATCAGCAACAACACAAAAGTCCTGTTCCTTCCAGTGCCGGGATAATAGCTTTTCATTTTCACGCCTTACCCATCAATAAGGGTACGAATTTTACCGGCTCAAGCCGGGTTTCGCGAAATCCGCTCGCATCACGTTCGATCAAATACAGCCACTGCTCTTGCATCCCAACCGGCAGCACCATTCTACCACCGACCGCAAGTTGCTCCCGCAACACTGCTGACAGCGTGGGGGCGGCGGCGGCCATGATGATGCCGTCAAACGGTGCGGATTCGGGTAAGCCAACACTGCCATCCGCATAACGCACGCTGACGTTGCGTATCTTCAGATCGCTCAATTGTTTTCTGGCGCGTTCGTAAAGCGGCTTGATACGCTCAACGGTATAGACCTCACGCGCGACCTGCGCCAACACCGCAGCCTGATAACCACAGCCTGTACCGATTTCCAGCACGCGACCAAGCGGCCCGGCGGCGCGCAACACTTCGGTCATGCGCGCTACGATGTAAGGCTGGGAAATCGTTTGGCTGTAATTGATCGGCAGCGACACATCGTCATAGGCACGGCTCGCCAATGCCTCATCAATGAACAGATGGCGCGGCACTTCAAACATCGCTGCCAGCACAGCTTCATCCTTGATGCCCTGTTCACGCAACCGTTCAATCAGGCGCGCACGGGTGCGCTGCGAGGTCATGCCGATGCCATTAAGACTTTTATTCATCTAAACTTGAGCTAGCCAACCACGCACTGCATCGAGCTGGCTATGTTGCGTGAGATCTATCTGCAGCGGGGTAAGCGAGACGCGCTGCTGTGCAATCGCATCAAAATCCGTGCCCTCGCCCGCGTCCTGCGCCTTGCCCACTGCGCCTACCCAGTACATGGCTTCGCCTTGCGGGTTGCTGATCTTCACCACCGGTTCGGCTTTGTGGCGCTTGCCGAGGCGCGTCACTGCTGTGCCTTGCAATTGATCATGCGGCACATCCGGCACATTTACATTGAGCAGCCAGGGATGGCTGTGCTTCTGCTTGGCAAAGCGTTGCACCAATTCGACGGCAATTTTGGCGGCAGTCTCGTAGTTAGCAAACTCTTTGCCGATCAGCGAAACCGCGATAGAGGGAATGCCCAGCAGAAATCCTTCCGTTGCCGCCGCTACGGTACCGGAATAAATCGTGTCATCGCCCATATTGGCTCCGGCATTGACGCCGGACACCACCATGTCGGGCTGCTGATCCAGCATGCCGGTAACCGCCAGATGCACGCAGTCGGTCGGCGTGCCATTGACGTAATAAAAACCATTCGCGGCGCGGCGCAATTTGAGCGGACGATCCAAGGTGAGCGAATTGCTCGCGCCACTGCGATCGCGCTCGGGGGCGACCACGACTACATCGGCGATCTTGGCCAGATGCTCGGCAAGACAAATCAGGCCGGGGGCGAAATAACCATCGTCATTGCTGATCAGAATACGCATTAGGAATTAGAGGCGGAAGAATCGGTGCGATTGTGCCATAAGCGCAGGGTGAATTGTATTATCGCGATAGCGTTTAGCCTGAAAAAATCAGTTGGCCACAGAGAACACAGAGATCACAGAAAAATACAACTGATTGTCATAAATATTGACTTCATCCATCGGTGATCCGGGAACCCGCTTCATCTCTGTGTCCTCTGTGAACTCTGTGGCTTGAATTGCAGTTTTAGGTTTAATCGTCCAGCGACGCATTGCGTGTCTCCGGCAGGAAGATTAAACCGATGACAAAAGCTGCCGTCAGCAATCCGACCGGATACCACATCCCCGACAAGGCATTACCCGCTTTCACGCTGAGCATTGTAATCATGAACGGCGACAAGCCGCCTATCCAGCCAGCGCTGAGGTTATGCGGCAAGGCCACTGCAGTATAGCGTGTGCGTGCCGGGAACAGCTCGGCCAGCGTGGCGGTTTGTGGGCCGGTAATGAGGCCGACGGCCACGACCGGGATGAGCAACAACAAAAAAATCATTATCTGGTTGGACTGGAGCGTGTCGGCCTGCTCCGCCCAGCCTTCTGACTTCAATGAATCGGTGATCGCAGCGGGTTGATAGCCGGTCACAACGCTTTTGCCAATGCGCACTGATGTGCCGTTGGTTTTGGAGGCGGGATAAAGCGTATAGGACACACCCAGCTTGACGAGTAATTGCTGGTTACGCTCGCAGTCATTCTTCGCGGCAGTGAACGGATCATAGGCACAGGATTCGCCATACAGAGCCACCGGAACCACGCTGTTAAAGCGTTCCAAAGCAGGATTGCCATAATGCATCAGACCCTTGAACACCGGCAAGATGGTCAGACAACCGAGCAGCAACCCTGCCAGCAAAACCGGCCTGCGCCCGATTCGATCCGACAGCCAGCCGAAATAAATGGTCAGCGGGAACAACACCAGCGTGCTCAACATCACCAATGTTGAAGCGGTCTGTGGATCCAGCCTGACCACAGTTTTCAGATACACGTTGGCGTAAACCTGAGATGAAAAGAACAGCAACGAGCCGCCTGCGGAAATGCAGGTGAACAGTAGCGCCATACGACCGAGGGTTTGAGGATTGCTGATACATTCGCGCAGCGGTGCCTTTGACAAGGCATGCTTTTCGCGCAAATGCAGGAACACCGGCGACTCGTACATGTTCACCCGGCTCTTGATTGAGATCAGCAACAACAGGATCGAAAGCAGGAAAGGCACGCGCCATCCCCATGCCTGAAAATCTTCGGCGCTCAGATACGATTGCAGCAACACGATCTGCAACGTTGACACCAGGATACCCAATGGCCCCATCAATTGCAGCACGCTGGTATAAGCGCCGCGTTTGTTGATGGGCGCATGTTCGGTCAGGTAAACCGCCGCACCGCCGATCTCGCCGCCTACCGAAAATCCCTGCAACAGGCGCAACACCAGCAGCAACGCCGGCGCCAGCATACCTACCTGCGCATAAGTCGGTAACAGTCCGACACAAAACGTGGACAAACCCATCAGCACGATCGTCGCGATAAAGACCGGACGACGACCATATTTGTCTCCCAGCGATCCGAACAATGCCGCACCGAGCGGGCGCACCAACATACCGACCCCGAAGGTAGCTAAACTCGCCAGCATTGCAGCAACCGGGTTTTCCTGTGGAAAAAACAACGTGCTGAAGTAAGTGGCCAGTGAAGCGAACGTGAGGAAGTCATACCATTCCAGAAAAGTACCGAAGCAAGCTGCTATAGCTACCTTACGCTGGATGGTGGTGGATTGCGGTGAAGAAAGATTGTCGGACATTATTTATAATGGCAAATGAAGTGATTCACGGAGGTGTTGGGTTAGTTTTTTGAAATTTGGACACCAAGAATCGAGAACCCACTTCAGTTAAATGCCCATAATCAGAAGCGGTAAGGGTATCGCCTGTCTCTCCCAATCTTGTGAGACAACCATACTCATTGCAGAGAATTTTTTTAGGCGATATATAATTCACTTGCAATTGGCTGGAAAAATCAGCTAGCAGGACTTCAAATTCAAAGAAATCCGGATTCAAGCCAAACTCCATTCGTTCAGGAACCCGGTGAAATTTATCGGACATATATTTCAAATATAGCTGCTTGGGCAGACCGTCAATCCATAGCGGGACAGGGCCGATCAAGTCAATATCTGTTATTCCGATTTTTCTGAGCTGAGCAATTGTTCCTGCTATTTTTGTCCAGTCATAGCGCGGCCACTCGGCTGCAAGAACTATTTTACTGGGCTTTTCGTGTTTAATTAACTCCAAGATATGGTCGTTTATTTCTTTGCAATGCGGACGATCTTCAATTTCCAAATTCAAGATTGGCGGGCAACCAGAGGCCGTTCTCTGAATTATATTAAAGGATACCCCAAACGAAGTTTTATATCCGGGATACAGGTGTGCTGAAAATGAATCTCCCCATAACAGGATCGATGGTTTTTTGTATTCGTCAGATTGAGATTCGCACGAATTGAAATCAGAATAGCCCTGTTCTGGTCGCAAAAAGCAAGAGCCTTCCCTCCACCCTTTACTGTAATCATATTCAAAAGCAATAATTTCTTGCACGATTCTGGGGAACCTGAATCCTAGTCCGTCTCGTTGATAAGAATTGTATCCTGCATAACCAACAGCAACCATTAGGGAAAACAGAACGATAACCATGTCTACGCTGCGCTTGCCAAAGCGAACTGGTTTTTCAATCAGCCTGTATGTCAGCCATGCAAGCGCAATCGAGATAATAACGGCAGCAATCCGTATCTCAAGTGAGGGCGCTCCCATTTCCATAATGCGGGCAAATGATAATAATGGCCAATGCCATAGATACAGCGGATAGCTAATCAGTCCAACCCACACCAACACGCGACTTGATAAAACTGCGCGATTCAGCCACGCATGGGCACCAGCCGAAATGATCAGTACAGCGCCGAGTGTTGGCAGCAAAGCCCACCAGCCTGGAAAGCTCCTCTCATTGGTAATGACAAATACGCCGATAGCAATCAGAGCAGCACCTAATATCGACTGGGCATCGCATAGAATATTTCCATTTACCTCTGTTGTTTGTGCATATGCTGTCCGGTTCAGCCACGTTGCAAGTTTCTTCCTGAGCTTGGTGAATATGTTCTGCCTGTTCAGCGCCATATTCGCCAGAACAGAGCCCGCCATCAGTTCCCAAAAGCGAGTTTGCGGCGAGTAGAACGCGGTTACTGCGTCGCTGCGGATACTTCCAATGTTCAGCGCAAATGAGATAGCCGCTACAACAATCGTGATTGCCAGCAAACTAAATCTGGTTTCCCAGGCTAGCCACAAAAGCAGCGGCCAGACAATGTAGAACTGTTCCTCTACGCCCAGCGACCAGAGGTGGAGCAACGGTTTTGTCTCTGCGGCATTGTCAAAGTAGCCGCTTTCATTCCAAAACAAAATATTTGAAACGAAACCGGCACCCCCGGCGATATGTTTACCTAACTGCTTGAATTCAACTGGAAGCAGCACAAACCAGCCAAACACAAAGCAAGCAACCAATACCAGCAATAGTGCAGGGAATATCCGTTTGATGCGGCGACCGTAGAACTCCACAAAGCTAAAGCTATTGCGCGCTAAGCTGCCAAAAATAATTGTGGAGATTAAAAAACCGGAAATGACAAAGAAGATATCGACGCCAATGAAACCACCCTTGATCCAGTTTGGAAATGCATGAAAACCCACAACGGAGAGAACTGCTATTGCACGTAAACCATCAATGTCTGCACGGTATGCGGGGTGAGTTAAATGTTCGGAATTGTGGGAGGAGCTAATGTTGGCTGACATTTTTAATACGGTTGACCTAGATGGCCTTTTGCTTGAGCCGGTGGTGCGGCACATCGGGTGTCGTTATCTTTTGCCTGATTTATATTGACCCAATCCAAAAATGGCATGCATATATCTCCAGTGGCCATGATTATGCAACGTCTGCCAGTTTTCTGTCATGGGTATATGGGTATGCATGGCACACAGCAATGAGTTCCATCAAAAACAGCACTTACGGATGAACCGTTACTCAAAACAAAAAAGCCAGCATCGGGCTGGTCTCTTTTTACCGCTAACTTATTGAGTATATTTGGTCGGGGCGAGAGGATTCGAACCTCCGACCACGTGCACCCCATGCACGTACGCTACCAGGCTGCGCTACGCCCCGAAGAAAAGAATTATAACAGAGGGGGCATCACTAATGACAAATCATTCTCACAAGTAATGTAAAAACGCGCGCAACGAAACAAAAGAATTATTCCCAGCGATCGTCCCTGACCTGAACTATGCCGTTTTCGATTCGGACCGGAAATGTCGCGGTCGGCTCATAGGCCGGTGCGGTCAAGGCTTCACCGGTTCTAATAGAAAAACGGGCGCCATGGCGCGGGCAGACGATCTGGCCATCTTCGACGCAACCGCCGGTGAGCCGTCCGCCGTCATGGGTGCAGACATCTTCGATCGCATAGAACGACTGATCCAGTTTGAAGACGGCTATGGCTGAGCCATCCACTTCGATGTGTACGGGGTGACCCGGCGTGATGTCTTCTGCCTTGGCAACGTCCACCCACTCGCTCATACCACCCCTTTGTTCATACAACCTCGACCTCGATGTCGGGTTCGATGGTGCGCGCCAGATTGCCGATTGCCGAAAGGGTTCCGGCGAGTGAGCTGGGGCAACTTCCGCATGCGCCAAAATAGCGTATCGTCAGCACATTCCCTTCCAGGCCCACGATCTGAAGGTCGCCGCCATCTGACATCAGTGCGGGACGAATCTGCTCGTCCAACAATTTACGGATCGCAGCCAGTCTCGGTTCGTCATCACCAAAATCCGATGCGGCTTCTGATGATGGCTTCTCAACGGCTTCCACCTCCCTGATCGGCATCGCAATTTCTCGTACCAGTTTCGGCCAGTCGGCTTCGCCGTCCTGGGTGACGGTGATCCACTTGTCCATGTAGTACACGTTGACGACATGAGGGATAGCAAACAATTTTGCGGCGAGTGGATCTGCAGCGGCAGACTCAGCACTAGCAAAAGATCGTGCAGTGCCCCAGGTCAATCTGTCCTTGAGCACGAACTTGACCGCGTTCGGATTCGGGGTGTCTTCAATGTCAGCAATTTTTGGCATTTTTATTGTCCACCTATTTCAGCACCCGGGATGGGGTCGGCTGCACCTTCGGTCGAAACCGAGATTTCGGAATGCAGTGCAGCATGCAGCGTATGCCAGGGCAGGATCGCGCACTTGACCCTTGATGGCAGGTCCTTTACTCCGGCAAACACTTTCAGCTTGCCTAAATGATTAGTTTGGCTGTCAGGATCAAGTGTGCCGGTCGCCATGTTGCGAAATTCTTCGACCAGTGTTTCCGCTTCCTGCACGGCTTTGCCCTTGACCGCACCGGTCATCATCGAAGCGGAGGCCTTGCAGATCGCGCAGCCCTCGCCTTCGAAGGCGATGGTCTCGATCTTGTCATCCAGCACGTTCATCGACAGCTTGATGTGATCTCCGCACAGCGGGTTGTGTCCTTCCGCATGCCGGTTCGCGCCGGATAGCGAACCGAAGTTCCTCGGCTTGCGATTGTGGTCGAGGATCACTTCCTGATAAAGCTGACGCATATCGCTCATGAAAACATCTCCTGCACTTTGCGGATGCCGACGACCAGCTTGTCGATTTCTTGTTTGGTGTTATAAAAAGCGAACGAGGCGCGCGCAGTAGCTGGTACATGGAAGCGCTGCATCACCGGCTGGGCGCAATGGTGCCCAGTGCGGATCGCGATACCATCCCCGTTCAGGATCGTGCCGACATCGTGCGGGTGCACTCCCTTGATTTCAAATGACAGCACCGCGGCTTTTTTCTTCGCTGTGCCAATGATCCTGACTCCGGGCATTGCCGAGACTTGTTCGGTTGCGTAAGCCAGTAACTCTCCTTCGTATGCCTCGATATTGGCCAGACCGATCCCGTTCAAATAATCGATCGCCGCACCCAGCGCGATTGCCGCCATGATGGGCGGGGTGCCCGCCTCGAATTTGGCAGGGATGACGTTGTATTTCGTCTTCTCGAAAGTCACCGAGAGGATCATGTCGCCGCCACCCATAAAGGGCTGCATCTTTTCCAGCAGATGTGCCTTGCCGTACAGCACGCCGATGCCGGTCGGCCCGCACATCTTGTGCCCGGAGAAGGCATAGAAATCGCAATCCAGTTCCTGCATGTCCAGCGCTTGATGCGGTGCGGCCTGCGCACCGTCGAGTAGCACCGGCACGCCGTGCATGTGTGCTAAGGCGACCATCTGCTTGACAGGATTGATCGTGCCGAGTGCATTCGACACATGCGACAGCGCGAGGAATTTTGTTTTTGCATTGAACAGCGCTTCGAATTCTTCGATCAGCAGTTCACCGGCATCGTTCATCGGGATCACACGCAGCACTGCGCCTTTTTCTTCCGCCAGCATCTGCCATGGAACAATATTCGCATGATGCTCAAGCCCGGACAAAATGATCTCGTCGCCCTTGCCGATGAAGGCGCGGCCATAGCCGTGCATCACCAGATTGATCGCCTCGGTCGTGCCGCGCGTGAAGATGATTTCACGCGACTCCTTTGCTTTCAGGAAATGCTGTACCTTGACGCGCGCTGCCTCGAATTCCTTGGTGGCCAGCTCGCTCAGATAATGCACTGCACGGTGGATGTTGGAATGTTCCGCGCTCTGATAGCGCACGATGCGGTCGATGACAGCCTGCGGCATCTGGCTGCTCGCTGCATTATCCAGATAGACCAATGGTTTGCCGGAAACCTGCAGGCCGAGTATCGGAAAATCGGATCTGACTTGATCGATATTGATACGCTCAATATTCATACGTTCGACCTTCATGAACGGACTCCACTCATGCGTTCATCGAGTATCGTCCGGTTCAATGATGCAACCAGAGCAGGTACAGGTATCTTGTCTATGATCTCCGCAGCAAAAGCATGGGTGAGCAAGTTACGCGCGCGTTCCTCAGTCAGCCCGCGACTCTTGAGAAAGAACAACGCATCGGCATCAATCTGCCCGACTGTCGCGCCGTGTTTGCATTTCACATCGTCGTTAAAGATTTCCAGTTGCGGCTGGGTGTCAATGTGCGCCTTGCCGGAAAGCAACAAGTTGCGACTGCTTTGCGCAGAATCGGTGCCGACCGCACCTTCATGCACGATGATCTTGCCGCTGAATATCGCATGCGCCGATCCATCGGCGATGCATTTGTGCAATTGCACGCTCTTGCCTCGCGGAGCAGCATGGTCGATCTGCGTATGCGTATCTGCGATCTGACGTCCGGCTATCAATGCCAATCCGTCAAGATGCATTTCAGCGCCCTCCCCTTGTTGCGTGACATGCAGGGTGTGGCGCGATACGCGCGCACCGAATGCCAGCGAAGTCGCGGTATAAACGCTGCCTCTACCCGCCTCGACCCAGCAGTGTCCGATGTGGAACGCGTTCTTTTCTTCGCGCTGCACGCGCACATGCTGCAACTGAGCGTGATCCTTCAGTACCACTTCGGTCACCGCATTGGAGAAATAAACTCCATCATCGAGGCCTGCATAATCTTCAATCACGGTCGCGCGGCTGTTAGGCTCTACCACCATCAGGCATCTCGGATAGATTGCGGAAGGTGAGTCGCGCCTGGTCGCGATGTGCAGAATATGGATAGGAGCCGCAACTTCGCCGGACACGTGAACAAACGCGCCATCCTCAAAGAAGTTGGTATTCAGCGCGACGAAGGAATCTTGCTTATACGGAGCTTGCCGCCCGAAATTGGTCTCTACCGATTTATCTCCGAGACGATCGGCAAGCGGTGCAACTGTTACGCCTGCCCTAGTTTTCTTCAAATCGGAAAGTTCAGGAGCAACACATCCATCGACAAAAACCAGCCGGATCGCATCGGGGATCAAGAATTTCTCAATCTCGCCCAACGACAATTTGGCAAATGAGTCGACCGGATAAAAAGCATGCTGGAACAGCGCTGATAGATCGGTGAAGCGCCAATCGTCGTGTCGTTCCGAAGGAAAATTCAAAGCATGCGCACGCGCGGCCACGCGGACGTCATTCAACCAGCCCTTGGAGTTAACGGTTTTGCCGAGCAGCAGTTGCTCGAAGCATTGTTCCTTAGTCAGATTCACGCTGCCGCCCTGAGCCAGTCGTAGCCACGCGCCTCCAGCTCCAGCGCGAGTTCTTTGCCGCCGGTCCTGACGATGCGTCCGCCATCCATCACATGCACGTAATCCGGCACGATGTAATTCAACAGGCGCTGGTAATGCGTCACCATCACCACCGCATTGTCGGCAGTGAGCAGGCTGTTCACACCGTTCGCGACTATTCTCAAAGCATCGATGTCGAGGCCGGAATCAGTCTCATCCAGAATCGCAAGCTTGGGTTCGAGCACAGCCATTTGCAGTATCTCGTTGCGTTTCTTTTCGCCGCCGGAAAATCCTTCGTTCACACTGCGGCTGAGGAAGCTGGCATCCATTTCGACGACCTTGATCTTCTCCTGCACCAAGTCATCGAACTCAAGCGGATCGAGTTCTTCGAGACCGCGCTCGGTTTGTAGCGTGTTATAGGCAAGGCGCAACAATGCACTGTTCGACACGCCGGGTATCTCGACCGGATACTGGAAAGCCAGAAACAGTCCCGCTCTGGCGCGCTCTTCCGGCTCAAGATCAAAAAGATTCTTGCCTTCGAACATGGCCGTTCCGCCGGTCACTGTGTAATCAGGATGCCCCGCCAGCACTTTGGAAAACGTGCTCTTGCCCGAGCCGTTGATGCCCATGATCGCATGCACTTCGCCCGCACGCACGGTGAGATCGACACCCTTCAGTATCTCGACTCCGTCTACTGAGGCCTTGAGATTTTTGACTTCCAGCAACACTTTGCTTCCTTTGTTAATCAACCTACGCTCCCTTCAAGTTTCAGGCCGAGCAACTTGGTTGCTTCGACCGCAAATTCCATCGGCAGATGCACGAACACATCCTTGCAAAAGCCGTTGATGATCATCGAGATCGCTTCTTCCGAATCGATGCCGCGCTGCGCGAAAAAGAACATCTGGTCTTCGCCTATCTTGGACGTCGATGCTTCGTGCTCTATCGTTGCAGTGGTGTTCTGCACGTCTATGGTGGGAAAGGTGCTCGCTTCGCAGCGATCCCCGATCAGCATAGAGTCGCATTGCGAATAATTTCTGGCCCCGATCGCGCGGCTGCCGACCTTGACCATGCCACGGTAGCTGTTGCTCGAACGCCCGGCAGAGATACCTTTCGAGATGATCTTGCTGCGCGTGTTCTTGCCGACATGGATCATTTTTGTGCCGGTGTCAGCCTGTTGCAGATGGTTGGTCAGCGCCACCGAATAGAATTCACCAGTCGAATTGTCGCCCAGCAACACGCAGCTCGGATACTTCCAGGTGATCGCAGAACCGGTCTCGACCTGCGTCCAGGAAATCTTCGAATTGACGCCTTTGCACAAGCCGCGCTTGGTGACAAAATTGAAAATTCCGCCTTTGCCGTTCTCGTCTCCAGCATACCAATTCTGCACGGTGGAATATTTGATGTCGGCATTGTCTAGCGCGACCAGTTCGACCACGGCCGCATGTAGCTGGTTGGTATCGAACTGAGGCGCGGTGCAGCCTTCCAGATAACACACCGAAGCGCCCTCCTCGGCAACGATCAGCGTGCGCTCGAACTGCCCGGAACCTTCGGTATTGATCCTGAAATAAGTGGACAGATCCATCGGGCATTTGACGCCCTTAGGGATGAAGCAAAACGAGCCGTCGGTAAATACCGCCGAATTGAGCGCTGCATAAAAATTGTCGCCGCTCGGTACCACACTGCCCAGATACTGCTTCACCAACTCCGGGTGCTCGTGCACCGCTTCGGAAAATGAACAGAATATGATGCCAATCTCGGCCAGCTTCGCCTTGTAGGTTGTCGTTACCGAGACGCTGTCGAAGATCACGTCGACCGCGACGCCGGTCATTAATTTTTGTTCATGCAAAGGCACACCGAGCTTCTCGAAGGTGCGCCTCAGTTCAGGATCGACCTCGTCCATACTGGCCAGTTGTTTTTTCGGCTTGGGCTGCGAAAAATAGATGATGTCCTGAAAGTCGATTTTGGGGTAACTCACGTTCGCCCAGGCAGGTTCCTCCATCGTCAGCCAGTGCCGGTACGCGGACAAGCGAAATTCGAGCAACCATTCCGGCTCCTTCTTCTTCTTCGAGATCAGGCGTATCACATCCTCGCTCAAACCCTTGGCAACCGACTCGGTCTCGATGTCGGTCACGAAGCCGTGTTTATAGGGCTGATTGACCAGATTTTGTAATGCTGCGCTCATATCTATTCCTTAAACCGCAAAACTTTCTCCGCACCCGCATTGATCCTTGACATTGGGATTGTTGAATTTGAATGCAAAGCCCAAACCCTGCTTCGCATACTCGATCTCAGTCCCATCCAGAAAGGACAGGCTCTCTGCGTCCACCAGCACCTTTGCCCCGTGGCTCTCGAAAATATGGTCGGACTCCTGTACTTCCTGCACGATATCAAGGGTGTAGGCAAAGCCGCTGCATCCGGATTTTTTGACGCCGATGCGCAGCCCTACACCCTTGCCACTCTTTGTTATCTGGCTGTTGATGTGCTTTGCCGCCGATTCAGTCAATGTGATTGCCATGTCCTTCTCCAATAAAGTTCTCGCTGGCTGCAAGACTTATGCTGATTTGCCGCGTGAACGGATCGCACTTATGTCTACAACGTGATGCCCGTGGGTGTGATGCTTGGTATCGTTATGCTTGGGTTTGATCATTTCAGCCAGAGTCACCTTTTCCAACGCTTCCTGGATGATGCGGTTTATCCCTTGCCAGTTACCCCTGGTCGAGCAAAGCGCCTCTCGCGTGCAAGCTGAGGTTCCGCTGCATTCGGTAATTGAAATCGGCCCGTCCATTGCATTGATGATTTCAGCCATTGAAATATCCTGCGGATGGCGCGCCAGCATGTAACCGCCTTTCGCACCCATCACTGACTCAACAAGATCATCCCTAGCCAGCATCTTGAGTATCTTGCTCACCGTGGCCGCAGCCATATCCAAACCAGCCGCCACTTCGCTTGCGCTGTGCACAGCACCGTCCTTCGCCATATAGGCCATTACTTGAGTACCATAATCCGCAAACTTGCTTAAACGTAGCATCAACTACCTCACCGAACTGGGACTATTTTAGTCCTAGTTGGTTCAGTACGCAACCTCTACCTTGCGTACATCAACTTGGCTGACCAGGAAACGCATGACGTGTATCATGGCGTTGTGGAACTATCTTACACTTGGTCATTCTTACTGAGTCCGGCTCTTAACACTTGAACTAAAATAAAATTGAAAGAAATCTTTATGAATAGATTAGCAACCTTCGCGCTACTGTGTGCTTTGTCTGCATGCAGTACGCAAAGTAATCAGCAAAGCAAACTTTGGATTCCTGACTGGAAAGAAACCTCATCGCTTACCATCGCACGCGCAGGCGCTGCAGTTGTCGCAGTTAATGACACACTTATCTTGATCGGTGGAGTCGATGGCAAAGATTTTCTCAATACAACTGAATATGCCAAAATTCATAAAGATGGCTCTTTGGGACCGTGGCAAGCAGGGCCAAGCTTAAATGAAGCACGCGGCTTTATCGAGGCAGTGATACATAACGGCTCGGTGTATGTGGTTGGTGGCGGCAATGGGCCCAATGGACATAATTTGCTGCGCACCGCCGAACGCGCACGTATTATGCCAGACGGCACCTTGGGTCCATGGGAAGCAGAGAAAAATCAAATGGTCGTACCACGTCGTTGCAGCAAGATTGTTGCGACAGATACCACCATTTATTCTTTCGGTGGTTTTGGCGGCACTCTGCTTGATTCCGTCGAACGCGCTGAGTTCTTGCCTGATGGCAGCCTCGGTGAATGGCAGCTCGAACCAAAATCCATGCTGATGCCTCGTTATGTCAATGGCGTAAAAAAATGGGGCTCAGCCGCTTATGTAATTGGCGGACATGACCAGGACAAAGGTGTCGGTATTACCAATGTCGAATGGTCGCCGCTGGGCGATCTGGAATCACGCAACTGGAAGGCGACGCAACCGTTGCAAACCGGGCGTTATGGGTTGTCCACGGTTGCGCACGGGGAATACCTCTATGCGCTTGGCGGCCTCACCGGGCTGGAATTTCTTGATAGCGTGGAAAAAGCCAAAGTGAATGCCGACGGACAATTATCCACATGGGAAACAACCACCCCGCTCACCGTACCGCGCGGCATGTTTAGCGTGGTTGAATACAAGGACTGGATTTACGTGCTTGGCGGTTCCAATCGCGATAAATATTTATCCACTGCGGAATATGCAACCGTCAATACAAGCGCAGACTTCGGATACTGGGGACTTGAATCGGATGCCCAAGCCTACAAGGCAAAGCTGGCCGCACGCAAAGACAATCAAACCCAGCTACCCAACCGGGGGGCGGTCAGAACGGTACTTCAGGCCTCAGCCTATACTTATCTGGAGGTAGTCAACGACAAACAGGAAGTGATCTGGCTGGCCGGTCCCAAGCTTGATATTAAACCCAGAAGCATAGTCCGCTATAGCAAAGGTGTAGTGATGAGCGGCTTCTACAGCAAGGAACTGAGCCGGAGCTTTAAAGAAATACTGTTTGTTGGACAAGTGCAAAAGGCCGAGTAGAAAAAAAAATTCGCGCTGACAAAACAAATTTATGCGCTGAGCAAAGAAATGATCTCTTTGATTTCGTGACGCAGCGCGGCAACATTTAGCGCTGCAGCAGGCAAGCCGCCGCGATTTTCAGGTTGATTAGAATTTTCCAGCAGGTTACGCGCACCGCTGATAGTGAAACCCTGCCCGTACAGCAACTCGCGGATGCGCCGTATCAGCATTACTTCATGGTGTTGATAATAGCGCCGGTTGCCGCTGCGCTTGACCGGTTTGAGTTGTGTGAATTCCTGTTCCCAGTAGCGCAGCACGTGTGCCTTGACCCCGCACAACTCGCTCACCTCACCGATGGTGAAGTAACGTTTGGCGGGTATCGGCGGGAGTTCTGAGTTAGGCTTGTGGTTTTCCATGATAGGACTTTTCCACCATGGTTTTCAGTTTCTGGCTGGGATGGAATGTCACAACACGACGTGCAGTGATGGGAATTTCCTCGCCGGTCTTGGGATTCCGTCCGGGACGTTGCGGTTTGTCGCGCAACTGGAAATTGCCGAAACCGGATAGTTTGACGCTCTCCCCCTGTTCCAGTTGTAAACGAATTTCCTCAAAAAATGCTTCTACCATATCTTTGGCTTCGCGTTTATTGAGACCTACTTTTGCGAACAGCAAATCAGCCAGTTCGGCCTTGGTTAATGTTGTTGTCATTATCTTTCCCTTATTTCAATTCCACTTGAATGGAATTACATACGTAATTGCGCACCACGCTTTTTCAAAACAGCCACTAATTGCGCGATGCTTGGTTCAATTTCTGAATCTGTGAGTGTTTTGTGAGTATCTTGTAACAACACACGGAATGCAAGGCTTTTTTTGCCTTGCTCCACGCCTTTGCCCCGATACAAGTCAAAAAGCGCAATCTCCACCACATACGGTGCCGAAGCCTGCTGCATGGCCTCCAGCAAGGCCTGCACGGTAACGGCTTCGTCGACCACTATCGCCAAATCGCGACGGACTGGCAGGAACTTGGCGATCTCGCTGATGCGCGGAACCTTCGCCTGCGTCAATGCACTGAGTTCAACTTCGAACCACACGCAGGCTTGAGCCATGTCATATTGTTGCTGCCAGTGTGGATGCAATTCCCCTATCCAGCCGATCATCTGCTCGCCGCAATAAATCTGCGCGGAACGTCCCGGATGCAAGGCCGGATGGACTGCTGCAACAAAACGCAATCCTTGCGGTGCAAATATTGCCTCGACATCCGCTTTGACATCGTAGAAATCAACGGGCTTGGTGGCCACACCCCATTGTTCGGCTTGGGTTTCACCATAGGCCAAACCAGACAAGCGCTGGGTCTGCACATACTCATTATTATTTTTGGCAAAGCATGCGCCAACTTCGAATAGACGCACGCGCGCCTGCTTGCGATTCAGATTGAATCGCAACGCGCCGACCAGGCCGCCTATCAGGCTGCTGCGCATCACCGCCAGGTTGCTGGCAATCGGGTTTTGCAACGCGACAGGATTTTCGTTGCCGCACAATTCGCGCTCGACTTGTTCTTCGACAAATGCGTAGCTGACGATCTCCTGATAATCGCGAGTAACGAGTATCTGCTGTATGCGCGTCAACGGACGATGCAATTCGCTGTATGGCAACATGGTCAGCTCAGCCCGCGGCGCCAGCGCAGGAATGTTGTCATAACTGTGCAGGCGCGCCAGTTCCTCGATCAGGTCGGCCTCAATGGACAGGTCAAAACGGAAGCTGGGCGGAGTCACGCGATAATCGTCGCCATCCGCGATAAATTCGAATTGCAATCGCGTGAATAAATCCGCGATCTGCTTGTTATCCAGAGCTATACCCAACACTCGCGTCACACGCGAACGGCGCAACGCAATCGCTACGCGTTTCGGCATCTGACCGCGCACTTCGCTTATCGTACCGGCCTTGCCACCACATATCTCCAACAGCAATTGGGTGGCACGCTCCAAAGCCTGTCGCGTTGCCGCGAAATCCACGCCGCGCTCGAAACGGAATGAAGAGTCTGTTGCCAGGCCGAAACGACGCGCTTTGCCGACAATCGCATCGGGATGAAAAAATGCACTCTCCAGGAATACATCACGCGTGGTCGTTTCCACGCCGCTGCCCTGCCCGCCCATGATTCCCGCCAACGCCAAAGCGCGATCATCATCGGCGATGACCAACACATCTTCATCCAGCACCACTTGTTGCTCATTGAGCAGAGTCAGCCCTTCGCTCTTGCGTGCACGGCGCACCGTAATGCCGCCGGATAGTTGCGCCGCATCGAAAGCATGCAATGGTTGCCCCATTTCCAGCATCACGTAGTTGGTGATGTCCACTACTGCGCTGATGCTGCGCAAACCGCTGCGCTCCAGTCGGCGCAGCAACCAGGTCGGGGTGGCCGCAGCGGCATTCACGTCGCGCACCAGACGACCGCAATATAATGGACAGGCTTGCGTATCCGCCACTTGGACAGGTAATTGCTCGGACAACATGACCGGCTGCACCTGGATATCCAATGGCTTGAGCTTGCTGCCGGTCAGTGCGGCGACTTCACGCGCGATGCCTACCATGCCGGAGCAATCGCTGCGGTTCGGCGTGAGCTTGAGCGTGAATAATTTATCGTCCAGCTCCAGATATTCGCGCAGCGATTTTCCCACCGGTGCATCGGTCGGCAACAGCCACAGCCCTCCGCTCTCCTCTGCCAGGCCCAGCTCCTTGTCCGAGCACAACATGCCGAACGATTCGACGCTGCGCACCTTGGCCTGTTTGATGACGAAGCCCTTTTCATTATCACTATTTGGGGGCAGCACCGCACCGATACGCGCGCACGGCACTTTAACGCCGACTGCTACATTTGACGCACCGCACACAATGGTCAGCGGACTTGCTTCGCCGACATTCACCTGACACACATTCAATCGATCCGCATTGGGATGCTTGACCACTTCCAGTACTTCGGCGACCACCACACTATTGAACGCAGGAGCGACGGCTTCCAGCGCCTCAACTTCCAGCCCGGCCATGGTCAGCACATGCGCCAGTTCATCGCTGGAGAGTGCCGGATTCACCCAGGTTCTTAACCAATTCTCGGAAAATTTCATGGTTGTATGTTCAGTTAAATTGCTTCAGGAAGCGCAGATCGCTCTCATAGAACTGGCGCAAATCGTTCACGCCGTAGCGCAACATCGCCAGACGTTCCACGCCCAGACCAAACGCAAAACCGAGATATTTTTCGCTGTCGATATTGACGTGCTGCAGCACATTGGGATGCACCATGCCGCAGCCGCCGATCTCCAGCCAACCGCCTTTCCAGCTCATGTCCATTTCAGCGGATGGCTCGGTAAATGGAAAGAACGAGGGACGGAAGCGTACTTGCAAATCATCTTGTTCGAAAAAGTGCTGTAAAAAATCCTGCACCACGCCCTTGAGGTTGGCGAAACTGATTTCTTCATCAACCCACAGACCTTCCACCTGATGAAACATTGGTGAATGCGTGGCATCGGAATCGACACGATAGACGCGTCCGGAAGAAATGATCTTCAGCGGCGGTTGATGCACTTCCATGTAGCGCACCTGCACCGGCGAGGTATGGGTACGCAACACGTGTTGCGGATCGATGTAAAAAGTATCGTGCATCGCACGCGCCGGATGATTCTCAGGGATGTTCAACGCGGTGAAGTTATAAAAATCGCGCTCAATTTCGGGGCCCGATGCAATCGCAAAGCCCAGCGAATGAAACAGCTGCTCGATGCGTTCCAGCGTGCGCGTAACCGGATGCAAACCGCCGCTACCCATGCCGCGTCCAGGCAAGGTCACATCCAGTGACTCCGCTGCGAGTTTCTGTTGCAAGGCCTGCTGCTGGATAGCATCGCGCCGCGCCTGCAGCGCTGTTTCGATCTGCTGCTTGACCTTGTTGATGTGCGCACCGGCTGCAGGGCGCTCTTCGGCGGACAATTTGCCCAGACCTTTCAACAGAGCCGTCAGGCTGCCCTCCTTGCCGAGATAGCGCGCCTTGGCGTTCTCCAGCATGGCGGCATCATCCGTCGCGGCAAAGGTCTTCAGCGCGTCATCGAGTATATTTTGAAGTTCTTGCATCTTTCATTTTGGAAACAAAAAAAGGAGGCTTACCGCCTCCTTTGTTTTTCAACGACTAAAGTTAAACGCCGAGGCTGGCTTTAGCTTGCGCCACGAACTGCGCAAATGCCGGCTTATCGAACACCGCGATGTCCGACAACACCTTGCGATCGACTTGAATCGACGCTTTCTTCAGGCCATTCATGAATACGCTGTAGCTCATGCCTTGCTCACGCGCTGCCGCATTGATACGCGCAATCCACAAGGTGCGGAACTGTCGCTTCTTTTGACGGCGATCACGATAGGCATACTGCCCGGCTTTCATCACCGCCTGTTTGGCGATACGGTAGACGTTCTTGCGGCGACCGCGATAACCTTTTGCCAGATCAAGAATCTTCTTATGACTGGCGCGTGCTACTACTCCACGTTTTACTCTAGGCATGATCGGCTCCTTATGCGTAAGGCATCATGGCGTGAACCGATGCTTTGTTGGTTGCGTGGACTTCAGCAGTACCGCGTAATTGACGTTTGTTCTTGGTGGTCTTCTTGGTCAGGATATGACGCTTGAACGCTTGTGAGCGCTTGATACTACCACCGGCACGAACCTTGAAACGCTTGGCCGCCCCGCTTTTGGTTTTCATTTTAGGCATGACTGCTCCTTAAGTTATGGTGCGAGGTGTTTTCCGATGGAAAATCTTTTTGACCCATACACCACTTTTTATTGGGACTGTTTGCTACATCATCCCGACCATCCCTTGCTGTCGAGACAACTAAATTCATTTCAGGTGTTGGGTTACGTAAAAAACTACTAATCCAACCTACACTTATTTTTTGCCTGGCTTGGGTGACAACACCATCACCATCTGTCGGCCTTCCATCTTGGGGAACTGCTCGACTACACCATGCTCGACCAAGTCCGCTCTGACGCGCTCGATCAAGCGCATGCCGATTTCCTGGTGAGCCATTTCACGACCGCGAAAACGCAGTGTGACTTTGGTTTTGTCGCCATCATCCAAAAACTTGATCAAGTTGCGCAACTTGATGTTGTAATCGCCTTCGTCCGTATTGGGACGAAACTTGATTTCCTTGATCTGGACTTGCTTCTGCTTGAGCTTGGCTTCATGCAGCTTCTTGCTCTCTGCATATTTGAATTTACCGATGTCCATGATGCGGCACACCGGCGGATCCGCTAACGGCGAAATCTCTACCAAATCCAGCTCTGCTTCATCTGCCATACGCAAAGCTTCTGCGATGGCTACAATCCCGAGGGGCTCTTTTTCGACACCAATGAGTCGCACTTGTGGTGCGGTAATCATTTCATTGATGCGCTGCGCTTTGTCTTGTGCTATTGCAATATCTCCACTTAATCAATAATCAAGCCGCGCTACCCGTTTTTGATTTCGGTTTGTAAACGTTGAAGCAAGGCTTCCAACGTCATCTGCCCGAGATCTTCACCACTGCGGGTCCGCACGGCCACCAAACTTCCAGCTACTTCTTTATCGCCGATGATCAGTTGATAAGGTAATTTCTGTAAGCTATGTTCGCGTATTTTATAGGTAATCTTCTCATTGCGCAAATCCAATCGTATACGCAGCCCGGCGGCCCGCAACTTTTGCGCTACCTGGGTCGTATATTCCTCTTGCGCCTGCGAGATATTCATCAGTACCAGCTGGATCGGCGACAGCCATAGCGGGAACGCTCCGGCATGATGCTCTATCAGAATGCCGATGAAACGCTCCATCGAACCCAGTATCGCGCGATGCAGCATCACCGGGGGTTTGCGGGTATTGTCCTCATCGACGAATTCTGCACCCAAGCGCACCGGCAGGTTGAAATCCAGCTGTATCGTACCGCATTGCCACAATCGACCCAAACTATCTTTCAGCGTGAACTCGACCTTGGGCCCATAGAACGCGCCCTCGCCCGGCTGGACATCATAGGCCAGTCCGTTTTGCTTCAGTGCTGAGGCCAATCCGGCTTCGGCCTTGTCCCAAGTCTCATCCGAACCGACCCGCTTTTCAGGGCGCGTAGACAACTTGACCAAGACCTCGTTGAAACCGAAGTCGCGATATACCTCATTGAGCATCACGATGAAACTCGACACCTCAGGCTGCACCTGCTCTTCAGTGCAAAAAATATGCGCGTCATCCTGAGTGAAGCCGCGCACGCGCATCAAGCCATGCAACGACCCCGACGTCTCATTGCGATGGCAGGAGCCGAACTCAGCCAAGCGCAATGGCAAATCGCGGTAGCTGTGCAGGCCATGATTGAAGATCTGCACGTGGCCGGGGCAGTTCATCGGCTTCACCGCATAGTCGCGATTCTCCGATGCAGTGGTGAACATATTATCGTGATAATTTTCCCAGTGGCCGGACTTCTCCCACAAGGTTCTGTCCATGATGGTCGGCGTGCGCACTTCCTGATAATCGTGCTCGCGGAATTTGCGGCGCATGTATTGCTCGACTTCCTGCCACAGCGTCCAGCCTTTGGGATGCCAGAACACCATGCCGGGCGAGGAATCCTGCATGTGGAACAATTCCAGATGCTTGCCGAGCTTGCGGTGATCGCGCTTCTCGGCTTCCTCGAGTTGATGCAGGTAGGCATCCAACTCCTCCTTCTTCGCCCACGCCGTGCCGTAGATGCGCTGCAACATTTCGTTCTTTGAGTCGCCGCGCCAATACGCACCCGCCAGCTTCATCAGCTTGAATGCTTTCAGCTTGCCGGTGGATGGCACGTGCGGGCCGCGGCACAGGTCGGTGAATTTGCCTTCGGTGTACAGCGACACATCTTCATTAGCCGGAATGGAAGCAATGATTTCCGCCTTGTAATGCTCGTTGATGCCCTTGAAATAGCTCACCGCTTCGTCGCGCGGCAACACCTTGCGCGTCACCGGAATATCCTGCTTGGCGAGTTCTGCCATGCGCTTCTCGATCGCCGCCAGATCTTCCGGCGTAAACGGGCGCTGGTAGGAAAAGTCGTAGAAGAAACCGTTCTCGATCACCGGGCCTATGGTCACCTGCGCATCGGGAAACAATTCTTTCACCGCGTAGGCCAGCAAATGCGCGGTGGAATGGCGAATGATCTCCAGACCATCCGCATCCTTGTCGGTGATGATGGCCACTACGGCATCCTGCGCAATCTGATGCGAGGTATCCACCAGCTTGCCGTCCACCTTGCCCGCCAGCGCAGCACGCGCCAGTCCCGCGCCGATGCTGAGTGCAACTTCGGCGACTGTCACCGCTTTATCAAAGCTGCGCTGCGAACCATCAGGTAAAGTAATAATGGGCATATTTTTCTCTAAAAATAAAAAGTGCGGCGATGCCGCACTCAAAATACTGTCAGGCGCAATCGGATATTATCCAACGACTCGCCAATGGCGCGACCAACCCTTACCGCCGTTGAAGAGCGCGCATTATAGTGTTACTGATGGATTTTACAATGCATTCCGCAAGAAACGCCGCACCGTGCGGGGGTGATCAAACCCAAAGATCGCAATGACCAAACGCCGGTGGCAGCGCACTTGCAGCGACAAGCAAAGCGCGCCGCACCTGACATTGCAGCTGGACTCAGAACGTCGTTTGGATCCCGAGATTGATCATTGCGCTACGCGGGATCGATTTGCCGTTGTTATCCCTGGTGGAATCCAGGCCGTAGGCAATATCAAGCGTAAGCGCCTTGAACAATGTCAATCCGCCAGTAATGTAACTGAGTTTTGAACCGGCCAAATTAGTGCGATAGCCAACGCGGGCACCGGGAATCCACCAGCTATTGGTTGCATAAGCTCCGCTTAACGTTGCCCACTGGAAGTCTCTGCCCACAGCATCTTGCACTGCATTGGCATCCAGTCCTGCATTGACGACCCAGTTCTAGCTTTCCGAATAAAATGCCCCTTCCTTTGCAACTGGGGTTTCATGTCGTAGGTTCCGTTAGTGTTGAGTTGCGCAATGACAGTCGGGTTAGCGTAACCCGTGGTGTCGACAGTGTTGTAATTGAAGCTGGGCTTGTTGACGTTATTGACCCAGGCTCCGACGCGGTAGCGTTTGGCGGTCCATAAGGTGCCCACGTCCAGGCCTACGCCGGAACTGCTCGTGTAGTTCTGGCTCGCATTGAGTGTACTTTGCGATCCACCCGCTGTTGTCGACGTTTGATGTTGTGCATTGCGTGCGAGTTTAACTAAATAGTATTTTGCGCGTACTCCGGCAGTCAGATCACCCGTTTCACGACTCAGCATGGGACGGCTGTAACCGAACCCCAATTCTTCAACCACGGCCGCTTTGACTAACACTGAGCTCTCGTTGGTGGCGGGAGTATATGTCCCCCCGCCCGCAATAATGGCATTCCCTTGGGCGGTGGTTAAGTTGGCAAATGGATCGGCTATGAACGACAAATTCGCGATCACACTTGCGTTTGCGTCGAGCACAAAGCTTCCGCCCCAGCCTTTTTTGGACACAGCAAATGGTGTGAGCGGAACGTGTCCACCAAAATAAACTGAGGCATTGGCGTTTTGCTGCAGCGAACTTGTTAGGCTGTTAACAGGTGCAATCAGGTTCGCATTAATATATGCAGCAACAGCCGCGCCGCCGCCGGCAATTACACTGGGAGGGATTGTCGAAGACGCTGTAAGCGAGGTTTTCGTGCTGTCTATCAGGTTAAAGAGACCGCCTACATTCCCGATTTCATATCCACCGCCGACCGTAATTATGCCGACGCGGTACTGGCTGTCCTCCCGGCTTAACTGCGCAGCAGCTGCAGCCGGATTCGATGCTCGACATAATGGACTGGTTGTTGCTGGATGATCCGTAAGTGAGATTCGGACCGGGTTGTAAATACACAGGATCTGCAATTGCGTTGGCGCATAACATAACTATCAGAACTGCGAGTTTGACTTTGTATTTCATGAAATGCTCCTCAAGTGGAATATGGTGAGGCGCATGTTTTCTGCATCGTGTAGGAGTTGCATTTTTAATACTGCCTGCGGTACTCAGAAAAACTCTAGTCGTTTTGCGGTGACCCTGTCAAAGCAATGTTTGCGACCCATCCACAGAGAATATTATTTGGTAATTAGGGCGTTTCGTAACCAGTGTATCCTTGGAGATACTTATGGTTACAAGCGTTCATACAGTATTTGGTTGTGCGACCAACTTTTTGAATGGTCGAAAGTGCATTTTTTGTGGCTCTTTTAAGACCGTAAAG
>JANXXX010000083.1 GCA_025350405.1 Gallionella sp.
CAGCAGTTTTTCGCGGCTTAATAAATCCCACTCGCGCCACGGTGCGATAATCTTGATGTCCGGATTCAGCGCGTACGCGCCCAGTTCGAAGCGCACCTGATCGTTGCCCTTGCCGGTGGCGCCGTGCGCGATTGCCTGCGCCCCGGTCGCGGCGGCAATCTCGATCAGGCGCTTGGCGATCAGCGGGCGCGCAATGGAGGTGCCGAGCAGGTATTCGCCTTCGTAGACGGTGTTGGCGCGAAACATCGGGAATACAAAATCGCGCACGAATACTTCGCGCATGTCGTCGATGAAAATCTGCTCGGGCAAAATGCCGAACTGCAGCGCTTTTTGCCGCGCCGGTTCAAGCTCTTCGCCTTGGCCAATATCGGCGGTGAACGTCACCACCTCGCACTGATAGGTGTCCTGCAGCCATTTCAGGATGACCGAGGTATCCAGCCCGCCCGAATACGCGAGCACGACCTTGTTGATGTCGCTCATGGGTTAGTGCGCCTTGCCTTCGATGGTGTGCACTTCACCGGGGAAGTTGCCGATTTTGAGCATGCCCATATCGACGCGCGTGCTGGCATGCTCGATCTCGATGCCGACCACGCGGCCGTCTTCGGACAGGTTCAGCACGATACCTTCGTGCGCCTCCCACGCCTGCGCGGCGTTTTCCGGATGCAGCTCGATATACAGCGAGTCCATGTCTTTCAAATAGGCAATGTTCATATCAAGTCTCGATTCTTCCCAGTAATAAAAATTCCATCAGCGCCTTTTGCACATGCAGGCGGTTTTCAGCCTCGTCCCACACCACAGACTGCGCGCCATCGATTACTTCCGCAGTCACTTCTTCGCCACGATGCGCAGGCAGGCAGTGCATGAATAATGCATCGTTCCCCGCTGCGCGCATCATGTCACTATCGACCTGCCAGTCGGCAAAATCCTTCAGGCGCACTTCGTTTTCCGCTTCCCAGCCCATGCTGGTCCACACGTCGGTGGTGACCAGATGCGCATCGCGACACGCGTCCATCGGGTCGGCAAAGCTTTCAAAATGATCGGTGCCATACAGCCCCGCGCGTTCCGGCTCCACTTCGTAACCCGGCGGCGTCGATACGTGGACGTTGAAATCCAGTACCTCTGCGGCCTGCAACCAGGTATTGCAGACATTGTTGGAGTCGCCAATCCAGGCGACCGTTTTGCCCTGAATGGAGCCGCGTTTCTCGATGTAGGTATAAATATCAGCCAGTATCTGGCACGGGTGATATTCGTTGGTCAGGCCGTTGATTACCGGCACGCGCGAGTTGGCGGCAAAGCGCTCGATGATGCCCTGCTCGAAGGTGCGGATCATCACGATGTCGCTCATGCGCGAGATCACCTGTGCCGCGTCTTCTACCGGCTCCCCCCGCCCCAGCTGGGTGTCGCGCGTGTTCAGGTAGATCGCGGAGCCACCCAGTTGCTGCATGCCCGCCTCAAATGACAGGCGTGTGCGGGTGGAGCTTTTCTCGAAGATCATCACCAGCGTGCGGTCCTGCAGCGGCCAGTATTGCTGGTAGGCCTTGAATTTCTGTTTGATGATGCGGGTGCGCGCGAACAGGTATTCAAACTCCTCGCGGGTGAAATCCTTGAACTGTAAAAAGTGTTTTACCGGCGCAGGTTGCTTTATTGATATGGGCTGGGCTGACATGGCTCATTACCGGTCAGGGTTGCAAAAAATCTTTTATCAGCGGACACAGGATATCCAGCAGCTGTTGCGCTTCACTTTTTGACATGATGAGCGGCGGCAACAGCCGGATCACGCTATCGGCGGTGACATTGATCAGCAGTCCTTGGTCGAGAGCCAGCTTGACCAGGTCGCCGCACGGTTTGTCGAGCTCGATGCCGATCATCAGCCCTTGGCCGCGAATTTCCTTGACGCCGTTCACGCCTTGCAATGCGGTGGTGAATCCCTGCTGCATGAATTTACCGAGGGTTTCGGCGTGCGCCATCAATTTATCCTGCTCGATGATATTCAGCGTGGTCAGGCCTGCCGTGCAAGCCAGCGGATTGCCGCCGAACGTCGAGCCGTGATTGCCCGGCTGGAAAGTGCCTGCTGCCTTGCCGGCGGTGAGACATGCGCCAACAGGCACGCCCGAGCCCAAGCCCTTGGCGAGCGTCATCACGTCCGGCAGGATGCCGGTATGCTGATAGGCGAACCATTTGCCGGTGCGCCCGATGCCGCTTTGCACTTCGTCCAGCATCAGCAGCCAGTTCTGCTCGTTGCAAATCTGCCGCAACTGTTTCAGGTATTCGATGTCCAGCGTGCGTATGCCGCCTTCGCCCTGTATCGGCTCGACGAACACCGCAACCACACTGCTGTTGTGCTTTGCGACTTGACGGATCGCCTCCAGGTCGTTGTAAGGCACGCGCACGAAGCCAGTGACCAGTGGCTCGAAACCGGCCTGTACCTTGCGGTTTCCGGTGGCGGAAAGCGTGGCCAGCGTGCGGCCATGGAATGCTTTTTCCATCACGATGATGGCCGGAGCTTCGATCTCCTGTTTGTGGCCATACATGCGCGCCAGCTTGATCGCGGCCTCGTTCGCCTCGCAACCGGAATTGCAGAAGAACACTTCCTGCATCCTGGTCAGGCTGCATAATTTGTCGGCGAGCAACTCCTGGCCGTTTACCTGATAAACGTTTGAGCAATGGATCAGTTTGCCGATCTGTTCGTTGAGAGCCGCAGTGAAGCGCGGATGCGCATGTCCCAAAGTGTTTACGGCAATGCCCGCCAGCCCGTCCAGATAACGCTTGCCTTTGGTATCCCACAGCCAAGCGCCTTTGCCGTGCACAAAAGTGACGGGAAGCCGAGCATAAGTGTTCATTACATGCGACATAATATAGAACCTTTAAAATACAGACGGCGGACAAGCCGCCGTTTAGCAAAACGCAAGGGTCGTATATTGAGCTAAACGACCCTGTCTAGGCAAGGGAAACAAGCGGTACTACAAAGCAAACAAGCCGACATCACTGTCGGCTTGTGCGGTGAATCAAAACGTCGTGGCTTTACGCCGGGGCGATTACGCCATCGCTTTGATAGCCGCAGACAGACGGCTCTTGTGGCGAGCGGCCTTGTTCTTGTGAATGATCTTCTTGTCCGCGATGCTGTCCACAGCGCTCACGGAATTCTTGTATACAGCTTGAGCAGCGGTCTTGTCACCGGCTTCGATCGCCTTGATGACTTTCTTGACCGCAGTGCGCAATTCCGAGCGCAGACTGCTGTTATGGGCATTCTGTTTTACTGCCTGACGTGCACGCTTGCGGGCTTGTGCGCTATTTGCCATGACTACTCCTAATAAATTCGGTAAGACGAAAGGGAAAATCCGGTACGACGAAAGGCGCGCATTCTAGTGACTTACGCCTATTTTTGCAAATCTTTTTGCGAGGACAGGTGGTTAGGTGGGTTGGACTGGAATTATTCGAGGTTATCACTGAGGTTTTGGATGCTTCTCGTATGTCTATAAGCAAAGCGTATTTCTATAAGCGAAGCGCATTGCACCGGATGTTTTGCGAGTTGGGCGACAAGCCGCCCATCCCTGCGAACCCCATTTCATTCGGCGCAATAGCGATTGCGCCCTACGCGGGCTCTCTGGGCGGCGAATCCGCTAAGGTGAGCTAGCGGCGACCATCGACGCCGCAGAAATCCACGTTCTCGGCGAAGCGTAGCCAGTCCGGCAAGGCTTTGCGATAGGCCGCGCGCAGCTGTGGATCGATAGTGACGCCCCAGTCGACCCGGGCGTCGACCTCGACTTCATACTTGTCCCATTCGAACCAGTTGATCATTTTCAAGCGCGGAAAACGTTCGGCGATCCCGGACGCATAGACTTGTCGCCACCAACTCGATTTAAGCGCCATTTCGTCGGCGCCGCCACTGGCCGGAGCATAGAACGCGGCCGTTTCAAACACGCCCACCGGCTTGTTTCGACGCTCGCCGTAGTCCCTGTAGAAGTTCGGCAGATTGCGCTCGTCGCCGGCGCTGCCGTTGTAATTGCCTTCCAGCATTCTGGCGAACTTGCCTGGTTCCGGCAAATCGTTGCTACCCCAAGGGTAGGCTGAGCCCCAGTGATAAATGGACATGCCTACCCAATCCACCCAATCGTCGCCCGGATAGTAGGGTGCATAAGGATCGTCATTGGCGGTCAGTTCGCCGTCGCCATCGGTATCCAGTGCCTTCATGTCCGAGCTGCCTGGACGAGCCATGAACTTTCCCCCTCGGAATGGATAGCCGCCGCCATAGTTGGGCGCCCAAAGCATGGCTGTGCCCGGGGCCTTCCGATGCACCGCATCGGCGACCCGGCGAAAGGTGGCGATGTACTTGGCCGGCTGTTGGCCCCACGCGTACCAGGAGCCGTTCATCTCATGCGCGAAACGCAGCAACACCATAACCCCACGCGCGTTGTAGCCCGCCAAGCGCGCGGCGACCGAGTCGACCACTGCCGGCGTGATGCTATCCAGACCGGCACGCGGCTCCAAGGTCAACAGCAGCATGCCGCCCGACTGCACCAGCATCTCGACCGCCTGATCCAGAAAGCCGCCATTGACCGAGTCGATGGGAACCGGCGAGAACGAAGTGTAAACCGCCGGATGACGCCCCAAGCGCTCGCTGTAGCGGGCCGGCGAGTCCTTGGCAAAATCGAGATTAACACCGAGCCACACCCCCGACGCAGGAACTAGGCGCGCGCCATGCCGACCGGCATCGCAGATCACCGGTTCGAGAGGTGGGGCGGACAAAGCCCGGTTTTGTTCAACTGGATTGCAAGCAACCAAAGCCGCTGCCACAACAGCGGCCGCAAGAGCGGTCAGGGAAAAGCGAAAGTGCTCCAACATTGACTCCTTCAAAGTCATGGGCGCGGCGGTGCTAAAGAGTCCATTAGAAATACCGCAGTCTAAACCGGGACGGCCCTAATCCGGGAGATACATCGAGAAGGAGAAGCCGATCTCAGGGTGCGTGTCGCCGCCTTCCGAGTGCTGGGCTCCGGCATAGACACCCATGTTCAGTGGGCCGATCTTCCAGCCATTGAGCGCCAAGGCCAAGCCGTAAATCCGATAGCTTGGATCGCCGCCAGTGGACACCTGCGGCCCGATGGCAATGCCGTTCGAAAGCCGACGGCCGAGGAAAGCATTGACGATGTCCCGGCGTGCGCCGAACACATACTGCGCATAGGTGGTACTGCGCCAGATGGCGTCGTCTTTGGAATGCCACAAGAACTCGCCGACAGGATGCACGCTGGATCCGCGGCTGGAGTTGCCGGGATCGTCGGGCGAGAGCGTGGTGCGGCTCGTGGCCACCCCCAAGCTCAGTCCTAGTGAGCCGTAGTCACGTCGAAACTCATGACCGACACTGAACTTGATACCCTTGGCGGTGCCCTGGATGCCCTGCGCGCCCGAGTTGTAATTGTAACTGACATAATCCACAAACACCGAATAGCTCCAGCCATCGCTAAGGCGTTGGCCGGGCAGGGGGGCGGCGATCCGCCCCAGATAGGCTACGCGCGTCATGTCCGCGCTGCTCGCGCCACCCACCCACACGGACTCTGCCAGTGCCGGCATCGCGAACGTCGACAGAATGGAGGCCGTCACCAAGCTTCGCATCAGCTTGCCTCCACCTTGGTGACTTACAGAGGTTCGATCGGCGTTATCAGTGTCGCCGCCACTCTGTTTAAAACGATAAGGGATAGGAAATTCAACCATAAAATATGAAGTATCCATGGCCGATGTACTCCGGTCAATGTCAATATTTTCCGTCAAATACCCGAGAAAGACCGAATTCCATCTCACCCACACGCGTAATGGCGAGAATTTCACCAGCCAGCGCTGAAACCAATCCCTCGTCGAGTCAAACGCACAAGCGCATCCAAGGCGAGGGGGAAATTACTCGTCACCATGCGATGCGCTGATCGAACTCCGGGTTCAGGCTGGGCTGACAAATCCCATTGTTGATCGTTGCCCAGCTTTTTTCTCGGCCGTTGCAGCTTCCCACAGCGGAGGCCCGCGCGCAGGGGCAATTCTCGGTGCGTCGTTAATTCGCAGATGCGATCGAGAATCTTCCGCGCGGTACTGGCATCCTACAAGCCCCCTCGCAATCTGCTGGTCAATATACCGTCCGGAATCCGATAGTCGGGGGCGCAGTGTTATGATACGCGACGTTTTAAATCCCATGCTTTGATGCCGTATGAACCTACTTAAATCACTGGCCACGATCAGCGGCTTGACCCTTGTTTCGCGCATTCTGGCCTTTGTGCGCGACATGCTGATAGCCGGCATCTTCGGTGCGGGCCTGGCGAACGATGCATATATTCTGGCTACCAGGCTGCCTAATCTGTTGCGTCGTTTGTTCGCCGAGGGCGCGTTCTCGCAAGCTTTTGTGCCGATCTTCGGCGAATACAGGAACCGTCGCGGCCATGACGATACCAGGCTGCTGGTCGATCACGTTACGACCATGCTGGCGATCATCCTGTTCATAGTGACGCTGATCGGCATCATCGCCGCGCCGCTTATCGTGTATGTCAGCGCGCCCGGTTTTATCAAGGACGCCGCGAAATTCGACTTGACCGTGCAGATGCTGCGCATCACCTCGCCGTATATCTTTTTTATTTCGCTGGTCGCGGTGGCGGCGGGCATTCTTAACACCTACAACAAATTCTGGGTGCCGGCCTTTGCACCGGTGCTGTTGAATGTCTGTTTGATAGGCGGCGCGTTGTGGCTTACACCTTATTTCGAGCAGCCGATCATGGGTTTGGCCTGGGCGTGGTTTATCGCGGGTTTTGTGCAACTCGCGTTCCAGATACCGTTCCTGAAAAAGATCGGCATGCTGCCTAGTATCCGATTCAGCCTGAAAGACGAAGGGATGCGGCGTGTCATCAGGCAGATGGGCCCGGCGGTATTCGGCGTGTCCATCGCGCAGATCAGCCTGATCATCAATACGATCTTCGCGTCGTTGCTGGTCACGGGCAGCGTGTCCTGGTTGTATTACGCTGATCGGTTGATGGAGTTTCCTTCAGGCATCCTGGGCGTTGCGCTGGGTTCGATCCTGTTGCCCTCGCTGTCAAAGTGCCACGCCAGTAACAACACGGTGGAATATTCCAAGCTGTTGGACTGGGGTTTGCGCCTGACCATCATGCTGACGCTGCCCGCCGCGCTGGCGCTGGGCATGATCTCGGTGCCTTTGTTGGCCACGTTTTTCCAGCGCGGCGCATTCGTCGCGCATGATGTGCTGATGACCAGTTACGCGCTGATCGGCTACAGCATCGGCCTGATCGGCATGATCCTGGTGAAAATCCTCGCCCCCGGTTTTTATGCGCGGCAGGACATCAGAACACCGGTAAAGATCGGCATTGTGACCTTGCTGGCGACGCAGGCGATGAATGCGCTGTTCATTGGTTGGATACAACATGCAGGATTGGCCTTGTCGATTGGTTTGGGGGCGTGCCTGAACTCCGCGATCCTGTTTTATTACCTGCGCAAACATGGCATCTACCAGCCCGAGCCGGGCTGGGCAAAATTCTTCATCAAAGTGGGCATCGCGGTAGCGGCCCTGGCTATCACGCTGTGGTTCGGCATGGGCACGGAGCAAAGCTGGCTGAGCGGCTCCGGCTGGTCGCGCATCTGGCGCTTGTCTGCGCTGGTTGCCGGTGGTGTGGTGGTTTATTTTGCCGCGCTGGCCGCGCTGGGGTTCCGACCCAGGGATTTTTCCAAGCGGGCGATACACTGATATCGTCTCCCCAATGGTGATCCAAATGAAACGTATACTCCTGCTTCCGGCCGTGTTCTTGCTGATGCTGCTCTCGATCGCCTCTTCGGCTGCAGAAGAGCCGCCCGATATCAATATGATATTCATGCGCTCCACCTTCAAGCTGGAAGGCAAGGCTGCGGGACACAACGCGTTCAACGTGGGGACGGTATTCATCCTGGCCAAGCCCAGTGCCGCTGATCCGCGAAAGGCCTATTTCGTTTTGGTCACAGCTGGACATGTGCTCAAGAAAATGGTAGGAGATGAGGCGGTCTTATCGCTGCGCAGGAAAATCGGCGATTCATACCAGAAGATACTTTTCCCGATCAAGATCAGAAAAAATGGCCGCCCAATCTGGACAGATCATCCAGGGGCGGATATTGCCGTGATGTATATCAAGCTACCAGTTGAGGCTGATGTCATCCCGGTTGCCACCGCCCTTCTGGCAACGGACGACATGCTGAAGCAGTTTGCGGTTCATCCGGGAGACCGATTATCTTGCCTGGGTTTTCCACGAGGTGTCGAGGCAAATGAGGCCGGCTTCCCGATCTTGCGCAGTGGCCAAATCGCCAGCTATCCACTGGTGCCAACCAAGAGCGTAAAGGCTTTTGTCTTCGACTTTAATGTGTTTGAGGGAAACAGCGGCGGCCCCGTCTATCTGAGCGACTCGAACCGGATTTACGGCGGCACGACAAATATCGGCACAGTTCAATTCCTCGTCGGCCTGGTCAGCGAGCAGGCGTCATTCAATGAGGAAATAAAGATGGGTAAAAAGAAACTGACGCTCCCGCATCAACTCGGCCTGGCTATTGTGATTCACGCCTCCCTGATCCGCGAGGCGCTTGATCTTTTGCCGGCGCCGGAGGATGAGTAAGCATGCGGGAGTAGCGTTTTGCTATTCCGCCAGGGGTGAAGCATGCATCGCCTTGGCTACCACTGCGCGGGTCAGGTGCGGGGCGAATAGCTCGATAAAGTCGTAAGTGTAGCCGCGCAGGTATTCGTTCTTGCGTATCGCGATCCGCGTGGTGCTGGGCTTGAACAGATGTGAGGCGTCCATCATACGCAAGTGCTTGTCGCGCTCGGGGATGAAGGCCATTTTCGCCAGTATCCCTATCCCTAATCCCAATTCCACATAAGTCTTGATCACATCCGAGTCGATCGCCGTCAGTGCGGTGTTCGGCCGGATGTTCGCGGCATCGAACGCGGCATTGATCTTGCCGCGTCCGCTGAAGGCGAAGTCATAAGTGATGATCGGATATTGCGCGATCTTTGCCAGCGTCAGTTTCTTTTCTTCCAGCAGCGGATGCTTGGGCGGCGCAATCACGCAATGATTCCATTCATAGCAGGGCAGGGTGATGAGTTCGTCGTACAGAGTGAGGCTTTCGGTTGCGATGCCGATGTCAACTTCGCCGTCCAATAGCATTTCGGCGATCTGTGTCGGGCTGCCCTGGTGCAGTCCCAGCTTTACGCCGGGATAGCGCTTGATGAATTGTTTGACCGTGGGCGGCAAGGCATAGCGCGCCTGTGTGTGCGTGGTGGCGATGGTCAGGTCGCCGCTGTTCTGCGAGTGAAATTCCTCGGCGACGTGCTTGAGGTTGTCTGCATCGTGCAGCATGCGCTGGGCGATTTCGAGTACGGCTTTGCCCGGCTCGGTGATCGCCACGATGCGCTTGCCGTTGCGCACGAATATCTCGATGCCCAACTCCTCTTCCAATAACTTGATCTGCTTGCTGACGCCGGGCTGCGAGGTATACAACGCGCTGGCGGCATTGGAAATGTTCAATCCCTGGCGGACTACTTCATTGAAGAAACGTAACTGTTGGAGATTCATGGCATCTTTCCAATATAGTAATTAGTTATAAGATATTAACATAAAAGTATTTTGAGATATAAGGAGTCAGGCCTAGAATCCGTCCATGAATTCTAACTGGTGCTAGCGCATGGATGGCATGTACACATTGTCGGGCTTTCTGGTTGGGATGATTGTCGGGATTACCGGCGTCGGCGGCGGCTCACTGATGACGCCATTGCTGGTGTTGCTATTCGGTGTGGCCCCGGCAACCGCAGTCGGTACCGATCTATTGTATGCCTCGTTGACCAAAACGCTGGGCGGTTGGGTGCATAGCCGGCGCGGCACCGTGGATTGGAAGATAGTGGGGCGGCTGGCCATGGGCAGTCTGCCTGCTTCAGTTTTGACCATAGTGACATTGAAGTATCTTGCATTGGATAGTAAGACTTTTAGCAGTCTGGTGACCTGGGTGCTGAGCGTGGCTCTGCTGTTGACTGGCACGGCGTTGTTGGTCAGGGATAAGGTCAAATATATTTCGCGGCGCAAGGATGACTTGATGTTCGAGTTGCATCACCGTCATCAGCACGTCGCCACCATCATTACCGGTGCGCTGGTCGGCATGCTGGTGACCATCTCTTCGGTCGGTGCCGGCGCGCTGGGGATGGTGGTTTTGCTGTTTTTATATCCACGCCACGCTCCGGTCAAATTGGTTGGCACGGATATAGCCCATGCTGTGCCGCTGACCGCGATCGCCGGGATGGGACATCTGGCTTTGGGTACGGTGGATCTGGTGCTGCTGGTGAGTCTGCTGCTGGGTTCGTTGCCCGGAATTTATATCGGCAGCCATCTGAGCTCCAGAATGCCGGAAGCGGTATTGCGTCCAGTGCTGGCGACCATGTTGTTGCTCATCGGTTTCAAGATGGTGTTTATATAACATTAAGGTAAAGACTTATGAGTGCCAATAAACCCGACAAGCCGAAACAAGTCAGCTGGTTCAATGGCTGCGGTGGACGCATCGGGGTGGTGGTCGGCCAATCCGCTGAACATGCATACATAGGCATGGCATTGCGCCACGATGAAGATGCGGATGTGGAGCATATCCTGAAGCATGGCGGGAAATTTCCGCTGCAAGCCGCGTTGTTGCTGCCGGTGTCCAAAAGTTATTTTTTTAATGAAGAGGCGGGGAAGAGCTAAATGTATCGTTACGACCAATTCGATCACCAGATTATCGCTGAACGTGTTGCGCAGTTCAGCGACCAGGTTCGCCGGCGTTTGTCCGGTGAACTGACGGAAGACGAATTCCGTATCCTGCGTCTGCAAAACGGGCTGTACATGCAGATACATGCCTATATGCTGCGCGTGGCCGTGCCTTATGGTTTGCTGAGTGCGGCACAGATGCGCATGCTGGCATCCATTGCACGCAAGTATGATCGCGGCTACGGGCATTTTTCCACGCGCCAGAATATCCAGTTCAACTGGATCAAGCTGCAGGATGCGCCGGATATTCTGGCCGATCTGGCCAGCGTGGAAATGCACGCCAATCAGACCTCCGGCAATTGCATACGCAATATCACCAGCGACGAGTTCGCTGGTGTGGCGCGCGATGAAATCGTCGATCCGCGCCCTTACGCCGAGATTTTGCGCCAGTGGAGCACGTTCCATCCCGAATTCGCCTTTCTGCCGCGCAAATTCAAGATCGCCATTACCGGTGCAAGCGAAGACCGCGCCGCGATAGCGGTGCACGACATCGGCTTGGCGGCGGTGAAGAACGCGCAGGGCGAAGTCGGTTTTTGCGTGCTTGTGGGTGGCGGTCTCGGACGCACGCCGATAATCGGCACCGAGATTTGCGATTTCGTGCCTTGGCAGCATGTCATTACTTATCTGGAGTCGATCGTGCGCGTGTACAACGAATACGGCCGCCGCGACAACATCTACAAGGCGCGCGTCAAGATTCTGGTGAAAGCGATCGGTATCGAGGAATTCAAACGCCGGGTGGAAGCCGACTGGCAATTCACCAAAGATGGTCCATGCACCATTACGGTCGAGGAATTGAATCGTGTCGCGGCTTTTTTCACCGCGCCCGATTATGAGCAACTGCCAGAAAACGATGCTGCCGTGGCGGCTCAGTTGCGCGAAAGCAGGGCCTTCTCCAACTGGATGCAGCGCAACGTCAAGCCGCACAAAGTGCCGGGTTACGCAGCGGTGGTGCTGTCACTCAAGAAAACCGGCATCGCGCCCGGGGATGCAACGGCGGAGCAGATGGACGCGGCGGCGGAACTGGCGGAGCGTTTCAGCTTCGGCGAATTGCGCGTAACGCATATGCAGAATCTAGTGCTGGCGGATGTCAAACAATCCGACCTGATCGCTTTGTGGCAGGCCGCCAGAGAACTGGGCATGGCAACACCCAACATCGGCCTGTTGACCGACATCATATGCTGCCCGGGCGGAGATTTTTGCTCCCTGGCGAATGCGCGTTCCATCCCGCTGGCCAAGGCGATTGCCGAGCGATTCGATAACCTTGATTTTCAGCATGACATCGGCGAGATCGAGCTGAACATGTCGGGCTGCATGAATGCCTGCGGGCATCATCACGTCGGGAACATCGGCATTCTCGGTGTGGATAAGGACGGTGAAGAATGGTACCAGGTGTCGATAGGCGGAGCGCAGGGCAATGCCAGCAGCCTGGGCAAGGTCATCGGGCCGTCCTTTACTTTTGCGCAAACGCCCGAGGTGATCGCCCGCTTGTTGCAGGTGTATGTGCGCGAGCGTTTTGCCGACGAGCGTTTTATCGATACCGTGCGCCGCATCGGCCACAATCCATTCAAGGAATATGTATATGCGGCACCGGTAAACGACGACAAAGCGCTGATCGGCGCCGAATATGCCCTGTTGGCAGCAGGCGCGCCCTATGACACACCCTTATATTCGCCGGGACTTTAAGACATGATCATCAAAAACAAAACTATTGCAGATGACGATTGGATCGTGCTTCGCCTGGGTGAAAACGACACGCCGGAAGGTATCGCTGTTCCGCCGGGGAAAGTCATCGTGCCGTTGAAAGTGTGGCAGGCGCAACGCGATGTACTGCAAGCCCGCGCAGAGCTGGGCGTGTGGCTGGCCAGCGATGAGCGGGCAGAAGATTTAAACAACGATATAGAAAAATTTTCCGTGATTGCCGTTGATTTCCCCAAGTTTGCGGATGGGCGCGGTTATTCCATCGCCCATCATTTGCGCACCAGACTTGGATATACCGGCGAATTGCGCGCCATCGGCGATGTGCTGCGCGACCAGATGTTTTACATGCAGCGTGTCGGCTTTGATGCTTTTGCCGCAAGATCTGACAAAGACATACCTGAGGCGCTAAAAGGCTTGAGCGATTTCTCAATCACCTATCAGGCATCATCGGATGAAAAATTGCCGTTGTTTCGCCGCATACAACGCGGAGGCGGACTATGAGCATCTTGCAGCAAAAAATTGATCAGGTGGTGGCCGTTCTGCAACAGGCGGTGCGCGATTTCCCACCGGTAGTGTTCGCGAACAGTCTGGGCGCGGAAGACATGGTGCTGACCGATATTATCGCCAGGAACCGGCTGGACATCGGGATGTTCAGCCTGGATACCGGACGCCTGCCGCAAGAGACTTATGACCTGATGCAGAAGGTTGGCGAGCGTTATGACATACCGTTAAAAGTGTATTTCCCGGACAGCGCCGCAGTGGAAAAGTACGTCGCGCAAAACGGGGTGAATGGTTTTTACGACAGCGTGGCAGCGCGCAAAGGCTGCTGCTTCGTGCGCAAGGTCGAGCCGTTGCGCCGTGCGTTGAGCGGCAAGAAGGCTTGGGTCACCGGCCTGCGTCGAGAGCAGGCGGTTACGCGCGGCACGCTGGAAGTTTCTGCCTATGATGCCGATTTTGACTTGCAGAAATTCAACCCCTTGCTTGACTGGACCAATAAAGAAGTGTGGGCCTATATCAGGCAGTACGAGGTGCCATACAACAAGCTGCACGATCAGTTCTACCCCAGCATCGGCTGCGCACCCTGCACCCGTTCCATCTCCGCCGGCGAAGATATCCGCGCAGGCAGGTGGTGGTGGGAGAACCCTGATAGTAAAGAATGCGGCCTGCATGTAAGCCAAGGTTCGCTACAGGCGAGCAGGAACAAAATTCAGGAAATATCGGGGCGGGTTGATACTACAGAGAAAACAGTTGGGTAGGGCGGTTGTGCACTAACTGAAACCACAATGAGCGAAACAAAAAATATTATGAAACTGGTCGAGAAAGAAATTATGAGCACCCACACCATCAGCCATCTGGACGTGCTGGAAAGCGAGTCCATCCACATCATGCGCGAGGTCGCCGCTGAGTGCAAAAATCCCGCGTTGCTGTTTTCCGGCGGCAAGGATTCCATCGTGATGTTGCGCCTTGCAGAAAAGGCGTTCCGTCCTGCGAAGTTTCCGTTCCCATTGGTGCATATCGACACCGAGCACAACTTTCCCGAGGTGATCACCTGCCGCGACAAGTTGGCAGCCGATCTCGGCGAGCGCCTGATCGTGCGTTCGCTGGAGGACTCTATCAAGCGCGGCACTGTCGTCATCAAGGATGAGAGCAAGCCGCGCAACCCGTACCAGTCGGTGACGCTGCTGGAGACCATCGCCGAGTTCGGCTTCGACGCCTGCATGGGCGGGGCGCGCCGCGACGAGGAAAAGGCAAGAGCCAAGGAGCGCATCTTCTCCTTCCGCGACGAGTTCGGCCAATGGGATCCGAAGAACCAGCGCCCCGAGTTGTGGGACATCTACAACACCCGTGTGCATCCCGGAGAAAACATCCGCGTGTTCCCGATCAGCAACTGGACCGAGATGGACATCTGGGAATACATCGGGCGTGAGAAATTGCACATCCCGGAAATCTATTTCGCGCACGAGCGCGAATTGATCCGCCGTGGCAACTCGGTGATTCCGGTGTCACACTTGGTGCAACCCAAGCCCGGAGAAAAAGTGGAAGTGCTGTTGGTGCGCTTCCGCACCGTGGGCGACATGACCTGCACCGCCCCGGTGGAATCCACCGCACGTACCGTGGACGAGATCATCAAAGAGACTTCCACTACGCGCATCACCGAACGCGGTGCGACGCGCATGGATGACCAGACTTCGGATGCTTCGATGGAATTGCGCAAAAAGGAAGGGTATTTCTAAAGCTCTTTCATCCGCAGATTACGCAGATTAGAAGGATTAAAACCCAAGAAAAATCTGCGTGAATCTGCGAAATCTGCGGATAAATGTTTTTGAATTTTGGAGTGCTAAATATTATGAGCAACACCACACAATTATTGAGATTCATCACCGCAGGCAGCGTGGACGACGGCAAGAGCACGCTGATCGGCCGTTTGCTGCATGACTCGAAATCCATCTTCGAGGATCAGTTCTCGGCTATTTCCATAACCAGCGAAAGGCGCGGCATGGCAGCCGTCGATCTGTCTTTGCTGACCGACGGCCTGCAGGCCGAGCGTGAGCAGGGCATCACCATCGACGTGGCTTATCGTTACTTCGCCACGCCGAAGCGCAAGTTCATCATCGGCGACACGCCCGGTCATGAGCAATACACGCGCAACATGGTGACTGCTGCTTCTACCGCCAACCTGGTGGTGATCCTGGTCGATGCGCGCAAGGGCGTGCTGGTGCAGACGCGCCGCCACACCTATCTGGCGAGCCTGGTCGGTATTCCGCACATCGTGCTGGCGGTCAACAAGATGGATATGGTGGATTATTCCGAAGCCAGGTACAGCGAGATCTGCGCGGAGTATCTGGCCTTCGCCGCGCAGCTGGGTTTGACCGACATCACCTGCATTCCGCTGTCGGCATTGGTGGGCGACATGATCGTGGATCGCGGCGCCAACATGGACTGGTATCAGGGCACGACGCTGATGAACCTGCTGGAAAACATCGTGATCGATTACGACGTGAACACCACCGACTTCCGTTATCCGGTGCAGTGGGTATGCCGTCCGCAAACTGAGGAATACCACGATTTTAGAGGCTTCATGGGGCGCATCGAAGCGGGGGCGATCGCGGTCGGCGACGAGATCACCGTGCTGCCCTCGGGCCGCACCAGCAAGGTGAAAGAGATCGTCACCTACGACGGCAAGCTGCAGCGCGCCTACGCGCCGCAGTCCGTCACGCTGACGCTGGAAGACGAGATCGACATTTCGCGCGGCGACATGTTCGTGAGCAGCAATGCACTGCCGAAAGTGGCGAAAGAATTCGCAGCGATGCTGTGCTGGCTGTCCGAAACCCCGCTCGACAAGAATCGCAAGTACCTCGTCAAGCACACCACGCGCACCGCGAAGTGTTTGTTCTCCAATATCGACTATCGTGTGGACGTGAACACGCTGGAACAGCACAGCACCGCCACACTCAACATGAACGACATCGCGCGCGTGGCAATGAAAGTGCAACAGCCGCTGGTGTTCGACAGCTATACCACCGACCGCGCCACCGGCAGCTTCATCGTGATCGACGAGGCGACCAACAATACGGTGGCGGCGGGGATGATTGCCTGAGCTTTAAAAGCTGCTGTTAAAACGACTAGTCATTGCCTGCGTCCGCTATGGTCGAACGGGGTTTTGTCTTTGTCTCTCCAGATGGTTTAGAATGTTGACCTTGGCAGGCACGGGTGTCTAAACCGACAGAGAGAATAACAATGAGCAAATCCAACATCGATCTTAAACAAGCAGTCAAAAAGCTCGACTCGTTACCGGCCATGCCGGTCATCGCGCAAAAGCTGCTTGCGCTGAAGCTGGATAACGACGAGGACGAGAACAAGATGCTGGTGCTGATCGGGCAGGATCCGCTTATTTCCGCCAAAGTCATCGGTTTAGCTAATTCGCCTTTGGTTGGCGCTTCTAGAAAAATCAACACGGTCAAAGATGCGGCCATGTTGATGGGGTTAAAACGGGTGCACTCGGTTGCCACCGGCCTCGCCATCATGGCGACGACGAGCAAGTCTGCCGGGCGTTTGAACGTGCAAGCATTGTGGGAGCACAACATGGGCATCGCCTTCGCGATGTTGGCGATTACCCGTGCCATGCCGGCCAAGATGCGGCCCGATGATGACCTGACTTTTCTGGCGGGGATGCTGCACGACGTCGGTTATTCGGTGCTCGCCCATCTGGATATCGAGAGCAGCGACGAATTGCAAGTTCGCATGCTCACTGAACCTGATCACTTGGCGCTGTCAATCGAACGCGAGATCGTGGAGCTCACCCACGACGAACTGGGCGCCGAGCTGGCTCGCCATTGGAACCTGACCGAGGAAATCGTCTCCGCGATCCGTTTTCACCACGAGGCACAGAAGAGTGATCCCGCCCAACCGCTGGCACGCATCATTAATCTGGCGGAAAAATTGTTGCCGTCGTTCGGTTTCAATGAACTCATCGACACCACTGTCACCCCGGAAGACTGGCTAGCGCTGGGCATAGATCCGGAACGGGCGGAGGAGATCAACGCACAGGTCGCCGAGCAGGCTGATCAAGCTAGCCAGTTTGCCAGCTCTTTTAGCTGACGGCTGTGCGGCCGGCAGCTCTCGCAGTGTAGAAACTGGAATGAGTCTTGTATCGTTCTATTGTCGAATCGATAAACCCCAGCACCTTTGCTCATAAGGGACGTGATATGCAGGAATTTCATCCTGCCAAAAAACAGGCTGGGATGTCGGCTGACCGGGACGCTTCGCTTAAGGCGGCAACGTGAGCCTGTTTGCCCTGATCGCCGCGCTGCTGCTGGAGCAACTCCATCCGCTTGCTTCGCGTAAATATCTGTATGGCTGGTTGTCCAGCTATGTTAATTTCTTTCAGCGTCACTTCAATGCCGGACAACAAGAGCACGGCAAGATCGCTTGGCTGGTCGCGGTGTTGCCGCTGTTGGCCGGCGTGATTGTGCTGTACTGGATGGTGTATCAAGTGCATCCGATCTTTGCCTGGGCACTCAACGTGCTGGTGTTGTATCTCACGATGGGTTTCCGTCAGTCCAGCCATTATTTCACCGGCATCCATCGGGCGTTGCGCGCGGGCAAGCTGGACGAGGCACGCAGCCTGCTATCCCGTTGGCGCGGCATGCCCTTGCATGAACTGAATGCCGAAGAAATCGCGCGCGTTACCATCGAGCAGGCGCTGATCACCTCGCATCGCAACGTGTTCGGCGTGATCGTCTGGTTCGTGCTGTTCAGTGTGCTGGGTTTGGGCGGCGCGGCGGGCGCTGTGCTGTATCGCCTCGGGCAATTCCTGCGTACTCGTTGGGGTGCTCGGGATCAAGCGGAGCTGGGCGAGTTCGGCGGATTCGCGCGGCTAGCGTTCTACTTCCTGGAATGGTTGCCGATCCGCCTGACCGCGATGACCTTTGCCATCGTCGGTGATTTTGAAGACACTATTTATTGCTGGCGCACCCAGGCGGCAAGCTGGCCGGACAGCGAAGCCGGCATCTTGCTGGCCTGCGGTGCGGGTGCATTGGGCGTGCGCCTCGGCATGCCGATACCGCAGGGCGGCATGCTTGAGGACAGGCCAGAATTGGGTGTCGGTGATGATGCCGATGTTGACTTCATACAAAGCACCATCGGGCTGGTGTGGCGCTCGGTGGTGTTCTGGCTGATCCTGCTGCTGATGCTGACGCTGGCTAGTTTGCTGGGGTAGCGAGGCCGATAGTTTTTCCTGTCTGCTTGCTTGCGTTGAAATTCCTTACCGGCAATTTTGCCACCTGATTTGTGTCCCCACAAAAAAATGATGCGCCGCTTAGCGGCGCATCAATGTTATGGGATTACATCACTGGGACTTTTTATGCCTGTGATTTTTTCCGCCAGACAACAATCCCGGCGATGACTACAACCAAGCCGAGCAACCACAACCAGTATTTTTCCAGGAAGCCTGCTTCTGGCGCTTTCTTGACGGGCGGCGGTGGAGCAACGGGCTCAGGCGGTGTGGGTGCTGGCGGCGGCACTACGACTGGCGCAACTGGAGCTGGTGCTGCAACAGGAGCGGGTGGTGGAGGAGCATGCTTGGCCACCTTCTTCTTTTTGTGGACTATCGGCTTGGCTGCCGGCTGTGCTGCGACGACTGCAGGAACGGGTGCAGGCTCTGGTGCTGCCACCGGTGCGGGCGCCGGTGCGGGTGCAGGCTCAGGCGCTGCCTCTGGAGCGGGCGGTGTTTCGGTAACTACTTCAACCGGCGCAGGCTCAGCAATAGGCGCAACTTCCGGTTTGGTTGCGCAAGCCGATAAAGCCAGAGCTGACAGAAGCAGTGCTACAGGTACGGCAACATTGAGCGTTTTAGACATGCAGTTCTCCCGAAATTTGTTTGGTGACACGATGGCTTGAAGGCATGAGGCAAGCAGAATCTTCCCATAGTTAGCATAGTCCCGCAAACAATAATTAAATGCCGCTCTGACGGGTGCGTTAAAAACGCAGTTCATCATGCATTACCCGCACTGCCGTACAATCCCGTCCATGCACATCCAACCCTTTACCGCTCTCACTCCCGATGCCGTGCTCGATGCGCTGGATAGTATAGGTCTGCGCGGCGACGGCCGCCTGCTTGCGCTCAACAGCTATGAGAACCGCGTCTATCAGGCGGGCATGGAAGACGCACCACCCTTGATCGCAAAGTTCTATCGCCCCGCACGCTGGACCGATGCGCAGATTCTGGAGGAGCATGCGTTTGTCGCGACGCTGGCAGAGCGCGAGATACCGGTGGTGCCGGCGCTGGAACTACACGGGCGCACGCTGCATGCGTTCAACGGATTTCGTTTTTCGGTGTTTACCAAACACGGCGGTCGCGCGCCGGAGCTGGATGATTGCGACACCCTGGAATGGATGGGGCGCTTCCTGGGACGCATCCATGCCATAGGCGCGCTGGAGCCTTACCGGCATCGCCCTGCGCTGGATATAGCAAGCTTCGGTGTCGAGCCGAGCACCTATTTGTTGGCGCACGATTTCATTCCGGCAGAATTGGTCGAGGTCTATCGCGGCGTAGTCGCGCAGGCGCTGGATGGTGTGCGGCGTTGTTATGACCGTGCCGGTGATGTGAAAAAATTACGCCTGCATGGTGACTGCCACGTCGGCAACGTACTGTGGACGGAGGCGGGGCCGCACTTCGTGGATTTCGACGACAGCCGCATGGGGCCAGCGGTGCAAGACTTGTGGATGCTGCTGTCCGGCGAGCGCGCCGAGATGACGCGGCAATTCTCTGACCTGCTGGTGGGCTACGAAGATTTTTATGAATTTGATCCGCGCGAGCTGCATCTGGTCGAAGCGCTGCGCACCTTGCGTCTGATCCACTACGCCGCATGGATCGCGCGGCGCTGGGACGACCCGGCCTTTACGGTCGCCTTTCCGTGGTTCAATACGCAACGCTACTGGCAAGACCGCATCCTCGAATTGCGCGAACAGATTGCGCTGATGGATGAACCGCCGTTATTGATTTAGGAAAAACAAAATGCCAACCGAAAACGAAACCATCATTGCCGCCACCCAACTCTGGCTGGAAAAAGCCGTCATCGGCCTCAACCTGTGCCCGTTCGCCAAGGCCGTGCACGTCAAGAAGCAGATACGCTATGTGGTCAGTACGGCGACTACGCCGGAGGCTTTATTGGAGGAGTTGATGAACGAGTTACGCACGCTGCAAGATGCCGATCCCGAGAAGATCGACACCACGCTGCTGATCCATCCCTACGTGCTCACTGATTTTCTCGACTTCAATGATTTTCAGGATACGGTCGATCTCGCCATGGCGGAGCCGGAGTTCAATGACGAGTTCCAAGTCGCCAGTCTGCATCCGCAGTATCAATTCGCGGGTACAGCGCCGGATGACATCGAGAATTACACCAATCGCTCGCCTTACCCGACCTTGCACCTGCTGCGCGAAGCCAGCGTGGATCGTGCCGTGGAGGCTTTCCCTGATGCGGAACAGATCGTCGATAACAATATCGAGACGTTAAAAAAGCTGGGACACGAGGGCTGGAAGCGGCTGGGGTTGGAGAAGTTGTAGGTGTTGTTATTCCATATACGTCATTTGAACAGGGAGGAATAAATATGCTTAAGCAAAACTTGCTAATAACTGCTGTTGCATTTGCGCTGGGAGTCTTTTCCAATGCCTACGGCGAACAAGAAGAAAGTATCGTGCTTGACCCTGCCTCGGGGAATTACACCATCACCTATCAAGGCGACTCGGATTCGACCGAACTGTCGCAGACGGTATTCGTCCCTTCCACGAAAATCGAACCAAGCCTCCGTTCCATCTTCCGCTTGGGCGAAAAGGGCGCCATCGCTTACCGCTATACCGTGTCCAACGGCGCAACGGCCAAACAGGCCATCGTCGGTGTGGTGCTGGACGAGATCGTTGATCCCATCGTGGGAGAAATTCCGGAGCCGGATGTTTTTAAAAATCCCACGCAAGCACAGTATGACGCATACATAGTTGCTGAAAAGGCAGCACTCTCCACCCCAGTCGGCTGGTACGGAAGTATCATTCGAGTACCGCACCATGGAGGGCGACTGAACCGAATCGCTTGGAGGCCCAAACCCCCTATTACAACGGGTGGAATTCCGGCAGGGCGCACGCTGGCAGGATTTGGCTTCAGCAGCCTGGATTTGCCCGGCGTGTGGCCGTCCCATATGGATGGGATTGGTGAGGCCTTGAGCTTTTCCGACGAAGGCCCGGTGTCAGACAGTGCTGTGCTGGTCGAGTTGAACCGGTTGCGCGACAATGATTTCATTACCCGACCCGCCGCAGTACCCATGGTCGCTGTGCCTACACTATTCGATGCCGCAGTACTGCTCGAGCGCATCCAGACCCAGATGCACACCTGGATAGGGATGAAATTACTCGATGCATCTTTCTCTGCCCAGCTAGACCGTTCCTTCCAGTCCGCGATCAGTGCATACCGCTTGAACCAGCCCAAGGTCGGCAAAAAACAACTCGAGACGATGCGCGAACTGATCGAGAAAGAACATCACGATTTGGGCCGCGACGAAGAACACGAGAGCGAAAAGAGCCAGGAGAAAAACGACGACAAGAAATCCGCGCTGATAACCCGCCTCGCCGCACGGGTACTGGACTTTGACCTCAAGTATGTGCTCGAGCGCGCGAGCGGGGACAAGGACGATTGATTCATAAAGCTGTGGTTGCAAGCAGTTCGCAGGGGTGAATCGAGTTACTACTTGCCGGCGATTTGCTGAAACAACTCCAACCGGCGCGCATCGATCTTGCCTTCCGCAACCGCATTGTGCAAAGCGCAGCCCGGTTCATGCGCGTGGCGGCAGTCGCGAAAGCGGCACTTCCCGAGATACTGCGCGAATTCAACAAAGCCCTGTTCTATTCCGCCAAAGCTCAGGTGGTGCAGGCCGAAGGCTTGCACGCCGGGGCAGTCGATCAGGCCGCTGGTCTCGTCGATACGATATAACCTCGCGTGAGTGGTGGTGTGTTTTCCGGAATCCAGCGCGGAGGAGATTTCGCGGGTGGCGGCTTGCGCGTCTGGCAGCAGCGCGTTGATCAGCGTGGATTTCCCCATGCCGGATTGGCCGACCAGCACGCTGGTGTGGCCGTGCAAGAAGGGACGCAACGCGGATACATCCTGCTTCGCGCTGAGTTCCAGCATGCGGTAGCCGATATTCGAATAAGGGATGAGGCGCTTGCGCGCGGCGGCTGCGGCTTCGGGCAGATCGCATTTGTTGAGCACGATCAGCACGTCGAGCTTCTGATCGAAAGCCGCGACCATGCAGCGTGCCAGCAACTCGTCGCTGAACGAAGGTTCGGCGGCGACCACGACGATGATCTGCGTGACGTTCGCGGCGATGAGTTTTTCGCGGAAGGCATCGGAGCGATGCAGCAGCGAGCGGCGCGGCGCGATGCGTTCGATCACGCCTTGTGCGCCGGTGCCGTCTCCGCTTGAAGCGTCAGCGGTGCGCAGAATTTCAACGATATCGCCGCACGCCACTTCACTTTTTTTGCCTCGTGTCAGGCAGGCCAGTTCGCTGCCGTGATCCAGCCGCACAAGATACTGGCGACCGAAGGAGGCCACTATTTGACCTTTGATGGTTGGATTCAAGCTAACAACCACAATTCAAGCCACAGAGATCACAGAGGACACAGAGAGAGAAACAGAAGTGCACATTTTCTCTGTGATCTCTGTGATCTCTGTGTACTCTGTGTACTCTGTGGCAGATTGGTGTTTTCAAATCTTGAACAGCGCGTCCACTTTTGCGGCGCAGATGAAATCGTTTTCCGACAGGCCGTGGATGGCGTGGGTGGTGTACTCCACCTGGCAGCTGTTGTATTTGACGGTGAGGTCGGGGTGGTGATCTTCGCGGTGCGACAGCCATGCGACTGCATTCACGAACGCCATCGTCTGGTAATAATCCTTGAAGTGGAAAGTCTTGTTGATCAGGTGATCGTAGCGCTGCCAGCCATCGAGCTGTTTCATCAACGCGTCAGCTTCGGCGTTTGACAGCGGCGGCACGCCGCCTTCGCAGGGCTTGCAGTTTTTGTTGGTCAAATCACATACGGTGTCCATGATGCGGCTCACTTGAATTTGTAAAAGATGTTGAGATACGCGGCCAAGTCCTGGGTTTCCTTCGCAGTGAAGTGCGCGTTGACATTGCCGCTGCACATGCCGATCTGCTCGATCACTCCGGCGGGGGTGTTTCTCTTGCGATCAAAGCGCGTGAAGATTTTGTTGCCGTCGCCGCCCATCATGGAATTATGGCAGCGGTTGCAATCGTACTTTTCGAATAATTTTTGCCCGGCCTGCGCATTGCCGTCCGGAAATGGATTGGCCGACGCGGTTGTCGCGGCGCACAGCAGAATGATGGCGGGCAAAATAACAGTGGTGATTTGTTTCATTGCCAATTTCATAGGAGCTCTCCTTATTGGGTTTGCAGATGAGAGATGCGCACCATCGCCGGCGGGTGCGAATCGTAGAATTTGGAATACAGCGGATCGGGTGTCAGTGTCGCCGCGTTGTCCTGGTACATCTTGACCAGTGCGTTGACCAGGTCGGCAGCATCAGTTTGTTTGGCGGCGTAAGCATCGGCCTCGAATTCATGCTTGCGCGAATAGGCCGACATGATAGGCCCGAGCAGGAAGCTGAACACCGGCAGCACCATGAAGAACAGCAGCAGAGCGAGCGCGGTGGAAGGTGTCGTGACGCCCAGTCCCTGATAGAACCAGGTGGTTTGCATCAGCACGCCGAGCAGCCACAAGAATCCCAGGCTCAGCGCGAAGGTCATCACGATGCGCTTCACCACATGGCGGCGTTTGAAGTGGCCGAGCTCATGCGCCAACACCGCCTCGACTTCGCTGATGCTCAGGCGTTCCAGCAGCGTGTCGAAAAATACGATGCGTTTGGTTTTGCCAAAGCCGGTGAAATAAGCATTGCCATGACTGCTGCGTTTCGAGCCGTCCATCACGAACAAACCTTGCGCGGTAAATCCGCATTTGGTGAGCAGGGATTCGATGCGCGCTTTCATCGCTTCGTCCTGCATAGGCGAAAATTTATTGAACAGCGGTGCGATGAACGACGGGTAGATAAACAGGATCAGCAGATTGAACACCACCCACACTGCCCACACATACAACCACCAGTACTCGCCCATGCGCCCCATCAGCCACAACACGCCGAACAGCAGCGGCAGACCGAGGACAGCGCCGATCAGCATGCCTTTCAATGCATCCAGCAGGTACAGCGTGAAAGTCATTTTGTTGAAGCCGAATCGCGCCTCGATGACGAAGGTGCGGTAAATATTGAACGGCGCTTCCAGCAGCGAGTAAAGCAACAGCACCGCGACGAGGGTGGCCATGCCTTGCGCGATCGGTGCGCTGAACCAGCTGTCGCAAAGGTTGACGATGAATTGAATGCCGCCGCCCAGCGTAAACGCCAGCACCAGTGCCGCATCGAATATCGAACCCAGCATGTCGAAGCGTGTCTTGGCCGAGGTGTAGTCGGCGGCTTTCTGATGTTCGTCCAGCAGGACTTTTTCATTGAACGCTACCGGTACGGCGGCGCGATGCGCGGCGATATGCGCCAGATGGCGGCGTGCCAGCCACAGTTTGGCGAGCGTAGTCAGCGCCAATGCGACGATGAAAATAAAAGTGAATTTCGTGGCGGTCATGGAGATATTATTTCAGTGTTTGCAAGATGCAAGGTTGTGACACAATACACGCCTTGGCGTTCAACATCAGCGCTTTAATTTAAAACAAGAGCTTGGCGAATTATGGCACAAAATCAAAACTATCTTATCTGGATAGACATGGAAATGACCGGTCTGGTCCCGGATACCGACCGTGTGATTGAAATCGCGCTGGTGATCACGGATAATAATCTGGAAACGATCGCCGAGGCGCCGGTGCTGGTCGTGCATCAGCCCGACAGCGTGCTGGACGGCATGGATGCCTGGAATAAATCCACCCATGCCAAATCCGGTTTGATCGACAAGGTTAAGGCGTCCACGCTGGACGAGGCGATGGTCGAGGCGCAGATGGTCGAGTTCCTCAAGGAATATGTGCCGACTCGCACCTCGCCGATGTGCGGCAACTCGATCTGCCAGGATAGACGGTTCCTCGCGCGCTGGATGCCGAAGCTGGAGGATTATTTCCATTACCGCAATCTCGACGTGAGTACGCTCAAGGAGTTGGCCAAGCGCTGGAAACCGGAAATGGCGCAAGGGGTAAAAAAGCACGGCAAGCATGAAGCGCTGGCCGATATCTATGAATCGATCAGCGAGATGAAACATTATCGCGAGCATTTCATTAAGCTCTAAAACGGAAAGCTATAAAATGGTGTATAAAGATTCACCTGCTGGCATGCCGTGTAATAACTGGAGGTAACGATGATCAAGACTACGCCTGTTGCACCGACCCCATCTGAAAAAGATCAGGCACAGGTGCTTGAACGACCCGATGGTTTTTACTGGCAGGACATGCTTAGCGAAAAAATGTATGGCCCTTTTCCCACGCTGCTTGATGCGACACTGGACATGGAAAGCCAGAACGATGACGGCTATGAAGAAGGTGAATCGCTGGAAGACGCAGAAGCGGAAATCGGCATCGCAGGATGGATAGACCCGGATACCGGTGAACCGGCAGAAAGTTTGTCACCGCGCCGGAGCGACGATTAACGACGGGCTGCGTTGGTTGGTATCGTCGGCGCAAGCTGATGTGCAGTAAACTTTGATCCGGGCTGTAGCGCAACTCCCACTCATCTTGATAGGTATGGCGCAACGCCTCGCCGATGTTGCGTGCCAAATGGGGCGAATCGAAATCCTGATATATGTGATTGAATATTCATAGCCCCCTCGCGTCAACCAAGAAAAAACAGTCTCGCGCCACGACGCAAAAAACGCCGAATAAAAAAACACCCCGCGCGTAAATACACGCCCACCCAACCGGTGATGAACAAGTCAACTCTACCGCTTTGTATTTCTTTGCGTCTTTGCGCGATCAAGTGCGTTTTTAGGGTCAACTGTCCCCGCCTTCACGATGTTTCGGGAAGGCGGGGGCGTTGGTTTTCAGGGATGATTTTCAGGTGATTGCAACATCGATCGATTTGGCTTTGCTCTTGCCGGATTTCGGCAGCGTGACGTTGATCATGCCGTCCTTGAATTCGGCCTTCACTGTGGCCTCATCGACATCGTCAGGCAGGCGGAAGCTGCGCATGAAGCTGCCATAGGAGCACTCGACACGGTGGAACTTCTTGCCCTTCTCTTCTTTCTCCTGCTTGCGTTCGCCGCGCATCGTAACCATGCCGTCTTCGATGGTGACTTTGACATTTTCCCTCTTCACACCGGGAATTTCACCCTTGATCAGGTATGCAGCGTCGGTCTCGGTGATGTCGACAGTCGGCGTCCAGTCGGCAATGGTTAACAGTTCACGCTCTGGCTCGAGGTGGGCCGGGGTTCGCCTGAAAATTCGATCCAGATGTTTGGAAACATCTTCCAGTTCCGCGAATGGATCCCATTTAACTAAGTTCATGATATTTCTCCTTTCATCACGGTCAAAACACAGGCGCGCGATACTGACTTCTGCAAATTAAAACGGGCAACAACGGTGCGCCTGATCAAACCCGTTTGCGTTGTTTATATGTGGGCGGTCAGATATTATTTCAATGACCATAATCTGAAGTTACCACTCACCCCAGACTTGCCAGTCTGCGTTGCTTATATCGAGGGAAGGAGCGCGTTCAAATTGAGCGCGCAAAGGGGTGGTCAGTAGAAGAGATAATTTATCGTGATCTGAAGCGAAGACGATTTGAGCGTGACGGGAGGGGGGAGGCCGGTGCTTTGAATGTTGGTGGTCAGAATCGTCCCTTCCAGCATCAGATTCTTCTGAAATTCATAACCTCCGCCAAACATGAAGGCGCTGCCAGTGTCAGCCTTGGAGTTTTTTTCAAACGGCGTCGCAATATCACCCGCGCCGATCGCAGCCAGGAAGTAGCCGGATGGCGCAGAAGGAGCCAGAAAATACGAAGCTCCGATCCCGCTTAGCCCTATCGTATAAGCAGCGTCCCTTGTCGTAACACCATCAAAATAAGGCGCACTAAACCAGGAAGCGTTGCGTACATAGTAGAGTGCAAACTGGTCTGTGATCCCGCCGCCAATTTTGAAAGAAGTTGCTAAACCACCTTCAGACCTTGAGCTGACGTTACTGCCGCTGCTGGTGTAGTTTTCCTTGAGATTATGGAAGCCGACACCAAAGCCCAGGATGAATCCCTCCCGATTGTCGTCAAATGCATAAGCCGGTGATGTTGCGAGCAGAAGAGCGGTAAAGGAGGCTGGTTTAAGAGCATTCATAAACAACTGCCAAGAATTAATGTGCGTTTAATAAAAATCTGCCGCCCAGGTTTGCCAGAGAAACTATAGCAGTTCTTTGCCAACCCTCCGAACGCCGGTCAGCGGTTTTTCTGCGGTCGGTCATAATCAGGCCGCCCATTTTTCCAAAGGTAAGCCACGGTCCATCGTTGCCAAAGGGGCTTGAGTTGCGGCGATCGTTGTGGAGCCTTATATTCATAATTTGTATATCAGTCTATCTCAGCTTGAATTATTGCCAGCGGGAAACACATCACCCCGGCAAGGCGCGTCCGGGCGCATTAAACGCCGTTTATTGGTTTAAGGCAACAACCTTGTTTAATCTAAGGGAATTTTGCTAAGGAGCAACGTGGTGTTTTAGTGCGGTGCTAATGCTTGTATGGTCAGGCAAAACTAGCACGTCGATATCCAAGCGCCATAATTCAGAGATGATGAATCGTGCTTTATGTGGCGGGGCGCTACTCCAGAATCGTTCTATACCGGTTTTATTTTGAGTCGATAACAGATCGGCGCTTGCCAGCCGGCGGCGCAGTTCGCGCGCAATGGCGGCGGACGGGTCGATGATGGCGACTGATGAACCAGCTATCTTCTGTATCAGTGGAGCGAGGAAGGGGTAGTGCGTGCAGCCCAGCACGATGGTGTCGACGCCTTGCTCTAGTAATGGCACAACATACTGCTCGATCAATGAACGTGTTTTGTCATCGGACAGATAACCGGCTTCCACTTGTTCAACGAGTCCGGGACACGCCTGCATCAGGATTTTTACATCGGCGCCAAACCGTTCGTGCAATTTCGCAAAGTTGTCGCTGGCTATCGTCCTGCTGGTGGCCAGCACGCCGATCACGCCGGATTTGGTGTGCGCCGCCGCCGGTTTCACGGCTGGCTCCATCGCAATGATGGGTATAGTGAATCTTGCACGCAGCGCTTGAATCGCCACTCCGGTTGCTGTGTTGCAGGCGACGACGATGGCCTTGGCGCGTTGGCTGATCAGGAATTCGACGATGGCAATCGACCTCGCTTCGATCAGCTCTGTGGATTTGTCGCCATACGGCGCATGGCCGGAATCGGCCACGTACAACAAGTCTTCGTGCGGCAGTTCACGGCGGATTTCGCGCAGCACCGACAAGCCGCCCACGCCAGAATCGAAAACGCCTATAGGACTTTCTGGAGGATTTTTTGCATTCATTTTCTTAAACCTGCATGCCCGTTTCAGCGCGTACGTTTATGCCCTGACTTGGGATGTTCTGACTTATGGTGTTCCGGCTCATGATGTCCCGATAGCTGACATGCGCGTCTGTACGCCAGCAAAGTTTTCTGGGCGTTCCCCAGTACGCTATCAGGCGGATAAACACCTGCTTCGTCCGCTACGCCGAACGCATATCCGGTGAGCAGCTCTATGCCTTCTCCTGTATGTTCTGCAGTGTAGATATGGAATAAACCATGCGCGACAGCATCGACGACTTCGCGGTCCAGCATCAGGTGGCGGCGGTTGCGGTGCGGGATCAGCACGCCCTGGCTGCCGTCCAGTCCGGCCTTAGCGCAGATGCGGAAATAGCCCTCGATCTTTTCGTTGATGCCGCCCACCGGCAACACTACACCGTGCTGGTTGACCGCGCCGGTCACCGCGATGCCCTGCTTGAGCGGCATACCGGACAACGACGAGAGCAGCACAAAGAATTCTGCGCATGAAGCGGAATCGCCTTCCACACCGTGATATTCCTGTTCGAACACGATGGAGGCATCGAGCGCGAGCGGCGCATTCTGCGCGAAGAGTGCAGTCAGATAATTTTGCAAAATCAGCACGCCCTTGTCGTGGATGGGGCCTGACAATTCCACTTCGCGTTCGATGTTGAGCAAGCCGTCCTCTCCGGCAAAGGTGCGCGCCGTGACGCGCACCGGAAAACCGAAACGGTAATCGCCCTGGTCGATCTGGGTCAGGCCGTTGAGCTGGCCGATCTTCTCGCCGCGCAAGTCGATCAGCAAGTCGCCTTTGCTGAAGGATTCCTGCATGCGCTGCTCGGGGTAGTCGTGACGTTTGGTGTGTGCTGTCAGCGCGGCGTCCACATCGGCTGCATCAACCAAGCGTCCGCCACGCGTTCTGCACAACGCGGCGCTTTCAACCACCAGCGCTTCGGCGTGGGAAAAGATCGCGCTCTGGCGCGTCTGGTCATCCACTTCGCGGTGTCCGTTTTCCAGCAGGCGCGCCACGGCGGTCGCAGAAAAATGCGGCAGGCCGAGGTCGCGGCAAGTGTGCGCGACAAAGATGGCCGTCGCGCGGCGCGTTTCATTGCTGGCTGCAAAACTTCCGGCGAAGTCCACCTTGACGCGGAAGCGGCGCGCGAACTCCGGGTCTTCTTCCTGCAATTCATAATACTGCTCGCGCGAGCCGATCATGATGATCTTGGTCTCGACATCCACCGCTTCGGGCATCAGCGAAACAGCCGCGACCGGTGCGTAGGCCGTGCCCGGCTCTTCAATCTGCAACCTGCCGCTGCGCAGAAAGCGCCGCAGCTTCTCCCACACCAGCGGATCGGCCAGCAGGTCGCGCATATGCAGCATAAGAAAACCGCCGTGCGCACGGTGCAGGCTGCCGGCGCGTATCCGCGAAAAATCCGTCACCAGCACATCGTTCTCGGACTGGTATTCGATGCTGCCGAACAGCGAGCGGAACAAGGGATTGTCCTCGACGATCACCGGCGCGCCGTGCAGGCCGTCGTTGTCCACGATCAGGTTGACGCGGTAGCGCGACAACACGGCGGTCAATGCCTCGCGCCGGATATCCTCGTCGGTATCGGAAACCTTGAACAGCTCCAGATTCTCGAGCACGTCATGCATGACCTGATCCAGATAGGCGCCGAGCTTGACCGCATCCTTGATCTGCTTCTTCAACTCGGCGCGGATATCCTGCAACTCGTGGTCCAGCAGCGGTTTCACCACCTGGCGTCGCAACGCAGCCAGCGCCTCATTCATCACCTGCTCCATCGGCCGGGTCTTGTCGAAGTAACGGGCGATCTCTGCGCGCAGTTCCTGTTCGGCCACGGCGATCTCGGTGCGGCGTTCCTTCGGCAACGCCAGCACTTCGTCCTCGGTATAGGCGCGCCCTTTTTTTCCGATCAGCGTGAAAAGTATATGCCCGGTTTCGCGGTGCATCGTGAAGCTGCGCGCTTCGGCAAAAGCCTCGAGCTCGGCGTAGGCCTTGGCTTCTTCCGCCTTGTGGGTCTTTTCGATGCGCGCACTCTCAACCTTGAAATCCTGACCATCCAAGCGTTGCGGTATTTCCACTTGCAGCGATTTCGTCATCTGCGCCATGAATTGACGCAGCAGACGTCCCTGCCCGGCAGGCAGGCGCAACGCCAGCGGCCTTTCCGGGGCATCGAAGTTGTGCAGATAACATAGATCGGGCGGCACTGCCTTGCTTGCGGCAGTCGTCTGCATCGCCTGCTTGAGCAGCGACGAGCGCCCGCTGCCGACCTCGCCAAGCACGAACAAATTGTAGTCTGGCTGATCCATGCCGAGACCGAAGCGCGCAGCTTCTTCCGCGCGCTGCTGCCCGATCCACGGCAGCTCATGCTCCAGCAATTCGGAAGTATCGGCGAAGCCCAGCGTATCGGGAGCGATGGTGATGCGCAGCTCGGCGGGAGTCAGGTTTTGAATAGGCATTTTCTAATTACAGAGACGCGGGGAAGATTGTAATTGTACCCATTATTCGGGGCACTTTTCAGTCAGCGCGGATTCTTCGAGGATTGTTGGAGCTCGGGGCAACTTAATAAGTTGCAAGGACACGATGCTTGTCCACCCAGTACCCCCATGCTACCAGCAACCACTGTGCTTGACCTACCCAGGCCAGTGCGGTGAAGTTAGGCGGGGGAGGGCCGAACGTGTTGCCGATGTGTATCGCCAGCAGAAAAACGACCAGTGACCACAGCGCCCATTTTCCCGTCGCGTTGACCGCACGAGTGGTGCGCAGATACAACCACACGCCCAGCGCGAAGATCGAGAGCTCGAGCGCCATCTCAATTACCGGCGATGACCATACCGCGAAACCCAGCAGCGGCGAGGCCCCAATGTTTGGCAATACGGGGGGATAAAGCGGCAAGTCCGGATAGTGGACGATCAGGTCGAGCAGCCAATGGCTGATGACCGCCAAGCCAAGCACCACTGCGCCGGCGCGGCTGCGGCGGATGGCGTAATAGGCCGCCGCAAACAGCACCGCCCAGATGATGACCGCCAGCAAGCTGTGCGAGTACGGGTAGTAAACGAAATCCAGCGGCGGATATTGTTTGCCGTCGGTACGGATGTTCACACGCTCGAAGCCGAGCAGCAAAAGTGTAGGCCACAGCAGGTCGATGAATTGCGCCGCCAGGAACAGCGTACCCAATGAAACTTTGGGCGCTGCGGCCTTTGCGCCGAAGCCGATTCCGAAGTGGCCCAGAAACATTTGCGCTATTCCTTACGCTGGATTTTATTGTGCATGCTTCGCATTCGCTGCAACCAGCGCGGCCATTATCTCCGCATCGCGCAGATCGCTGTTTTTTAGTCCTGCGATGACGCTCGCCTGATTTTGAGCAGGTTGATTCTGGCTTACTTTCCATTTGCCGGATAGCTTGGTGATGACGATCTCGATGCCGACAATGGCTTCGAGCAGTTTTTCGGTGAACTCGCGAGGCGCATCCGATACCGACCACGGCTGAGAAAAACCGGCTTCATTGTGTGCGGTGAGTGCTTCGAGCTGGGCGCGTACCCAGGCCGCATCGTCGATCACGCGCAGCGTGCCGTACGCATGGACGACTGCGTAATTCCATGTCGGCACGACCTTGCCGGTTTCCTGTTTGGTGGCATACCAGCTTGGCGTGATGTAGCTGTCCGGGCCGTGGAATATCGCCAGCACTTCGATTTCTTTTGCGAAATCGCTCCACAGCGGATTCGCGCGCGCCACGTGACCGCGCAGGGTGCCGAACGGCGCAGGCGTATCCACGAGGTGTAGTGGGATGTGGTTTGCGTTGAGCCCGCTGGATGTCATTGTAATGAGTGTCGCCAGCGGTCGTTCGCGCATCAGCGCGTGCATGACCTCGATGCGCGGCTCTTCGAAATGTTTGGGGGTGTACATGGGGGTGCATTATAAGGCCGTTCGTCCTGAGTGCCGCGCATAGCGCGGTGTATCGAAGGATGAATGGCTAGAAACAAAACCGCCGGGGGTTGCCCGGCAAAAAGTCGCGGGGTACGGCCCCGCACGCCGATTACTTTCTTTATGCGGCTAAAGAAAGTAATCAAAGAAACGCCGCCCCGGTTTACCGCCCCCTTCGGGGGTACCCTCGATCAGCCGCAAGCAAGCGGGGCTGCGCAACTCGACCTAGCGGGGCGCACACCCCGCGCCCCACTGCGGGACTCGAACAGTGCTCGCCTAAACCTCCGCTCACTTGCGGCTGATCGAGGCGGCGCACAGGGGATGAAAAGCAAAAAACCAAAACCTTTAATTCGTAACGTGGGCACGAAGCGCCTACGTTACGACGCATTTGGTCTCTAGGTTATTTTTTGTCACGTACACCACGAGGTATTGATGGGCCGTAATAGCCTGTTCTCGTATTTCCCGGGACATGTATCTTTTGTCTTGGAGCTATTCTTTCTCCAGCCAGTTGAACCCCATTTGCTTCTGCTTGCATGCGCACGAATCCGCGTAACATCTTCTCCCTGTAGATATACCAACCCTTACGGCCTTTCACTTGCTCTAATATTTCGCCGTAGGCTTTATCTTTAAGCTTACGCACGCATTCACTGTATTTCGCACGGTCAAGTTCATTACCACCTTCCCTTTTGAGAGCAATCACCTGATATGCTTCATACATATCCTTAAGGGAACGCAATAAGTCATCTCCATCAGCAGTCGACCAAACGACATTCTCATAATCCTGCTCGCGAAAGTTTACAGCTTGCTCATACGGTTTCTTTAGTTCAGCGCTAATGCTTTGTATTGCCGCACGTAGCCCTAGTTGATAGTGAATTGGATCAAGAGAATCAACAGCTCTTTCATCGAAAAATGCCTCCCAAAGCATTTTCTCAGTAATCAAATGTACGTAATAAGGATAACCATCGCTAACAGCAGCTATACGCCAATTTATATTGTCATCAACACTTAGTCCGAACGCTTCGGCAGCACGAACTACAATTTCTCGTCGAGCCTCCCACCCTAGTCTTGGTAGTTCGACTGTTTCAAGTTGTCGATATATAAACACGTGCCTACCAGGAGCAAACAGAGCGCGGTCAATCGTATCAAGTTGCGATTCGCGTCCTTTTAAATATTGGATGCTTCGGATAGGGCGTGATGGCGAAACAACTTCGCTCAGTTTTGTGCCGAAGTCATGCCTGCTATATTCACCAAAAGACATAGTCCTCCCCTCTTAATAACATCCGCAGTTTTAGCAAAGATGCCAATGTACCAAAGATGCCAATGTACCGGAGTCGAATTGTTTTGCCTATTTACCTTAGAGTGGTGGGCAACTTGTTGCCCATGAACGAATTTAAGGTTTTTGGTTTTTAGCTCTTCCCCTGTGCGCCGCCTCGATCAGCCGCAAGCGAGCGGAGGTTTAGGCGAGCACTGTTCGAGTCCCGCAGTGGGGCGCGGGGTGTGCGCCCCGCCAGGTCGAGTTGCGCAGCCCCGCTTGCTTGCGGCTGATCGAGGGAACCCGAAGGGGCGGCAAACCGGGGACGCCTTCTTTGGGTTACCTTTCTTGGTAAGACAAGAAATGTGACTAGCTGCCGGGCTACCCCCGGCGGTTTTGCTTTTTGATTTTGTTTTTGTTTTTGATGTTGGGTTACGCGCTACGCGCTAACCCAACCTACCTTTTTGCACCCATCGCTAGCGCCTTCAACCTGCCTTGCTCCAGCGCTGCCTTATCCGGCTCGATCAGCCAGCCCTGCAAATTATCCATCACCAGATCGGTCAGTGCGTGCATCCAGTCGTCGCGTTCGTTGAGGCAGGGGATGTAGTGGTATTCGCCGCCGCCCGCGTGCTGGAAATCTTCCTTGCCTTCCATCGCGATTTCTTCCAGTGTTTCCAGGCAGTCGGCGACGAAGCCGGGGCAGACTACGTCTACGCGTTTGATTTTTTGTTTGCCGAATTCCTGTAGCGTGGCGGTGGTGTAGGGCTTGAGCCATTCCGCCTTGCCGAAGCGCGACTGGAAGCTGAGCGCGTATTGCTCGGGCTTCAGGCCGAGTTCCTGCGCGAGCAGGCGAGCGGTCTTGTGGCATTCGCAGTGGTAGGGGTCGCCTTTGTCCAGCGAGAATTGTGGCAGGCCGTGGAAGCTCATTAGCAGTTTTTCCGGGCGGCCGTTTTTCATCCAGTATTCGTTGATGTTGTTCGCCAGTGCCTTGATGTAGCCGAGGTTATCGTGGAAGTTTTTGATGGTGCGCAACGCGGGAGTGTTGCGCATTTGCTGCAACTCTGCGAACACGATGTCGAAGGCGGTGGCAGTACTGCTCGCGGCATATTGCGGATACATCGGCACGACCAGGATGCGCTGGCAGTTCTGTTCTTTGAGTTTGCGCAGCACAGATGGTATCGAAGGGTTGCCGTAGCGCATCGCATAGTCCACCACATAAGGCGCTTTGGTGCGCTGGCTGAGAAAGCCTTGCAACAGCGAGGTTTGTTTTTCGGTATGCACGCGCAACGGCGAGCCTTCCGACAGCCACACCGTGGCATATTTTGCGGCGGATTTTTTCGGGCGCGTGTTGAGGATGATGCCGTTCAGGATCAGCCACCAGATTGCCTTGGGGATCTCCACGACGCGCGGGTCGCTGAGGAATTCTTTCAGGTAAGTGCGTACGGACGATGGCGTGGGTGCATCCGGTGTGCCGAGGTTGACCAGCAGGATGCCGGTCTTGACGGGTGTGCCGTGGCTGTGGGTGGGTTCAGTTTGGTAGGCCATAGTGAATTGCCAAAAGTAGGGAGTGGATAAAATTAATATTCAATTCTGCGACAGCGCATTACCCAGCAAGCGCGCGGTGATGTCCACGATCGGAATCACACGCTCGTAGTCCATGCGTTTCGGGCCGACCACGGCGAGGGTGCCGATCACTTTGCCGTCGGCGGAGTAGGGTGCGGTGATCACGCTGCATTCGTCCAGCGAAGCCAGCCCGGATTCGCTGCCGACAAAAATGTGGATGCCTTGTCCGCGGCGGCTGGCATCCAGCAGTTGCAGCAGCTCGGTTTTTTGTTCGAACAGATTGAACAGGCCGCGCAGGCGGTTCATGTCGGTGGACAGGTCTGCCACATGCAACAGATTGTGTTCGCCGCTGATGACATAATCCTCGGATTGTTTCGCCTGCGCCGCATCGCCTGCCGCCAATGCCGCCGCCATCAACGCGCTCATGTCCTGATGCAGTTGCTGCAATTCGCCGCGCAGGCGGTCGCGGATCTGCGAGAAGCTGCAGCCTATGTAATTCTGGTTGAGGAAGTTGCCCGCCTCGGTGAGTTGCGACTGAGTATAATCGCGTTCCAGCAACAGCACGCGGTTCTCCACTTCGCCGTCCGGCATCACGATGATCAGCAGCACGCGCTTTTCGTCCAGGCGCAGAAACTCGATCTGGCGTACAGTGATCGCACTGCGTCCAGTGGTGGCGACCACGCCGGCGAAGTGGGTCAGTTCGGAAAGTATGTTGGAGGCTTGGGCGATCAGCCGCGACGGGTTGTCGGGCTGCAACTGGTGTTCCATCTGCTTGACACTTTGGCTGTCTAGCGGCTTGGTGACCAGCATCGTGTCGATGAACAAGCGATACGCCATTCCGGTAGGGATGCGCCCCGCCGAGGTGTGCGGGCTGCTGACCAGGCCGATCTCTTCCAGTTCGGACATCACATTGCGGATGGTCGCCGAACTGACCTCCAGGCCGGAGTATTGTTGCAAGGCGCGCGAACCGACCGGCTGGCCATCGCTGATATAGCGTTCCATCAGGGTCTTGAGCAGGATTTGTGCGCGGTCGTTTAACATTATGTGGATTCTACCATTGGCAATACGATGCTCAATCTACTTTAAAGGTTCCTTGATATAAATATGCCGGGGAGGGTGCGTCACTAAATTAGTATCCAATATTGAACCCCTGTCTTGTAAACTACACCAACAGGATTCAATTTTGGGAAGCATGGATGTTGCGCATATATTTCGTATTCAGTTTGATGTTCGCACTTGCAGTGTTGACGGCGAACCCGGCCTTTGCAGAAACTCCCGTCGAGGTGCTGGCAGCGATAAAAGCCGAGGCGGCGGGCACGCCGGGTTTTCAGGGGTTCTCGGCTGAGCGGGGAGAAAAATTCTTCAAGACCAAGCAAAAACATAAATTGAGTTGTTCTTCTTGCCATACCGACAACCCCGCTGCGCAGGGCAAGCATTCCGAAACCGATAAGGTTATCAAGCCGTTGGCGCCAGCCGCCAATGAGGAAAGATTCACTGACATGAAAAAAGTGGCAAAATGGTTCAAGCGCAATTGCAACGATGTGCTGGATCGGGAATGCACAGCGCAGGAAAAGGGTGACGTGCTCTCTTACCTGCTTACAGTAAAAAAATAGGAGGCTGTCAAAATTCACATTTCATCCCAACTGATAAAACAACTAGCCATTCCACTAAGTTGCCAAAAAACGGCAACCAAGTGGCTGGTTATGCTGTGTTGCGTAAAAAATTTCTTGCTTACATATAATACATATGCGGCGCGGCTAAATTTTTTCCGCGCCTTGCATTTGGGCGAACTCTGAATTTTAGAGTCACCTTAAAAATAGGAGACTGTCATGTTCAAGGCTAAATATATCACCCTGATGTTCGCCGTGGTCGTATTGGCGATGGGCGCAATGATGTCTGCCGCGCAAGCAGAGGGTACACAGAAAGGTTCAGCCAGCAATGCCAAGTGGAAAGACGAATGCGGCGCTTGTCACTTTGCCTTTCCGCCGCGTTTTCTTCCCGCTGAATCATGGCGCACGATCATGGCCGGACTGAACAAGCACTTTGGCAGCAATGCCGGTCTGGATGCTGCAACCGCCAGTGAGATCACTGCCTTCCTGGAAAAAAATGCCAGCACCAAAAAACATGAGGTATTGGCCAAGCCGTTGCTGCGCATCACTGAAACGCCCTGGTTCAAGTCCGAACACAGGGAAGTGGCTGCGCGCGACTGGAAAAATCCCAAGGTCAAGAGTCCGGCCAATTGCGGGGCTTGCCATACCAAGGCCGACAGCGGTGATTTCAATGAAGACAATGTAAAGATACCCCGCTAGGAAGACTCGGTCATGATTCGACGCATTTTGGTTTGGGATGTGCCCACGCGGGTCTTTCACTGGCTGCAGGTGTTGTCTTTTGGTGCGTCATATTTGGTGGCATTCTCAGAACGATTGCGCAATTATCATTTGGCGCTGGGTTACATCCTGCTGGGCTTGCTGGTGTTCAGGTTGCTGTGGGGTTTTATCGGCACACGCTATGCGCGGTTCAGTTCGTTCCTGTTCAACCCGAAGGAAGTCGTCGCTTATTTGTTGATGATGGCCAAAGGCAAGCCTGCACATTATTTGGGGCATAACCCGGCGGGGAGTGTGTCGGTCTGGCTGCTGTTGTCGCTGGGAATGTTTGTCTGTGTGACGGGGGTGATGGCGCTTCAGGATGATGCCAGCGATCTCGTGGTTGCGATGCACGGCGTTTCGACCAATGCCATGCTGGGTGTGATAGTGCTGCATCTTGTCGGCGTGATGGTGAGCAGCATCCTGCATCGTGAAAATCTGGTGCGCGCCATGTTTACCGGTTTCAAGTTTGCTGAGTCGGATGAAGGAATCCAGCGCGCGTTCGGCTGGCTGGGTGCATTGATGGTTGTCGCGGTTGCCGTATTTTGGTTCGCTTATGTCAGGAAACCGCTTGGGTGAAGATCAGCACATTACTTGTCGGCGGGACAACCGCAAACTTAAATCTGAAAAAGTCAGTTAGCCACAGAGGACACAGAGTTCACAGAGGAGAAACAATTGGTTGCCGTAAATATTTGTTTCACCCACCAGGTAAACCGAAAAATATTTGGCATACGCTTCATCTCTGTGATCTCTGTGGCTTGAATTGCGGTTGTTAGGTTAAGGGCTAATGCATGAAATGCAGATTCAAGTTCAGAAATATTGCTGCCAGCATTTGCCTGATGACTTTATCGGGCATGGTTTACGCAGACGATGCAGCGGCGAATCTTGCATTGCCGACGGCGGCAAGTTTTTATTCCAGGAATTTCCAAACATTCAAATCACGATCATTTAATCCGCCAGCATTTAATTCCACGACCTACCTGCTGGCAGCGAATGAGAGTGAGATCGTCGAGGGGCCGGTTGGGGCCACTTCTGCAAACATTGAGACTGTAACCCCTGCGGCGCAATTCAAGCCTCCGTTGTTGTCGGGTAGAAAGATTCATCAATACTTGGGTTTGGGAACCGTGATGCTGGCTGGATTGACGGTGCTGGCCGCGCCCGAAGAGGCTTGTGAACAGAATTGCCCGCCACCTTCACAGCAGCCGCCGAGGCAAACCTCTGGCACTACCCATACAAGGTTGGCTCGCGCTACCGCTGTGATGGCCGTTGCCACGGTGATGACCGGACTGGTGTTTCATTGGAACGACATTCATTGGGAAGACCCATTTACCGATCCGGATAAACTGCATGCGAGGCTGGCCACCACAGGAGCGCTGCTCATGTTGTATGCGGTGAATAAATCGGCCCATTCCACTGAGCCAACCAGCCATGCGGGTATCGCCGAGTTGGGCGCGGTGACCATGGTTGTCGCTATCAAGTTGACCTGGTGACGGAGTGTGACGATGCAAAGGAAATGGAAAGTTGTCGCACTGTTAGCTGCTGCGCTGTCATTGGTCAGTGCCTATGCCGGGGCGGAAGAGGACTTTGTGGGCTGGCTGCTGAATTTTCAGCGTCAAAAAAATGTTAAGCCGGTTAGCGACAAACAGTATCAAGACGAATGCGGGGAATGTCACTTCGCCTATCAGCCCGGGTTATTGCCGGCAAAGTCCTGGGAAGCATTGCTGAACGCCGACGCGTTGCGCAAACATTTCGGTGTCGATGCCGAGCTTGATAATGACACCCTGAAGGTCATACATGATTATGCGGTGGACAACGCAGCGGATAAATCCTGGCACAAGCGTTCGCGCAAGATCGCCGTTGCCACGGAGGAAGGCCCGGCCCCGCTGCGTATCACCGAGCTGCGCTATATTTCCCGCAAGCACCACGATATCCCCGAGAAAATGATCAAGGGTAACAAGGGCGTGAAGTCGCTGAGCTTTTGCGACAAGTGCCACACTCAGGCTGCGGACGGTGTCTATGATATGGATACCGTGGCTATTCCGAATTATCCGGGCTGGGATGATTAGTTTTGCCAGGGGCTCGTTCGCTAGCAGTTTGTTGAATTTCTCTCGCACGTTCTCTCAGCCCGCCCCGTTTACACCGTGGACTTTCCCCGTTTCGCCAAGCAAGTTATTATCAAGGCCGAAACTGAAATAGAAGGATAGAATACAATCACCGTCCAATGATGAGAAGAATATCTACATTCACCTTGCGGCTGCTGCTTGTCGTGCTAATCGGCACTTTCATGTCGCCGAGTTTTGCCTGGCAAATGGTTGACAGCCACAGTGAATCGGCAGACACCTCAGTGGTCGCGGGCAACACAGGACATCATGAAAGCTACATGCATCATCACCACCATGACGATGATAATGACGATGATGACGCTGCGCATGGACAGATCGGTCATTTGCTGAGCCACCTGCCGGTCTTCATATACGAAACCGCGACGATTTTTCTTTCCGCGACCGCCCCGGTCGCATATCCGGTACGCCACACCATTACTTTTTACGCGGACGCCGAGCCGCCCTTCAAACCTCCTCGAAGCTCCCCCCTCAGTTAACTCCGCCTGAATGGCGGAGTTAAACATGTTTTTTGTCTTCCACGGCGCTTTGAGCGGCGTGGTCACGTTTGTTGCATCGTCAGATGTTACGTGAGGTATTTATGAACAAAATAAATCAATATATCCAGGTATTCGCATGCGCCATAGCTGTGCTGTGCGTTTTTACGTCTATCGCCCAAGCGGCTGATCGCCCTGCCAGGTTCGCTGTTTCCAACGGACAAATACAAGTATTGGGCATCACGACTGCGCCGTTGCAGAGTCAATCCGGTTCGGTGCGTGTGAGTTTTCCTGCTCAGGTAGTGGTTCCGCCAAACGCTGAACAGGTCATCAGCTCGCCAGTGGCCGGTTTGGTATCTCAATTGTTTGTTCAGCAGAATCAGGCGGTGCGTAGCGGTGCGCCGCTGGTACGTATTGCCAGCCCGGAATTCGGCCAATTGCAATTGCAATTGCTTCAGGCGAACTCGCGCGCCACGCTGGCGCGGCAAGCCGCGCAACGCGAGCAACAGTTGTTCGATGACGGCATCATCCCGCAGCGCCGCGTGCAGGAAGCGCTGGCTAGCTTGAAGGAAACCGAGGCCGTGCTTGGTCAGGCCAAGGCAGCACTGCGTTTAACGGGTATGACCGCCGAGACGATAGACGGGATTGCCGCTTCCGGCAACCCGCAGGACAGCATGACACTGACTGCGATGCAGGCCGGGGTTGTCACTCAGATCGCTGTCAAGCCCGGCCAGCGGGTGGATTCGGTCACCCCGTTATTGTATGTGGTGCAGACCGATCTCCTGTGGCTCGACATTCAGGTTCCGGTCGCCGAGAGCGCCAGTTGGCAACCCGGAACCCGGTTCAAGGTGCAAGGCCGCGACATTGAGGCGCGCATTCTGAGCATCAGCCCGAACGTCTCGGCTGGCAGTCAGACGGTGGTGCTGCGCGCAGTAATCGATGGCAAGGCCGGGCAGGTGCGCCCCGGCGAATTTTTGACCGTCGAGTTGCCCGTCGCGGCTACGGCTGGCGGTTGGGGCTTGCCGTTGTCCGCCGTGGCCCACGACGGCAATCAGGCATATATATTCGTCCGCACGGCGGACGGTTTTGAAGCCAGACCGGTAAAGGTCGCGGCCAGCGCCGGCCAGCGGGTGCAGGTGCAAGGCCAGATCAAGTCAGGCGAGCAAGTCGCCGTCAGCAGCGTGGTGGCGCTCAAGGGCGCTTGGCTCAACGGCAAGGGAGGCAAATGATGCTTGCCCGCCTGGTTCAATTTTCCTTGGCGCAACGGCTGTTTGTTCTGCTGTTGATGCTGTTCGTTGCGGGCGTGGGCGGCTACGCCTATCAGGGCTTGCCGATTGATGCATTTCCCGACGTGGCGAGCGCCCAAGTCAAGATCATCATGAAAGCCCCCGGCATGACGCCGGAAGAAATCGAAAGCCGCATCGCGGTGCCCATCGAAGTCGAAATGCTCGGCATCCCCAAGACCAAAATTTTGCGCTCGGTCACCAAGTACGGCCTGGTGGATATCACCATAGACTTCGAAGACGGCACCGATATTTATTGGGCGCGCCAGCAGGTCAGCGAGCGTCTGGGCGGGCTTACCGGAAGCCTGCCGCTCGGCATCTCGGGCGGTATGGCGCCGATCACCACCCCGCTGGGGGAAATGTATATGTTCACCGTCGAAGCTGAAGGCATGACGCTGGCGGAGCGCCGCAGCCTGCTCGACTGGGTCATCCGTCCCGTGCTGCGCACCGTGCCGGGCGTCGCCGATGTTAATTCTCTGGGGGGCGTCGTCCGTGCCTTTGAAGTTGTGACGGATCAGGTCAGGATGGCGGCGGGCGGCGTGACCATGGCGCAGCTCAGGGAGGCCATCGCGGCAAACAACCGCAACGACGGCGCGGGCAGGCTGGGCGAAGGCGACGAAGTGCTGCTCGTGCGTAGCGAGGGCAGCATCACCAGCCTGGACGATTTACGCTCGGTGGTAGTGACCATGAAAGACGGCTCGCCCGTACACGTGGGCGACCTGGCCGAGGTCAAGATCGGCACGGTCACCCGCTACGGCGTGGTCACGCAAAGCGGCAAGGGGGAAGCCGTGCAAGGCCTGGTGCTGGGACTGGCCGGAGCCAACGCGCAAAATGTGGTCGAGGGCGTGCGCAAGAAACTGGAAGAGCTGAAACCGACCCTGCCGCCGGGCGTCAAAATCAACACCTTCTACGACCGCGCCTCGCTGGTCTCGAAGGCGGTGGGCGCGATTTCCTCTGCGCTGATCGAGGCGACCGTTTTGGTTATCGTGTTGCTGGGGCTGTTTCTGGGTAACCTCCGCGCGGCGTTGACGGTCGCCTTGGTGCTTCCGCTGGCGGCGCTCATCACGTTCATCATGATGCGCGCCTTTGGCATGTCGGCGAACCTGATGAGCCTGGGCGGGTTGGCGATCGCCATCGGTATGCTGGTCGATGCCGCCGTAGTGGTGGTAGAAAACATTGTGCAGCGTCTGGCGACCGACCCCACAGCCGGTAAGCTTCCGCGCTTGCATACGATTTACCGCGCGGTGCGCGAGGTGGCGGTTCCGGTCACAGCCGGGATTTTGATCATCATTACGGTGTTCCTGCCGCTGCTCACTTTACAGGATCTCGAAGGCAAGTTCTTTGTGCCGGTGGCGCTGACCATCGTTTTCGCCTTGACCGGCTCGCTGCTGTTGTCGCTGACCGTCATTCCGGTGCTGGCGTCTTACCTGCTGCGCGAAGTTAGGCACGAAGACCCGTGGCTGCCGCGCAAGCTGCTTGCCCTGTATGAGCCGGCTCTCGCCTGGGGCATGCGTCGCCAGCATTTCGTCGCAATCGCTGCCGTGGCGATGCTGGCAGTAGCTGGGGTGATTTATACCCAGGTGGGCAAGACCTTCATGCCGACGATGGACGAGGGCGACCTGATAGTCGGGATCGAAAAACTTCCCTCGATTAGCCTCGAACAGAGCGCCGCGCTCGACCTGAAAATCCACCGCGCCATCATGCAGGCGATACCGGAGGTCACCGGCATCGTGGCGCGCGCCGGTTCGGATGAAATCGGGCTGGATCCGATGGGACTCAACCAGACCGACACCTACCTGCTGTTGAAGCCGCAGGGCGAGTGGCGCATGAAGAGCAAGGAAGCGCTGATGGACGAAGTGCGCAAAGTGCTCGACCCGATGCCCGGCATCGAATACAGCTTCACACAACCGATTGAGATGCGCGTATCGGAAATGATTATCGGCGTGCGCGGCGACCTCGCGGTCAAGATTTTCGGCCCCGACCTCGATAAGCTGAACGAATACGCGAAGCAGGTTGAAGCGCTGCTCAAGACGGTTCCCGGCAACTTGGACGTTTATACGGTGCAGAACGACGGCGTACAGTATTTGCGTGTGGTGGTGGATCGTTTGCAGGCCGGGCGGCTCGGCTTGAGCGTGGAGGAAATTCAGGACGCGCTGCGCACCCAGATCGAGGGGCAGCAAGCCGGAATCGTCATCGAGGGTAACCGGCGCACGCCGATTGTGCTGCGCGGCACCGAAGCGATTCGCATGTCACCGGCCGATTTCGGGGCGATGCGCATTACGTCCAAGGACGGCAACACCATCCCCTTGACCAGCGTCGCCAGACTGGAGCGCGCCGAAGGCCCGGTCAAGATAGACCGGGAAATGGGCAGCCGCTACAGCGTGGTCATCGCCAATGTGGGGGGCCGCGACTTGGTAGGGTTTGTCGAAGAGGCAAGGGCGCTCGTCACGCAGAAGCTCCCCCTGCCGACGGGCTACCGCATCAGTTGGGGCGGGCAGTTCGAAAACCAGCAACGCGCGGCAGCACGGTTGGCCATTGTCGTGCCGGTCGCGCCCGCGCTAATTTTCGTGTTGCTGTTTTCGACCTTCCGCTCGGTGCGCCAGGCTTTGCTGATTCTGAGCAATATTCCATTCGCGCTGGTCGGCGGCATCGTCGCCTTGTGGGTGACGGGAGAATACCTGTCGGTGCCTGCGTCGGTGGGCTTTATCGCCCTGCTCGGCATCACCGTCCTGAACGGTGTCGTGCTGGTCAGCTATTTCAACCAACTGCAAAGCGAAGGGATGAAGCTGAGCGAAGTCGTCGTGCAGGGAGCCAAGCGCCGCTTGCGACCGGTGCTGATGACCGCCTCTATCACCGCCTTTGGATTAATTCCGCTGCTGTTTGCGACGGGGCCGGGATCGGAAATCCAGCGCCCGCTCGCCATCGTCGTGATCGGCGGCCTCATTACCGCCACGGCACTGACGCTGATCCTGATACCGATTCTGTATTTGCGCTTCGCTTTCCCGAGCCGAAAGGATACCCATGTCTGAATTTTGCTTAAATCTATTGTGCCCACTGGCGGTCGAAGAAAAATTGCTCGACTTGCTGCTCATGTCACCCAATGTGGAGGTTTTCACCAGTGCGCCGACAGCCGCGCACGGATTGGCTTTCGGGCCGCTGAGCCAGACTGAACAAGTGCTTGGGCGGATGCGGGCGACACAGGTGCAAGTGGTGCTCTCAGAGGCGGACAAAGATGCACTGCTCAAAATCATTCGGCAACAATTCGCGGGTGTAGGCCTGCGCTATTGGATAACGCCGGTCGTCGAATCCGGGAGGTTGGCATGAAATACCTCCTGTACATCCGGTCTGCCTGCTTGCTTGCATTGTTGAGCGGCATGGCCTGTGCCGAAGAAATCAACCGCCCCGACCTGCCGCTTCCCGCACAAGTGGAAAGCGCATTGAGTCATCATCTGCTGGTGTTGAACGCCACCAACGAGCTAAAAATGGAACACGCCAATCGGCGCAAGTGGAACAGCGGACCTTATGAATTTAACTTGCGCGCTGGCACGGGGCAACGCAACGTCATTGGCACCGGACAAAACCTGAAGGAATGGGATGTCGCACTGGAACGCCCATTGCGCCTGTTCAATAAAGTGGGCATTGATGAAGACATCGGCGCGGCCAGCGTCGCGCGTGCTGAATATGCACTCGGCGATGCGCGCCATGAAGCCGGGCGCACGCTGTTGCATCTGTGGTTCGCATGGCAACGCGAGCAGGTACAGACCGATTTGTGGCAACAGCAAGTGGACTTACTCAAGCAGCAAGCGCAAATGACCGAGAAGCGTGTCAAGGCAGGTGATGCGCCCAGGCTGGAATTGAATCAGGCGCAAGCTGTCGTTGCGCAAGCCGGCGTGTCATTGCATCAAGCCCAATTGCGTGCACAACTTGCGGGCAATGATTTGACACAACAGTTCCCCGCCATTCGATTGCCGGAAAAGCGCCCATTCGCCACACCGCAAGCCGTCGAGCATGATTTCGCCTTCTGGAAGTTGCGCGTGCTCGAAGACAACCACGAGCTCGGCATGGTGCAGGCGCAAAGCCGGGTGCAGCAACTGCTGGCGCAACGCAGCCGTGCCGATCAATTGCCCGATCCCACAGTCGGGGTGCGCTACGCCTATGAATCGGGCGGCAGCGAAAAAGTGACCGGCGTATATCTCAGCGTGCCGTTCTCCTTCGGGAAACGCAGCGCGGCAGCGGAGGGTGCAGCCCAGCAAGCCACCATCGCCGCCGATCAGGAAGCCTTTGTCAAACGCCGTCTGGAAGGCGACATCTACGCGGTACACACGCAAGCTGCAAGCAGCTTCGCCACTTGGCAACAGGCGCACGAAGCCGCTCTGGCGATGCGCAGCAATGCCGAACTGGTAGCCAAGGCTTATAGCCTAGGCGAAAGCAGCCTGTCGGACAGCCTCAGCGCGCGCCGCTTTGCCTTGGAATCCTCGTTGGTGGAAAACCTCGCGCAACTCGACTCCAATGAAGCGCGCTACCGCCTGCTGCTGGATGCGCACCAACTGTGGCCGCTCGACGAACACGCCGAGGAGAAAAACCAATGAACGCATGGTGCAACCGGGGTGTGCTCGCCGCCTTCGCGGCAGCGCTGCTGTTCGGCGCGGGTACGCCGATAGCCAAGCTGTTGCTGGGGCAAACCGATCCCTGGCTGCTGGCGAGCCTGCTGTATCTTGGGTCTGGGATTGGACTATTTGTATTACGCATCATGCGTCGTGCCAGCCCGGTGAAACTGTCCAGGGCGGAAACCGGGTGGTTAATCGGCGCGATTGTTTCCGGCGGGATGATAGGGCCAGTACTGCTGATGTGGGGACTCTCGCACATGCCCGCATCGGGGGCATCGCTGCTGCTTAACGCCGAAGGCGTATTCACAGTGTTGATCGCCTGGTTCGTATTCCGGGAAAATTTCGACCGCCGTATCGCCGTGGGCATGGGGTTCATCGTGTCAGGGGTGCTGGTGCTGGTCTGGCCGGGAGAATTCCGTTTCGGCGAAGTGCTGCCAACATTGGCTATCCTCGGAGCCTGTCTCGCTTGGGCCATCGACAACAATTTGACGCGCCAGGTATCGCTGGCAGATGCCGGCTTTATCGCGATGCTGAAGGGACTGGTCGCCGGCACGACCAATCTCGTTCTCGCGCTGTTCGCGGGAGCAGCGCTTCCTGGGATAAGCGCGAGCTTGCTGGCTGGGACGCTCGGTTTTATGAGCTATGGCCTCAGCCTGACTTTGTTCGTTGTCGCACTTCGACATCTCGGCACGGCCCGGACGGGAGCCTATTTCTCGATCGCCCCCTTCATCGGTACACTGGTGGCGATACTGTTATTGGGTGAGGAAATCACAGTCCAATTGATTGCCGCAGGCGTGCTGATGGGGTTGGGGGTATGGCTGCACGTTACCGAGCGGCACGAGCACGAACATGTCCATGAACCGATGGAGCATGAACACATGCACACCCATGACGCACACCATCAACATTCGCATGACACGCCGGTCTCACCCGATACACGGCACAGCCACTTGCACAGTCATGAAAAGCTTACACACTCCCATTCACACTTCCCGGATGCGCATCATCGCCACGACCACTAAGCTTTCATCATGTCGTGACAACGAGAGGGATAGCGCATTTTTTGATTGGATGTTTTCTGGCGATAGAACATGAACACATGCACACCAATTGCGTACGCTTCAGTGGCTGAGAGTTGACAGTTAACAACCCTAACTTTACATTGTGCGTCCTTTCTGAACAGTTAAAAATCAACATGAAGCTCAGTGTTTTGCTACTCGCCCTGGCTTACATTCTCAGCGGTTGCGGCAAGGAGTCTGTCCCAGCCGCTAGCGTCGAGCCAGCCCAGATCGAGCAGCCAGCCGTGACGCTAGTGGTCGGAGCTGTCGTAGCCGATAGCGGCAATGTCTACAGCGGCGAGATACGCGCGCGCCACGAGACACAACTGGGTTTCCGCATCGGCGGAAAAATCATCGAGCGCCTGGTGGATGCCGGCGCACAGGTTAAGGCGGGGCAAGTGTTGGCGCGGCTGGATTCTGCCGATTCCAGTTTGCAGGCGAGTTCGGCGCAGGCGCAGTACCAATTGGCCGTGGAAGATGTGAAACGCTATCGCGAATTGCTCAGCAAGAATTTCGTCAGCCAATCGGCGCTGGATGCCAAGGAAGCCGCGCTCAAAACCATCGCCGCCCAAGCCGGACTGGCCGGCAATCAGACCGAATACACCTCTTTGCGCGCCGACCATGCGGGCGTGATCGCCGCAACCTTGGCGGAGGTCGGGCAGGTGGTCAGTGCGGGGCAGCCGGTGTTGCGCCTGGCGCAAGAAGGCGAGCGCGAAGTGGCGATCGCGATACCGGAATCGCAATTTTCGGGTTTAAAGATCGGTGCGCCAGCCGATATTTCCTTATGGTCTGCAGGCAGCGAGGCAGCGCATCTCAATGGACATTTGCGCGAATTGGCTCCGGTAGCAGACCCGGCCAGCCGCACCTATGCGGCGCGGGTTGCGTTAGATGGCGAAGATGCGCGGGTGGCGTTGGGCATGACGGCACAGGTGCGTTTCAAAAGTTCTGGCAAGCGAGACAAGTTGATCGTGCCGTTGTCGGCGATATTCCAGCAGGGCGATCAGGCCGCCGTGTGGGTCGTGGCTGCAGATCGCAGCGTCAGTTTGCGCAAGGTAGAGGTTGCCGCCTATCGCGATAACGGGGCGGTGATCGCCAGCGGTGTCGCGCCAGGTGAGCGCATCGTCAGCGCCGGTGTGCACAAACTCAATGCGGGCGAAAAGATACGCGTCATCGAGGGAGAATCCGCAAACGGTAATGCGCGATGAACCTAACAACCTCAATAAAGCCACAGAGAGCACAGAGGACACAGAGATGAAGCGAATTGCAAAAATCTTTCATGTTCACCTGATGGGTGCGATTACTATTAATCGGGAATCGATTGTTTTCTCTGTGAACTCTGTGTTCTCTGTTGTAACTACTAGCCATTCGACTAAGCTGCCAAAAGACGCCAGCCAAGTCGCTGGTTATGTGGCCAACAGTTTTTTATAGCATGAAGGGTCCTAACCTCTCCGCGTGGTCGTTGGCGCACCAGCAGATGGTGCTGTTTCTCATCATTGTGCTGATGGCGGCGGGGGTGATCTCCTATATCAATCTCGGCCGTGCAGAAGACCCGGACTTCACTTTCAAGGTGATGGTGGTGCGCACGCTGTGGCCGGGCGCAACCGCGCAGGAGGTCGAGCGCGAACTGACCGAACGCATCGAAAAGAAATTGCAGGAAACGCCGTGGGTGGATGTGCTGCGCTCGGCTTCCAAGCCCGGCGAGTCGCTGGTGTTCGTGATCCTCAAGGATTACACGCCCAAGCCGGAAGTGCCGGAAGCCTGGCGGCAAGTGCGCAAAAAACTCGATGACATCCACCACACCCTGCCGTCCGGCGTACAAGGCCCGTTCCCCAATGACGAATTCGGCGATGTGCAGATCAACATCTTCGCGCTGACCGGAGACGGTTTCGATCTGAGCGCATTGCGCCGTTATGCGGATCGCATCGCGCTGGACCTGAAGCGCGTGCCGGATGTGAAGCGCGTCGAGTTGATCGGCGTGCAGGACGAAAAGATCTACATCGATGTGTCGCCCAATCGCCTCGCGAGTCTGGGCATCACGCCGCAACAAGTGGCCGAGGCGCTGCAAAAACAGAATGCGGTGAGCCCTGCCGGACTCATCGAAACGGACAGCGACCGTATCCGGCTGCGCGTCAGCGGCGGCTTCGATAGCGTCGACCGGGTGCGCAATGCTGATCTGATAGTTAACGGTCAGCACTTCCGTCTGGGCGACATCGCCAAAGTGAGCCGGGGGCTGGTTGAGCCGCCCAGCCCGCGGATGCATGTCGGAGGGGTGCCTGCGATCGGCATTGGTGTCGTCATGGACAAGGGCGGCAACGTGATTGATCTCGGCGAAAATCTGCAGCAAGCGATGAAAAAAATCTCCGCCGAACTTCCCGCCGGTGTGGAGATGCACGTTGTCGCCAATCAACCGGACGTGGTCAAGGGTTCTATCACCCTGTTCGAGCACTCGCTGACCGAAGCGGTGCTGATCGTGCTGGCCGTGTCATTCCTGAGCCTGGGCTGGCGCACCGGCACGGTGGTGGCCTTGTCCATTCCGCTGGTGCTGGCGATCACATTCTTTATGATGAAAATATTCGGCATCGACCTGCAGCGCATCTCGCTGGGTGCGCTGGTGATCGCGCTCGGTCTGCTGGTGGATGATGCGATCATCGCCGCGGAAATGATGGTGGTGAAAATGGAGCAGGGCTGGGACAAGTTCAAGGCCGCCACATTTGCATATACCTCGACCGCCTTCCCGATGCTCACCGGCACCTTGATCACCGCTGCCGCATTTACCCCGGTGGGCTTTTCCAAGTCGGCGGCCAGCGAATATACCATCTCGATCTTTCAGGTGGTCACGATTGCGCTGCTGGTGTCGTGGATCGTCGCGGTGGTGTTCACGCCGTATCTGGGCTACAGATTGCTCGACCAGAAAAAACTGATCGCCCAAGCGCAACGGCATGGTGCGGATATTTATGGCACACCGTTCTATCGTCGCCTGCGCGCCGTGGTGGAATGGTGCTTGCGCAATCGCTGGAAAGTGATACTCGCGACCGTCCTGATCTTTGTGTTGTCCATCGTGGCGTTTGGCAAGGGCGTGCAGAAACAATTTTTCCCCGCCGCCAGCCGATTGGAAGTGATGGTGGATGTGTGGCTGCCACAGGGCGCGTCGCTCAAGGCCACCGAGCATGAGGTGAAGCGCATCGAACAGTTGCTTCAGGACGATCCGGGCATCGCCTATTCTTCTTCCTATATCGGTAATGGCGCGCCGCGTTTCTTCCTGTCGCTCGACCAGCAATTGTTCGCCGATAACTTTGCGCAGTTCATCATCGTCAGCAAGGGCTTGGTGGAACGTGAGGATATCAAGCGTCGCCTGGAGGCGAAATTCACCGCGCCCGATGGCGGTTACTCGCACCTGCGCGTGCGTGTGGTACGGCTGGAAAACGGCCCACCGATCGGCTATCCGGTGCAGTTTCGCGTGATGGGCGAGGATTTGACCAGGCTGCGTGAAATCTCCGAACAGGTCGCGGCCCTGATGCGCGGCAACGAGCATTTGCAGAACGTCAATTTCGACTGGAACGAAAAGATCAAGAGTGTCCGTGTCGAAGTGAATCAGGATCGCGCGCGCCAGCTCGGCACATCCAGCCTGGAGATTGCTCAAGCCCTGCAAGGCTGGCTGAATGGCGTGGCCCTCACCCAATATCGCGACGGCGACCAATTGATCGATGTGGTGTGGCGAGGCGGTGGCAGTTGCGACACGTTACTGGCGAAGCCAGCCGATTGCGGGAGCGGCTGCCAATCCGCCCCAACGGTGAGCGGGGAAAAATCGCAGAGCTGTCGGGGCGGATTCGGCGACGCGCGTTCGCTGGATCATTTGCCCGATCTGGATATTCCGCTGGCGGGCGGGCGGCATGTGCCGCTGGCGCAACTCGCCAAGCTGGTTCCGGCATTGGAAGAAGGCCTGATCTGGCGGCGCAATCGCCTGCCCACGATGACCGTGCGTGCCGACATGGCAGACGCTACTCAGCCCGCGACAGTCTCGACGCAACTCAATGCGCAACTGGACGAGCTGCGCACCAAGCTGCCCGCCAGTTACCATATCGAAATGGGTGGCAGCATCGAGGAATCCGCCAAGGGGCAAACCGCGATCATGAAAGTCATGCCGCTGATGCTGATCGGCGTGATCACGCTGTTGATGATGCAACTGCAAAGTATCAGCCGCACCGTCATTGTGTTCCTCACCGCGCCGCTCGGTTTGATCGGCGTGACGATGGCGCTGCTGGTATTCCAGGTGCCGTTCGGCTTCGTCGCCAATCTCGGCTTCATCGCGCTGGCGGGCATGATCATGCGCAATGCGGTGATACTGGTGGATCAGATCCGCCAGGACGAAGAAGACGGCAAGACCCAATGGCAAGCCATCGTCAGTTCCACCGTGCGGCGCTTCCGCCCTATCATGCTGACTGCCGCCGCATCCATACTCGCGATGATCCCGCTCACCCGCCAGGTGTTCTGGGGGCCGATGGCGGTGTCCATCATGGGCGGACTGGTCGTCGCCACCTTGTTGACGTGCCTGTTCCTGCCCGCGCTGTATGCGGCGTGGTTCCGGGTGAAAGAGGATTGAGACGAGGGACAGTCGCGTGACGAAAAAAACTGTGGCCTGAGCTGACTTCTGGCAGGGCGCTATTCATTCCCTTTTATTATGGCCGGTTTCTGCACATGAATAAAATCAAAGTACTGATCGTGGACGATTCCGTCGTGGTGCGCAAAGTATTGCAAGGCGTACTCGAAAGTGACCCGTCGATTCAGGTGATAGGCACAGCACTTGATCCCATTTATGCGATGAAACACATGAATCGTGAGTGGCCGGATGTCATCGTGCTGGATATCGAGATGCCGCGCATGGACGGCATCACCTTCCTGAAGCAGATCATGGCAGAACATCCGACCCCGGTGGTGATCTGCTCGAGTTTTACCGAACGCGTTACAGCCGCCACCCTTCAGGCCTTGGATGCCGGCGCCGTGACTGTGATAGCCAAGCCGAAGACCGGCCTGATGAAATTTCTCAGCGACGCCGCACCCGATCTGATCATGGCGGTCAAGGAGGCATCGCAAGCCAGGGTTGGCCGCTTCAGGCAACTGCCGGTGATGCTGCCCAAAGTGAAACCCAAGCTGCCCGATGCCAGGACACCCACAGACAGGGCGCATGCGGTGGCGGGGGCTGCCGAGCGCATCGTCGCCATCGGCACCTCCGCCGGGGGAACCCAGGCGCTCGAAGTAGTGCTCACTGCCCTGCCGCAGTTCTGCCCCGGCATCGTTGTCGTGCAGCACATGCCGGAACAATTTACCGCAGCCTTTGCAGCACGCATAAACACCTTGTGCGAAATCGAGGTCAGGGAGGCGCAGAACAATGACAGGGTGATGCCTGGGTTGGCCCTGATCGCACCCGGTGGCAAGCACATGCAGCTCAAGCGCAGCGGCGCTTATTACCAGGTCGAAATTAAGGACGGCCCGCGTGTCAACCACCATCGCCCTTCGGTGGACGTGCTGTTCAGCTCGATGGCGACAATAGCCGGAAAGAGCGCTATCGGCATCATCATGACCGGCATGGGTGACGATGGTGCCAGAGGATTGAAAGAGATGCATGATGCCGGTGCACAGACTGTCGCCCAGGATGAGGAGACCTGTTTGGTGTTCGGCATGCCCAGGGAGGCAATCAAGCTGGGCGGGGTCGACCGGGTGATGGGGTTGTCGGACATAGCCAAGGCGATAGTGACGGGATAATCCGCACAACCAGACTATCCTTTATACCTTTCTGAACAACGGACACTTCCGGTGATAATTCGTGGCGAAGATTTGTTTTGTTTCGAAAATAAAATCGGGAGCACGTTACTGCGTAGGGGTTGTCGCAATCAGGCAGGCAACTGGAGTGTGGGGATGGAGCCCCATCTTTTCATCAACCGGGGGTAGCCCACTTTGTCACCGCTCATCCCCGCAAAGATCGGCTGGCTGATAATAACTTACCCCGATCCCTTGCCGTTTATTGTTAACCGAGGGAAGCTTGATAAGCTTTATTGTTGCCTGTTATTTTGCCAAATTCATCTATAAGACGGCAAGCAAGCGTTCGCCGCATCCACAATTCACCTTGCTGAACAGCCTCGACAACTTGATTGAGTAATTCGGGCTTTATATCGTTTGCGCAACAGCCCCGCACACCCAATTTAAACAGCTCCCATTCAACATTCTCTGAAATGGCACCACTCAAAATAATAATTTTGGTCTCGGCGCTCAATTTTTTCAAACTGTCCGAGCTTTTCAAACCGTTCGATCCGTTTAACCCAAGCAAATCGAAGTCAAGCAGGAGAGCTTGCGGTTTGATGCGCACAACGTCATCCCTGAGTGTGTCCAATTGGTCAGCGGTTGAAGTTGTGCTGACAAAACCGTTTAGCCCTTACTTCCAGGAAGCGAGTCTCTCTTTGTCGGAGCTGGTAACAAATTATGCATCATGTTTTATTGGGCTCTAATCCTGAGGTCTCCCCTCAAAGTTGCAGCGCAGGATGATCATAACGCAACCGTTCAAGGGCTGCACCAAGCTCGCGCGGCGGGAATGCTGCCATCCCATGTTGTACAAGTTGCAGCGCCAGGGTAATCACCGAGAGCACCGGG
>JANXXX010000085.1 GCA_025350405.1 Gallionella sp.
CAAAAACTTACACAAGCCAAAGCGGCTGCACTGTTCGGTATTCCGCAGCCACATATTTCAGACCTCAAGCATTACAAGCTAACTCGTTTTTCCTCAGAGCGGCTGTTGCACTTCCTCACCTTACTGGATAAGGATGTCGAAATCGTCATCCGGCCAAAGGCCAAAGGGCATGAGTCAGGTTTGCTTTCTGTGTTGGTTGCTGCCTGATTCAATCGTAAGGCCGGTAACGGAAATCATTTGAGTAGCCCATTTATCGGGCACGGAGTCGCCGGTTAGCTTCTCGGATTGACTTCCGAATAGCGGGCATCTGCGAATGACCTTGCCGAAAAATTTACTGTTCAGATCATCCGATCTAGAGTGCATTCATTTACATGATTTATAACGGGCTATGGTAAAATTCTATTTGAGTATTCGAAATGATTGCCGTAGCCAAATCGTAACTGTATTAAAAAACTACCAAGTACTTTCATGCTTTTTGTGACTGTTTAGAAAATAGTGCGGGTGAAGCAAGGCATTGTTAATTAATATATATCTGTTTCGTTTTTAAAGCTCATAATCCTTTGGTCGGTGGTTCAAGTCCACCACGACCCACCATTAGAATCAATGCCATGTAGAGATACATGGCATTTTCCATTTCAAATATCTAATGCCATTTACACTTCGTGCACACGAGGAAACATGGAGATTTATCCACCATTTCCCGCGCTGGAAAAATCCCGAGCATAAATGCCGATGATGGCAGCACTTGCCTCCCTTGCGATCTCCTCAGCTTTTCCAGTAAGTCCATGCTTGCCTGCATGATCAATGCTTACCTTTTCCGATAACGCCACGCTCGCGCAACAACTCAACTACCTTGAATACCGACTCGTCCAAAGACAGGACGCCAGTATCAACAACCAACTCCGGGTCGTCTGGCTCTTCATAAGGGGAAGAAATGCCAGTGAAGTTTTTGATCTCCCCTGAACGGGCCCGCTTGTATAGTCCTTTTACATCTCTCTCTTCACACACTTCCAACGGACAGCGGCAATAGATCTCCAAAAATTCGCCATGCGGTACCAGTGAACGTACTTTGTCGCGGTCAGAGCGGAAGGGTGAAATAAAAGCGGTAAGTGCAATGACACCGGCTTCCAAAAAAAGCTTGGCCATTTCGCCTACGCGGCGGATGTTCTCGACGCGATCTTCTGATGAAAATCCCAAGTCGGAACAGAGCCCGTGTCGAACATTGTCGCCATCAAAGGTAAAAGTGCGGCAACCGAGTTGATACAGATGTTCCTCGACGGAATGGGCCAGCGTGGATTTTCCTGCACCGGAAAGGCCGGTAAACCACAGCATCACGCTTCGATGCCCATTCAATGCCTGGCGGCGCTCGCGGGTTACCGTGGCATGGTGCCAGACGACATTGCTTGATTTATTTTCTTCCATTGCGTCTCCGAATAAGCATGAATCTTTGATCCCCTGACATATATCTTAGGCTGCGAATATTCAATTGTGCCAGAGATTGTACGACGAAGATGCCCCTGCGGCGATGTCATCCGGATCATTTTTTATACTCATGATCGATTAAATTAGGCAAAGCATTCGTGGATGTGGCGATGAGAGGCGTTATTTGACATTGGTTCTAGTTAGAACTATTATGTTGGCAGGAATTAACCAGTTAATCTTATGTCGCCTTCTGTTTTTTTACCATTGTTGCGCGAGTTGTCCGGCACTTACCAGGCATTTGAGATTTATTCGTCAGCGCATATCCGATCACTTGGTTTGACACCGTCACAATTTGACATTGTCGCCACTTTGGGCAACACACCCGGCATGTCGACCAAAGAACTGGGGGAGAAAACGCTGATCACCAAAGGCACGCTGACCGGGGTGGTGGATCGACTGGCGGACAAGAGGCTGGTGCGGCGGATCGCTTCGCCCAGCGACGGGCGCAGCCAGATCGTTAAGTTGACTCCGAAAGGAGAGAAATTATTTGCGCGTATTTTTCCGGCGCATCTGGCGCACATGGAGCATGCCTTCGCCCAATTGTCACCGCAAGTGCTGACCGGAATGACAGAAAGCCTGCGCCGTTTACGCTTGGCATTTACTGCCGCGTATAGCCGGCATAAATAAAGAGATGGCGTCAGTCATTACCCGCCTGTTTTCAATGAATGAACTTTGTTGGTCTCCCGCGTCAGAGGGAATTTTGTTTCAGTGTGTGTTAATTTAAAGGAGTTTAAAAATGTCAGACAAGCAACCCGTCATCGCCCAAAAATCCCCCATTGCCATTGAAGTGGAAGCCGGCAAAAGTTACTGGTGGTGTTCCTGCGGCAAAAGCGCCACACAGCCGTTCTGCGATGGCAGCCACAAGGGCAGCGATTTTGTGCCAGTGGAACACAAGGCGAAAGAAGCCGGAACTGTTTATTTTTGCGGCTGCAAGCACAGTGCCAACGGCGTGCTGTGTGACGGCACGCATAAGAAACTCTGAACTTTACAGGATGGGGGGGGCAAGTGCATCTCGGCAACCCGCCTGTTTTCTGCAGCAGTGCAGGCCGTTGCGGAGTAAATAAGGTGAATTCTGGGAATAATAAATAGAGGGGATGTCCCGCAGTGTCCAGATATATAAGCATACTAAGATTGCATTCAATTTAACACCAGAGTACAGTGCCGCCCCATTCTTCCATAGGACAGGATACGGAATGAGCAGTACGCAATCGAAACAGAAATTACCCACCCTTGTACTGGGCGCAATCGGTGTGGTGTATGGTGATATTGGTACCAGCCCGCTGTATGCAATACAGGCAACTTTTACCGGCTCTCATTCGCTGCCCCTCGTAGAAAGCAATATCCTCGGCGTGTTATCGGTGATGTTCTGGACCATCATGCTGCTGGTATCGCTTAAATATGTAGCGATCATTCTGCGTGCGGATAATCATGGTGAAGGTGGATCACTGGCCTTGCTGGCACTTGTGAGCGAGCTCACCGCACAACACCCCAAATTAAAATGGTTCGTCACCGCGCTCGGGGTGTTCGCCGCCGCGTTGTTTTTTGGTGACGGCATGATCACTCCGGCGATCTCAGTGCTTTCGGCAGTCGAGGGTTTGGACTTGGTTTCGCATCAGTTCAAGAGCTATATACTGCCTATCACGATCATCGTCTTGACCGGATTGTTTCTCATCCAGAAACGCGGTACCGGTATAGTCGGCATGGCATTCGGCCCGATTATGGTGTTATGGTTTATCTGTCTGGCGGTGTGCGGCATTATTGCCATAGCACAAAGCCCCCAAGTTCTATGGGCATTGAATCCCATCTATGCCTTTCGCTTTTTAAGCGCAGACCCGTGGGTATCCTTTCTGGCGCTTGGTTCTATCGTTCTTGTCATAACCGGCGGGGAAGCCCTGTATGCCGACATGGGGCATTTCGGTAAATTTCCGATCCGCTTCGCGTGGTTCTCTTTCGTGCTGCCCGCATTGGTGTTGAATTACTTCGGCCAGGGCGCGTTGCTGCTGCACAATCCGCAAGCCATCGAAAACCCGTTTTATCTGCTCGCTCCGGCATGGGCGTTGATACCGATGGTGCTGCTGGCGACCGCTGCAACGGTGATCGCCTCGCAAGCCGTGATATCCGGCGCATTCTCGATAGCCAATCAATCCGTGCAAATGGGCTTTCTGCCGCGCATGGAAATTCGCCAGACCTCCGACAAGGCGCAAGGGCAGATTTATGTGCCCTTCACTAATTGGACGTTGTATCTGGCGGTAGTTTTTTTGGTCTTTGCCTTCCAGAGTTCCAGCAATCTGGCCGCCGCCTATGGTATCGCCGTCACTGGTACGATGACGATCACCACCATACTGATCGCCTTCGTTATCGTGCTGCTATGGCGTTGGCCATTGGTTATCGCCATACCCGTGATCGCCGTTCTGTTGATCGTGGACATGACCTACTTTGCGGCCAACGCGATCAAAATTCCGCAAGGCGGCTGGTTTCCTCTTGCTATTGCCGCCGTGTCTTTTACCGTGCTTACCACATGGAAACGGGGAAGGATGTTGCTGTTCGCCGAGATTGCGCGGCTGGCAGTTCCGATGCAAACAATTCTTGACGGCGTGGATGACATGTCGAGAGTGCAGGGTACGGCAGTATTCCTGACCCCTACCAGCGAGGGCGCGCCGTCGGCCATGTTGCATAACCTAAAACACAACCAGGTGCTGCATGAACGCAACATTCTGCTATCGGTAATCGTCGAGGACAAGCCTTATGTCACAAAGGGTAATCGATATTTGATCAAAGATATGGGCAAGAATTTTTATTGGGTGAGGCTGTTTTACGGATTTATGGAAACCCCCGATATTCCAGCCGACTTGGAGTTGTGCGCCATAAGCGGCTTACCCTTCGACATAATGACCACTTCATTCTTCCTTTCCCGTGATCTGCTCGTTCCTAGCGCGAAACCCGGCATGGCCAAATGGCGCGAGAGCCTGTTCATTGCTTTATCCAAAAATGCAATGAACGCGGCGGTCTTCTTCAAGATTCCTGCTAACCGTGTCATTGAAATGGGGACGAGGATCGAAATTTAGGAAGTCTGGTTATTCGATGGATGCGTGTCACGCCAAGCTTGCCACATCCCCCACAGCGCCGCCTCGAAGCTGCGTGCAAAGCCCTTGGCATCGAACAACGGCGATGCCAGTACCTGTTGCCGCAAGCCGGCGCGCAGAGCGGCCAGCCTGGACTTGTCACCGGCCAGCACAATCGCCTTGGCGATATAGTCCTCCTCGTTTGCCGCTATCCAGTCGGGCAACCCCGCGTTGTGCAGGGTGCTCTCGCCCAGGTGCGAAATATAATTGCTGCCGCGCATCGTCAATACCGGCACGCCCATCCATAGCGCCTCATAACTGCTCGAGCCCCCCGGGTAGGGAAAGGGATCCAGGGCGATGTCCATTTTGTTATAGCTATGCAAAGCCGCGCTGCGCCCGGTAGTCGCCTCCAGCATCAAGCGATCTGCAGCGATGCCGTGTGCGGCATACCGCGCCAGGATGCTGTTCCTGACGGCAGGGTCCCGCAAGGTACCCGAGTTCAGATACAGGCGGCTATCGGGGATCGCGCTCAAGATGCGCGCCCAGCATGCCACGACGCTATCGTTCATCTTGGTGAGGTTGTTCAGCGAACCAAACGTGATCGACCGGTTCCGCAAGGCAGGCAACTCGCCGACCTGGATGTCCTCGCGAGGGAGGCTCATGCAATGCACCGTGCCTGACAAGCGCCAACCCTTTTCCACAAAGTGATGTTCCTCTCCGTCGGGCAGTATCCACTTGTCTCCGATAATGTAGTCCATCTCCGCCACGCCGGTGCTCGCAAAATACCCCAGCCACGTGGCCTGCACCGGAGCGGGTTTCCAGGCAAACACCGGCAGGCGGTTCTTGGCGGTGTGGCCGGACAGATCCAGCAGCACATGCACGCCATCGGCGTGGATCAGGCGTGCCGCGGCTTCGTCGCTCAGGCCATACAACGGCTTCCAGGCAGCGAAATGCGGCCTGATGCGGGCGGTGAGTTCGTCCGTCACGGGATTGGTGGGGTAAGCGATCAGTTCAATGCGGGTGTGATCAAGCTGTGCGAGCATGCCTTCCAAGAAGAATCCCACCGGATGAATGCGCAAGTCACCCGATACCATGCCCACCCGCAAGCGTTCCGGCCGGTCTGCGCATAACCAGGCAGAAAACCGCGCGGTTACTTTCTGGGCGACCATTTGGCCGTATTGGCGAGCCTGCTCGAGGTAATACGAAGGTGCATTGTTGGTGGTGTTGTTCAAGGCGAATAGCAGGTGACTTTTTGCATTGATGTAATCCGGATTGATATCCAGCGCCCGCCGGTAGCTTGTTATCGCGTCATCGGGTTGTCCGAGATCTTGCAGAGCGGTGCCCAGGTTGTTATGCGCCTTGGCATAAGCAGGATTGATCTTGAGCGCCTGGCGGTAGCTGGTCACGGCATCGTTAAGTTGCCCGAGATCTTGCAGGGCGATGCCCATGTTGTTGTACGCCCTGGCGTCG
>JANXXX010000110.1 GCA_025350405.1 Gallionella sp.
TTTCTTGGTGCGGAAGGATTGCCACTCGTTCTCGAACACATAGTCGCCTGTCCAGACTTCTTGCCACTCGCCGCTATCCGGGTTTTTCACGCGGATAATTTCCCGCTTGCTCTCGAAGTCAAAGTCCACCGACCAGTAATCTATCCAGTCCGTCCACTGCTTGGTCAACACTTCGCGGCTGACGATGCCGTCCTTGTCGCGGCTCACCTTCACGATCTGGCCTTTTTCCACCACGGTCTTGCTTTGCTTATCCTTGAGCGAGGCTTCGGCGGCGGCGATGGAATCCTGCGAATAGAACACCGAGAAATCGGTCAGCTCCACCGCCACGCTGTTCTTCTTCACATGCGGCTTCACCTCGATGAAGGAAACATCGTGGAACACCACCTGGTTCTTTTCCACCGCACGCTTGTCGAACACGTCGGCGGGGATGTACTTGGGCGAAATGTCGATACCCTTGGCCTTGGCGTCGTCCAGCACGTTGGGGAACAAGCCCATCTCGAACTCGAAGCCGAGAATATCCACCTTGGTGATGTGCTGCTTGCGGCATTCCAGAATCACCTCTTCCACGAACAGGCGCGTCACCGGCAGATTCACCGGCCCCACCGCCACCAGCCGCCCGGCTTTCTTGCCGTGGAAGGTGGCAAAGCCGTCGGTCTTCTCTGCACGGTAGGCGCGCAAAATTAAATCCAGAAACGCGGCTTCCTTCGCCTCCAGTTGCTGCTGCTTTTCTGCCTCGCGCAAGTTCGGGTTCACGCCGATGTAGTGCTGGCGCTCGTACTTGCCGAGGTTGAGGATTTCAAAGGCGCGATAGGATTTGTCCTCGGCCTTCAACTGGCGCTGCACGCCGATCAGGCGCTTGCGCGTGGTGTGGATGGCAAACTTGCCAAGGTCGCTGGTGATCCACTTGCGCCCCAGCTTCTCGGCTACTGCCGCCGTGGTGCCGGAACCGCAGAAAAAATCAGCGATCAGGTCGCCTTCATTAGATGATGCCTTGATGATGCGTTCTAGCAGGGCTTCGGGTTTTTGGGTGGGGTAGCCGAGACGTTCAGATGCGGTATTGCCAATGCGACCGACATCATCCCAGAGAGTAGTCAGAGGTTTACCTTTTGTTTCATCAAGGTAAACCTTTAACCCATCAAGTCGAGGAGTCCCGTCTTGTTTAGTCAAAATGCGGCCTTGAGACCAAAGCTCTTCAAGTTTTTCCAGAGGATACCCCCAAGAGCGATTTGATGGTGGCTTGGTTCCTCGCCACTCAAACTGGCGGCTCGGATTAGCCGATGAGAACGTCATATCACGCCCAGTGTATAACCGCCCGCTCTCATCTTTTTTGTATCGGCCAAGTTGAGCATCGCCATACTCTGTGCGCTGCTCGTTGAAAATAAAGGAGGTGGATTTTGTCGTAAAGAAAATTGTTTCTTGGGACCGAGCATAGCCTTGTGTTTGCATATTATGGGCATTGGTTCGTATCCAAGTAATTTCATTTTGGAAGTGTGCTCGTCCGAAAATTTCTTCGAGGGCTAGGCGAATAAACGAATTCACCCGCCAATCACAATGCACATAAATGCTCCCATCCTCACCAGCAAGTCCCGCATCAGCACCAGCCGCTCGTAGATCATGGCGATGAAGGAATCCGCGCCCTTGCCCCAGGTGTCGCGGTAGGCCAGCTCTTCCAGCACGTTGGGGCGTTTGGTAAAGGTGTCATCACCAATCTTGATGTCCATGGAAAAATCCGCACCCACATCGAACGGCGGGTCGATGTAGATCAGCTTGATGCCGCCCTGTTTTTCGATCTCGTCGCGCAACGGGCCATTTTTCAGGCTGGAGAGGATCAGCTTGTTGTCGCCCCAGATGAGCTTGTTCGCCCACCCCTGAAGCTGCCGCCCGGTGCTGGGGTCGAACAGGCTGCCCTGCGCCGCAACGAACTTTTCCGAGCGCGGCTCATCCACCTGTTCGATGGTCTGAAACGGCAGCACCACGTTGCAAACCTCGCCGGTCTTGCCGTTCCACACCAGCTCGACCTCGCGCTTTTCCTCGAACAGCAAAAAACGGTATTTGTCCGGCAGCGGTTTGCCCGCTTCCATAAAGCGGATGATTTCTTGTTGTTCTTGTTCGGTCAGTCGCGCCATGAATCATGTTCCCCCATAACTTGATACGGCACCGACATATTGGATGCCGGCATTTTTATCGTGTTTTTCTAAAGCAAATGGTAGCATCATTTTTCTTAGGTATTGCGCTTCTATCTTGTACAGCAGCGTTTTGTTATTAGCCGACTCATTTTGTTCTATAGGAATTTAGATGCCGCTATTAATTGAGGAGTTATCAGTTTGGGATATCAGCTTTCGCCTGGCTGGCCACGATCCACGAAAATTATGGTTTCGCATCCCACTTGAAGTCGAAGACCATTTTCGCAATCTGATGCTTGCTATCCTCAAAGGCGACCTTGCATGCAGTTCTATCTCTCTCGAAAAGCGTGATTTCGGGCCAGACGAAAAAGGATTCTCCGCATATCACTGGCTCGACGATATTTATGCTTGTATTCATGGCAATCACTACAATCGCAAATTACTGCATTGGGCGCAGGTAGAGCGGTTTGATTTCAAGCTATGGTGCGAACGCATAAATGCACCTTTGCCAGAGTTCTGGTTCCCGCCCGGCTGGAACCTGGAATATGAACTGCCAGAAGGTCACATTCTCCCTGGGCATTATTACATTAGGCAGTATTGGACAGCCGAGGACTGGGAGGCATGGCGCGAAGAACAGGATGCAATGGATACAAAGAAACCAGATGGCACTTCTCAACCCACCCCTAATGAGCTAGAACCAGAACAGGCCTCAGAAATCCTATCGCCGCCTGCTGAAACAAGCCCCATGGAAGAAGCGGCCGATAAAATGCGTCCCAATCAGGAAGCTCGCATCGCTTGTCAGCAGATTGCAAAAGTGATTTGGCAGAACGAGCCGGATCGTACCATTGCCTCAGTCGTGAAAGACGAATTGATACAGAAATACGGTGGTGGAAGCTTCTATATGGATGAGACTGTCCGTGAATGGGCAAAGGTTGTGGCACCTCCGCATGTCCGTAGTCGTCGTGGCGCACCCCGAAAAAATAAGGGTGAAGACAAATAACGCCCATTTCCATAAATGGCTCAACCATGCGCCTTAGAAATACCCCTCTAGCGTTCACCCCCATTTTTTCTCCCTCCGGCCATATTTTTTCATTCTGATTTAAGCAAGATTATCTGGACTCCTCTAACAAACAAAGGAGTTCAAAAATGATTGATTCAATTGAGCAACAAACTAATGAAGCCGCAGCCGGGCGACCGCCCGCCCGAACGCGCGCTGTGCGCGCGCCGGACGGACGGGAGCACGGCGAGGACTCGGAGGGTACGCAACCTACTATCAGAGTACCCTCTAAATACATTCCTGAAGAAGACTCCAGTTGTCGGATTCTTCGCTGTGCTGTGGATTCTCTTTATCTTTCCTACAAGGGGGAGTTATCGAATGAGGTGGATGACAGCCTTGAGGACAGGAAAAAATCCGCACAGTCCAACGATGAAGAGGATCAATCCATTGCTCAGATCACCATAGCTGATCGCCTGTTTAATGTAGCGGCACACGGCGCTGGGCATTTTCGATACATCATCACCGATGATCGCTTCCGTATCCAGATCAGCCGGGGCAAGAAATTGCCATTGGCTTACGCCAAGATCAGCAGCGAATACCTTACCTTTAACCCGGTTGAAAAAATCGAGGAGGAATTGCGCATTATCGTGAATAGCCTCGGTGAGGTTCATGACTTGGCCAAGGTAAGCCGTGCCGATGTATGCGTAGACTTTATCCCCAACATTCCAATGGATAAGTTTAATGTCCGGCAATGGGTAACACGTGCCCGGAAAAAAGCTGCTTATTGGACAGGCGGGGATCGTTTCACCGGATGGTCAATCGGTGCAGGTGGTGTAATTCAATCCAGAACCTATGACAAGGTGCTGGAAATCGTCGAGGCAAGCAACAAGACCTACTTGTTCAAGGTGTGGGAGGCATTGGGCTGGCTTCCGGGTGAGCAGGTATGGCGGCAAGAATTCCAGGCAGGCAGTACCGCCCTGCATGAATTGGGAGTGGCAACCGTGCCGCAACTGCTCGACAACCTTGGCGGGCTGTGGCGATACCTGACAGAGGATTGGCTACGCCTGACTGAGATTGGTAACGACAGCAACAAATCCAGATGGGAAACAAATCCGTTATGGGCTGAGATTCAGTCCGCCATCTGGACACGCACACCACAATTGGCGCTTGAGCGTATTCGATCTTGCAACCTTCCACAGGATGGGCGAATTATTCCGGGCGGTTTGGGCTATATCTCCTCATTCATGGCACGTGAAGGCATCACAGATTGGGACGAAGGCTTGGGCACATTCCTTTTTCATGCGACGACCTATTTTGAACAGCAAGGCATTTCAATTGCGGATCAGGTAGAGGGGAAAGCTAGGCTCAAGGGGTGCAAACTCAACACCATTAACAACCGCGTCAAGTTGGATGCACAACATGCTAAAGGGCGTGCAGAAGCCTACCGCAAGGCTAAGGATGGGGATGATGGAAACGCTTAATCTTGAAGAAGCTGCTGCGTTTCTAAAAATGCACCCTGTCACGGTTCAGGCCAAGGCGCGCGCTGGCAAGATTCCAGCAGCCAAGCCGGGCAAGTGTTGGGCATTTATCAAAGATGATCTTGTGTCTTATCTGCGTTCGCTTTATTCTCCCAAATGGCGAACGCTGGAAGGTGACACAAAGGAGAATTTACCATGTCACTCTACAAGCGTGAGGACTCATCAATCTGGTGGGTTCGTTTCACCCACAAAGGCAAGCGAATACAGCAAAGCTCTGGAACCCCCATCCGTGAAAAAGCGGAAGAGTACGAAGCAAAACTGAAATCCCGCTTGATTGCCTGCAACTCGATGCCGTTCAGGTATTGATCCAGCCAGCGCAAATGATAAATATCGCTGACTTGCGAGGCTTTATGTTTCGTCTCGTTCAGATACCGTACAACAGCATCGTTCCACTGGTAGATCGGCTTGGCTCCAAGCCTTTCCTGCTCCCACAAGGATGATTTCAGTTTTGCTTCGTACTCTTCCGCTTTTTCACGGATGGGGGTTCCAGAGCTTTGCTGTATTCGCTTGCCTTTGTGGGTGA
>JANXXX010000161.1 GCA_025350405.1 Gallionella sp.
CGGCGATGTGGTCACCTACCAGATCGTCGGTGACGACGAGGCGGACATCAGGCACCGCAAGATTTCGATCAGCTCCCCGGTTGCCCGTGCGCTGATCGGCAAGAGTAGCGGAGATATCGCCGAGGTGCAGGCGCCGGGCGGGGTGAGGGAATATGAAGTGGTTGAGGTTCAGTACATCTAAAATTCAAAATTGCGTCGCCATACGTTGTTGTACTTAAAAAATCTTGCTTGCATATAACGAATATGCGGCGCTGCGATTTTTTTCGTACGCCTAGTCTGGCTTAGCAATTTTGAATTTTGCAGTAGCATCGGTAGGGTGGATACACGCTCCGTGCTTAACCCACCTATCCTACTCTTGCTGCGGTTAAAACTTGAATACCAATCCAGCGCTCGGCATAGTGATCGTGCTTTTTTGTGTATTTGAATCTCCAACATTGTGACGATCATACTGAAAACGAACAGCAACTTTTTCGTTGATATTGTATTTTACACCTACGCCAAATAGAAAATCGATACCTGTGGCTGAGGGCACATTTATTGGCGTCCCGACACCCGCAACTGATACATTGCCTGTGCCTTTCAAGTCCCATCTAGCTAGACCGACCTTTACCAACCAAGAAAAATTATCGGCGATTGCTTCGGAGAAAATGGCTGCAAGCTGAATTTCTGAAACATCTTGATTTACTGTGGCAGAAATTGGTTGACTTAAGGAATTTGTTCCGGTGGCAACTACCGAATATTTACCGAGATTAATATAACTACCCTCTGCTGCAAAATGGCCATTAAAATTGTAGCCCACTGCGGCGCGCAAAGATGTGTTCCTATCATTGCATGTGCTGCTGGTAAATCCCAGTGAGGTCAATGACCCTAAGCTGCAATCAATATTCATGGTGCTTTGTCCCAAATCAAGTGCGCCATAAAAACCCGAATCTGCCACTGCTAATGATGAGGCAGCCATCAATACAATACTTGAAACCAAAATTCTCAGTTGCATGTTTTTTCTCCCTGAATGAAGTCAAGCAATCGACCAACGAGCTTATACTAACCGGAATACATATGAGAAGCAAACTCCGTGGTATCAAACACTGCGCTAATAGATCCTGCGCGCTATGGGAAAGCGCGTTTCCAAACCCAAATATAGCCAGTTCGAAAAATCACTAAGGGGAACACTCGCCTATAACATTCGGCGGATTCGTTTTGAGAATGGTATCTCACAGGAAGAATTAGCGTTCCGTTGCGAACTAGACAGAACTTACATTTCTGCAGTGGAGCGCTGCATATGGAATGTTGCGCTGGGTAATATCGAGAAAATTGCTGATGCGCTAAATATAGAACCGTGGCGATTATTGGTTCCACCGAAATAATTAAAGTGCTCCAGTAGGGTGGCACAACGTGCCCACCCTACGATTTAACGGTTTTCACTTTTCTCCCCTGTGCGCCGCCGAGTCGCGCAGGCTGGTCAGGGGATGTCGGCGAGGACTGTCTGAGCACGTAGTGCGAGTTCCGCAGCCGCCTGACCAGTCGAGCAACGCAGGGTACCCCGAAGGGGCGGTAAACCGGGGTCGCCTTTTCTTTGGTTACTTTATTTTGGCGAAGCAAAAGAAAGTAACTTGCTGCCGGGCAACCCCCGGCGGTTTTGATTTACCCCTCTCCCCAACCCTCTCCCGCAAGGGGGAGAGGGAGTTGTTGTTACGGCAAATTCACCATCGGCTTGAAGCCGAGCTTACTCTCCATACTCTCCGCACTACCCCGCGCTTCACTCTGACTACCATACGGCCCTATATGCACGCGCACCAATCCATCTTTGTTGGATAATTTTAATTGTTTTCCGGTGCCGCTCAACTCGCCGCGCATCTTCTCCATAAAACTTTCCGCGCTCTCTTGTGATTTAAACGCGCCAAGCTGCAAGTACACGCTAGCGTCGTTGTTTTCCAGTGATGCCAGTGCTGCAGGCGGTGTCACAGGCGCAACAGGCGCAGCAACAACAGCGGAAGCTGGCAGGCTGTTTTCCAGCGGTTTGCTTTGCGCCGGCTCGATCGGAGCCACGGGGGCTGTACGGGTGTTGGCAGCCAGGCTTTCCACTTCGACTTCCGCGCTGCCGTTGCTTAGGATGCCCAGCTTATAGGCGGCGGTATAGGACAGATCGATCACACGGTCGTTGATGAACGGGCCTCTGTCGTTAACGCGCACGATGACGGATTTTTGATTGGCGAGATTGGTCACGCGCGCATAACTGGGCAGCGGCAAGGTGGGATGCGCGGCAGTCATGGCATACATATCATAAGTCTCGCCGCTGGAGGTGCGCTCGCCATTGAATTTTTTGCCATACCATGAGGCGGTGCCGCGTTCTTTATAATTTCCAACGACGGTCAGCGGCTTGTAAGTCTTGCCCAGCGCGACATAGGGGCGATTGGCATAACGGTGCAATGGCTCGTTCTTCGGCACGGCATCCGGTGTCGCATCAAGGTGAGCGGGGACATCTGTACCCGGCCCGTCCCCGGCGAGATAGCCGCCGCCATTCGGTGCGGTGCTGCCTGGCGTTGCAGCCTTGTGTTTCGGTGCAGTGCCGCAAGCCGCGAGCAACAACGTTGCCAATACCAGAATTGTGATTCTCTTGCTCATGCAATCTCCTCTTAACCAGCCACTGGGCTGGTGATTTCATTAACTCTTAACCAATTTCTTGTGTGTCTCTATGCTCATCAACATACCAAAGCCGAGCAGCAGCGTCAGCATGGACGTGCCGCCGTAACTGACCAATGGCAGCGGCACGCCGACCACAGGCAGGATACCGCTGACCATGCCCATGTTGACGAACGCATACGTGGCGAAGGTCAGCGTGATGGAGCCGGCCATTAAACGCGTGAAGTAAGTGGAGGCATGCGAGGTGATGATAAAGCCGCGCCAGACCACAAAAGAATACAGCGCCAACAGAAACAGGTTGCCGATCAAACCGAACTCTTCGGAATAGACCGCGAAAATAAAATCGGTGGTGCGCTCCGGCAGAAAATCAAGATGTGTCTGGGTGCCGTTCAAATAACCCTTACCTAAAATTCCGCCGGAGCCAACCGCAATGCTCGCCTGGATAGTGTGATAGCCATTGCCCAGCGCATCTTGTGAAGGGTCGAACAACATCATGATGCGGTGGCGTTGATAATCGTGCATCATCTTCCACAGCACCGGCGCGCTGGCGAGTGCCGCGACTGTCACCCCGCCTATCACGCGCCAACTCAGGCCGGCCAGGAACAGTACATAAAATCCGCTGGCGGTAATCAGCAACGCTGTTCCCAGATCGGGCTGGCGTGCGATCAATGCTGTAGGCATAAGCAACAGCAGCGCGGCGACAAAATAATTCTTCATCGTCAGCGTGGCTTCGTGCTTTTCGAAATACCAGGCCATCATCATCGGCACGCCGATCTTCATCAGCTCGGACGGCTGGATGGTCGTTACGCCAAGGTTCAACCAGCGCCGCGCACCGTGGCTAATTTCGCCGAACAGCGCCACGCCGATCAGCAGCACCATCCCCAGCACATAAATCGGCACGGCGGTGCGCATCAAATAATGCAAAGGCAGATTGGTGATCAGCCACATGAAGACGAGTGCCACCACAATGTTGCGCATCTGGTTGAGTGGGCGATCCCAGCTCGCATTGTCGGCGCTATACAACACCAGCAAGCTGGTCAGCAGCAGCAGGCCGATACCCAGCAACAGCTGCCGGTCGATATGCGCAATGAAACGCATCCATAACTGCCGTTTAGTCATGTTCTTTGGCCCCTTTCACTTCCGCATCGGTCAATGGCTTCGGCACTTTGCCGAGCAGGTAATAGTCCATCACCTTGCGCGCAATGGGTGCTGCTGTGCCGCCGCCGTGCCCGCCGTTTTCGGCCAGCACCACCAGTGCAATTTTAGGTTTTTCGGCCGGGGCATAGGCGATAAACCAGGCATGATCGCGAAGTCGCTCGTCGACATTTTTGGCATCATATTTTTCGCCCTGCTTCATGGCGATCACCTGTGCCGTGCCGGTCTTGCCCGCGATGTGGTATGGTGCCCCCAGTGAAGCATATACTGCCGTGCCCCCGGGTTGGGTGACGGCTACCATGGCGCGCCTGACCAAATCCAAATCCTTGGGCTCGATGTTCAAATCATATAAGGGTTCCGTGGCGATCAAACGATTTTCGCTGCTGCGGGAACTTTGCACCTCCTTTACCAGGTGGGGTTTATATGCCACACCGTTGTTCGCCAGCGTGGAGGTGGCAAACGCCAGTTGCAAGGGTGTGACCAGGCTATAACCCTGTCCAATGCCGACTGAAACCGTGTCGCCGGGATACCAGATTTGCTGGTAGCGTTTCGTCTTCCATTCTTGTGAAGGCAGCAAACCAGAAGTTTCACCCTCCAGATCGATGCCGGTCTTCTTGCCAAAACCAAAGCGCGACAAATAGTTGGCGATATTGTCTATGCCCAGATCGATGGCCAGGCCATAAAAATAGGTGTCGCAGGACATCTGAATGGCCTTGAACAGGTTCACGCTGCCATGACCGCCCGCTTTCCAATCGCGATATTGGCGGCTGCTGCCCGGCACATAATATACACCCGCATCACTGATGGTTTGCTCTGGCTTGCGCGTGTGGAAATTCAAGCCGGCGAGCGCCATGAAAGGCTTGATGGTCGAGCCGGGCGGGTATTGGCCGCGTAACGCGCGATTGTTGAGCGGCACATCGGGCGAATTGTTCAGCTCATCCCAGCTTTGCGTGTCGATGCCGTCGATGAAAGGATTGGGGTCATAGCCTGGCTTGCTGACGAAGGCCAACACTTCGCCATTGTTCGGGTCGATCGCTATCAACGCGCCGCGATAGTCGCCGAATGATTGCTCGGCGATTTCCTGTAACTTTGCATCTATGCTTAATATCAATGTATTGCCTGAAACCGGTGCGGTGCGGGATAGCATGCGCACCGCCCGTCCGCCCGCGTCCACTTCGACTTGTTCTATGCCAGTGGTACCGTGCAGGTCGCTTTCGTAGCTCTGCTCCAAGCCGGTTTTGCCGATATAATCCGAGCCGCGATAATTTGCCGCCAAATCATTTTCTTCAAGCTGATCCACTTCGGCATCGTTGATGCGCCCGATATAACCGATCAAATGGGAAGTTTTTTCACCGAACGGATAATCACGGAATAATCGCGCCTTGATCTCGACCCCCGGGAAGCGATATTGCTGCGCAGCAAAACGCGCGACCTCTTCATCGCTCAAGCGATTACGGATCACCAGCGTTTCAAAATTGTGGCTTTCAGCGAGCAGTTTTTTAAAACGTTTGCGATCCTTGTTGGTAATCTCGACCAGCGTGGAAAGTTCGTTGATGGTGGCCTCAATATCTGCTGTTTTGTTCTGGTTTATCTCCAGCGTGTAGCCTGAATAATTGTGCGCCAGCACCTCGCCGTTGCGGTCGAGTATCTGACCGCGATTGGGAACGATCGGGATGATGGCGATGCGGTTACTTTCCGACAACGTCTGGTAGTAGTTGTGGCGCGCCACTTGCAGATAGAAGAAGCGCACCAGCAGAATTGCCAGCAACACCGAAACAAAACCGATGCCGACGACCAGCCGTAACTGGAAGTGAAAAATCTCGCGCTGATGATTTTTAAATTCAACGCGCTTCTTCATGGGTGATTATTGTCCACTCTCTTTTGCTGCATTGCCTGAAGCATGATGCTGAGTGGTATCCACAGCAAAGTGGACGTTATGCAACCAAGGAAATACAGCCACACCACATAGCCATTCGCTTGCCAATTCACCAACGCATACACGGCGTAAGTCAGCGCGAATATCCAGAACACCTGTATGGTCTGCTGGCGCAAATCAAACATCTGCAACCTGCGATGCAGCACCACACCACCAAAAGCGAGCAATGTATACGCAAGTGCATGCTGGCCAAACAGGCTGGCATCCGCCACGTCGGCGAGTATACCCACCGCCCATGACAATCCGATCCCGACGCGCAGCGGTTTGTGCGTACACCAATACAGTATGACCAACGCCACAAAGTCTGGACGCAGCATCAGCCCAATACCCTCCCAAGGCAGTCCGTTCAAAAACAGCGCGGCCAAAGCACTTAAAATGATAAAGGTATTGCTGACTGGCCGTTGGATTTCAGGTTTGCTGTACTGGTAGGGCATCTAATTATTTTTCCTGGCCTTCACACGATTATTGGCCTCTGCCGCCGCAGACTTTTCATCCGGACGCTCAGGTAATTTTGGCAAGCTGGACAAAATCAGCAGATTGCGGTGTTTATCCACTCCCGCCAGCGGCAGACAGGTTACATGCGCAAAGGGATAGGCGGGATCGCGTTCGATCTTGACCACCTTGGCGACCGGGATGCCCGGCGGGTAAATGCCGTCTATACCGGAGGTGACTAACACATCGTCGTCTTGAATATCCGCACTGGTCGGCATATAACGCAGCGACAATTGGCTGGTATTTCCCGCGCCAAACACGATGGTGCGCAATCCATTGCGCAGCACTTGCACCGGCACTGCATGATCTTTTTCGGTAATCAGGGTGACCTCGGAAAGCCAGGGATAGACGCGGGTGATTTGCCCGACGATACCAATGTCATCCATCACCACCTGCCCAACCCGCAATTCAGCATTGGCACCCTTGTTGATGAGCACTTTGCGTTTGAATACGTCGCGTTCGGCATAAATGATTTCGGCTAACTGGGACGTGAATTCGTCGCGTATCGGCAGGCCATTCAGATTGCGCAATTGCTGATTTTCCAATTGCAAGGCTTGCAGCAGCAGCAATTGCGCGGCATCGCTCTCATGCCGCAGCTTTAGATCTTCATTCTGTTTTATCAGATCGCGTTGCATGCTCTGCGTTACGAAGAAATCGCTGGCCTGTTGCCATAATGCACCCGGCAAGGTCGCCAGCTGTTGTATCGGCGAGACCAATACCGACAACGCGCTGCGCGTCGATTCCAGATAGCGATAACGGGCGTCCACGAACAACAGCAACAACGAGAGCACGGCAAAAAATACCAACCGCGCCACCGGACTGGGGCCGCGATTGAAAAACCGGAAAGATTGCGTACCGTCTATCAACTACATTCCATCGCAGATATTGGAGAATTAGCAGGATGATGAAAAACCATTACGCTCGGCATAACTGCGTTCTTCGGCACCCTGTTAGCTAATGTAAATTATTCGGTGGTGAAAATGCTGGTCGACTTGTCCATGTGCTCGAGGGCCATGCCGGAACCGCGCACCACACAGGTCAACGGGTCGTCGGCGATCAGCACCGGCAAACCCGTTTCTTCCATCAATAATCGATCGAGATCGCGCAGCAACGCTCCACCACCGGTCAACACCATACCCTTGTTGGCAATATCCGCACCGAGTTCCGGCGGGGTTTGTTCGAGTGCCGTCTTCACCGCACTGACGATGTTGTTGAGCGGGTCGGTCATCGCCTCGAGCACTTCATTGCTGGAAATCGTGAAGCTGCGCGGTACGCCTTCGGCTAGGTTGCGCCCGGTCACCTCCATCTCGCGCACCTCAGAGCCGGGGAAGGCGGAACCGATCGTCTTCTTGATCTCTTCGGCAGTGGTTTCGCCGATCAACATGCCGTAATTGCGGCGGATGTAATTGATGATCGCCTCGTCGAACTTGTCGCCGCCGACGCGCACCGAGCCGGAATACACCGGGCCACCCAATGAGATCACGCCTACTTCCGTGGTACCGCCGCCGATGTCCACCACCATAGATCCGGTCGCCTCTTCCACTGGCAGACCGGCGCCGATCGCCGCGGCCATCGGCTCCTCGATCAACTCCACGCGCCGCGCACCGGCACCAACGGCCGATTCGCGGATCGCACGCCGCTCCACTTGCGTGGAACCGCACGGCACACAGATCACGATGCGCGGACTGGGACTGAAAATACCCGCTTTGTATACCTTGCGGATGAAATGCTTGAGCATCAATTCGGTGACAGTGAAGTCGGCGATCACACCATCTTTCATCGGGCGGATCACGGTGATGCTGCCCGGCGTGCGCCCCATCATCTGCTTGGCGGCGAGCCCGACCTGCTGGATCACCTTCTTGCCATTCGGCCCGCCTTCCTGGCGTATCGCCACCACCGAAGGTTCATTCAGCACGATGCCTTGTCCGCGCACCCAGATCAGGGTGTTCGCCGTACCGAGGTCAATCGCCAAATCATTAGTAAAATAGCCTTTTAATAATCCAAACATGTCGTGTCCTGTAGTCAAAGAGGTGCGCCAATAAACCCTTGTATGATACCCTATTAGCCTTATTTCAATAAAGTTTTTCTATGTCCCCTACTATGTTATTGGCCAAAGCTGACGTCCAGAAAGTCGCCCGCCTAGCGCGATTGGCTATGAACGAAACGGAGATCGAGTCCGCGCGCTCGCAACTATCCGGCATTTTTGACCTGATCGCCGAAATGCAGGCTGTCGATACCCAAGGTATCGTGCCCATGTCGCATGCACAGGATGTGTCACAACGGCTGCGTGAAGATGTGGTGACGGAAACCAATCAACGTGAGCTATTCCAGTCCATTGCGCCGCAAGTCGAATCCGGCTTGTATCTCGTTCCGCAAGTCATCGAATAGTACCAGCTATGCTTAATTCCAGTTTACAACAACTCGGCAGCGCGCTGCGCGCCAAAAAAATCAGCAGTGTCGAACTGACGCAGCTCTACCTCGACCGCATCGCATCGCTCAACCCTGCGCTGAATGCCTATATCACCACCAATGCCTCAACCAGCCTGGCGCAAGCACGCGCGGCTGATGCGCTATTGGCAGGCAGCAAAGCGCAGCCGCTCACCGGCATCCCCATCGCACAAAAGGACATCTTTTGCGCCAAGGGCTGGCGCACCACTTGCGGCTCAAAGATGTTGGAAAATTTCATCGCGCCCTATGACGCGCATGTCATCGCGCAATTCAACAATGCCGGCGCGGTGAATCTGGGCAAAACCAACATGGACGAATTCGCGATGGGCTCGAGCAACGAGACCTCCTATTTCGGCGCGGTGAAGAATCCCTGGGATCGCAACGCCGTTCCCGGCGGCAGCTCCGGCGGCGCAGCCTGCGCGGTAGCGGCGCGTCTGTGCGCGGCCGCGACCGGCACCGACACCGGCGGCTCGATCCGCCAGCCCGCCGCGCTGTGCGGCATCTCCGGCATCAAGCCGACCTACGGCACGGTGTCGCGCTACGGCATGATCGCGTTTGCCTCCAGCCTGGATCAGGCCGGGCCGATGGCGCGCAGCGCGGAGGATCTGGCGCTGCTGCTGAACGTGATGACCGGCTTCGACGCGCGCGACTCCACCAGCCTGCCACGCGACAAGGAAGACTACGCGCGCGACTTGAACAAACCGCTGGCCGGTCTGCGCATCGGCCTGCCGAAAGAATTCTTCGCCGAAGGCCTGGCGCAGGATGTTGCCGGTTGTGTGAACGCGGCGATCGCCGAATATATAAAGCTCGGTGCTTCCATCGTCGACATCAGCCTGCCGAATTCCAAACTGGCGGTGCCGGTTTATTACGTGCTCGCTCCGGCGGAAGCATCGAGCAACTTGTCGCGCTACGACGGCGTGCGCTACGGCTACCGCGCGCCGGAATATAGCGACCTCACCGAGATGTACGAAAAGAGCCGCGCGCAGGGCTTCGGTGCAGAAGTGAAACGCCGCATCATGATCGGCACTTATGTGCTATCGCACGGTTACTACGACGCGTATTATTTGCAGGCACAAAAGATCCGCCGCCTGATCGCACAGGATTTTGACTATGCGTTCAAACAATGCGATGTCATCATGGGGCCGACCAGCCCGAGCACAGCCTTCAATCTGGGCGAAAAGGGTGACGACCCGGTGCAAATGTATCTGTCCGATATTTACACCATCGCGGTAAATCTGGCCGGCCTGCCCGGCATGTCGATCCCGGCGGGCTTCGGCAGCAACGGTCGCCCGGTCGGGCTGCAGATCATCGGCGACTATTTCGCCGAGGCAAAGATGCTGAACGTCGCGCACAAATATCAACTCGCGACCGACTGGCATACGAGGCAGCCGAATGGGATTTGAAAAACAATTAGCCACAGAGACCACAGAGTACACAGAGAAAATTATCCGCGCACTCTCTGTGATCTCTGAGTTCTCTGTGGCAAAAAGGGGTTAACAATGCAGTGGGAAACCGTCATCGGGCTGGAAGTGCATACCCAGCTTTCGACCAACACAAAAATATTTTCGGGCGCCTCCACTACCTACGGCGCCGAGCCGAACACGCAGGCCGACGCGGTGAGCATCGCGCTGCCGGGCGTGCTGCCGGTATTGAACAAGGGCGCGGTGGAACGCGCGATCAAGTTCGGCCTCGCGGTCGGCGCACACATCGCGCCGCGTTCGGTGTTTGCGCGCAAGAATTATTTCTATCCCGATCTGCCCAAGGGCTACCAGATCAGCCAGTTCGATCTGCCGGTGGTGGGGAAGGGCGCGTTGACGATTCAGGTCGAGCCGCTTTCCGGCAACGCCAAATCATACGAAAAAGTGGTGCGCATCACCCGCGCCCACCTGGAAGAGGATGCGGGCAAGTCGGTACACGGTGAGTCCCAAGGTGTTACCGGTGTAGATTTGAATCGCGCCGGAACACCGCTGCTGGAGATCGTTTCCGAACCGGACATGAGTTCGGCTGCCGAGGCAGTGGCTTATGCCAAAGCCCTGCACTCGCTGGTGCGCTGGATCGGTATCTGCGACGGCAACATGCAGGAAGGCTCGTTCCGCTGCGACGTGAACGTGTCGGTGCGCCGTCCCGGTGAACCTCTCGGCACGCGCCGCGAGATCAAGAATCTCAACTCGTTCAAGTTCATGCAGCAGGCCATCGACTACGAAGTGCAATGGCAGATCGACACCATCGAGAACGGCGGCAAGATCCATCAGGCCACGATATTGTTCGATGCGGACAAAGGCACAACTCACGCGATGCGCAACAAGGAAGAGGCGCACGATTACCGCTACTTCCCCGATCCCGACCTGTTGCCGCTGGATATCACACCCGCGATGCTCGAACAAGTGCGTGACACGCTGCCGGAGTTGCCGCAGGCCAAGCAATCGCGTTATGTGAATGACCTCGGGCTATCTGCTTACGATGCCAGCATCCTCACGGCTTCGCGCGAGATGGCGAACTTTTTCGAGACCGTACTGGCTGCCGTACCCAACGATGCGAAGATGTGCGCAAACTGGCTGATCGGCGAAGTCAGCGCTCAATTGAACCGCAACGGGCTGGATATAACGCAATGCCAGATCACGCCGCAGCAACTCGGCGACATGCTCAAACGTATCGCGGATGGCACCCTCTCCAACTCTGGCGCGAAAGAGGTATTTCGCACCTTGTGGACTTCTCTAGAAGCTCATGCCACTGCCTCTTCCAGCGCTACTGCTGATTTAAGCGTTGATGCCATCATTGAAGCCAAGGGCTTGAAGCAGGTATCCGATAGCGGCGCAATCGAGAAGATCGTGGACGAGATCATCTCCGCCAACCCGGCTCAAGTGGCCGAGTATCGCAGCGGCAAGGAAAAAGTTTTTGGCTTCTTCGTCGGACTCGCGATGAAGGCCAGCAAGGGCAAGGCCAACCCGGCGCAGTTGAACGAGGTGTTGAAGAAGAAACTGGCTGGCTAAATCCGGTCGCAGAAAAATATAAAGCCGCAGCGATGCGGCTTTTTGTTTGCAAGCCTGGCTGGCAACAATTACTTCAGCAAACCCTCTGCTTTCATGGCCGCCTGCACCGTAGGCCGTGCCGCGATACGCGCCAGGTAATCCTTGATGCGCGGGAATGGAGTCAGGTCGAAACCGACATGATTGCTCCAGCTCACCACCACGAACAGATACGCATCCGCCACGGTGAAACGGTCGCCCATCAAAAAGGGCGTATTTGCCAACTGCGTTTCCACATAAACCAGGCGCTTGTTCAAATGATTGCGCGCATAGTTTTTTACTTCGTCTGTCGCATCCTTGTTGAACATCGGGCTAAACGATTTATGGATCTCGCTGCTGATGAAGGTCAGCCATTCCTGCAGGCGATAACGTTCCATCGTGCCGCATTTGGGCGCAAGACCCGAATCGGGTTTTTGGTCGGCGATGTATTGCAACACGGCTGCGCCTTCGGTCAGGACGCTGCCGTCATCCAGCTTGATGGCCGGCACATAACCTTTGGGATTGAGTTGCATGAAGTCTTCGCCGCCGACTGTCATCTTGGAGGTTTTGATCAGCCGGTCAATCTCGAACGGCAGCCCGGTTTCATACAGCGCGATGTGCGAGGCCAGTGAGCAGGCACCGGGTGAATAATATAATTTCATTTATGCTTTCTAAATATGGTGAGTGTGCGCACCGCCAATAAAAAACCCCGGTAGTGAACCGGGGTTTCGGGCAGAGAATGCGATTTATTTCTTTTCTGCTTTTTCTGCTTTTTCTACTTTTACTTTATCAAGGAAAATAATCTTGTCGAATGTGCGGTTCAACGACTTGCTGGTAAAGTTGGTCATCTCCGCGCCGTCAGGAAAGCTGATGGTGGCGCCTTTGGGGACACTGGTCTTGGAGGCTGCAAGCCAGATTGTGCCCTTGTCGGTGCTAACTTGCATGTAAGTGTAAATCGAGGCATCAAATACTTCCAACACTTTACCTTTGTTGGGGTACTGGCTGGCGGCAAAAGCGCTTGATTGAGGAACTACGATAGCGGCACTGGAAAACGCCAGCATAGCCAGCAGAGTAAAAATGGTTTTCATCATGACTTCCTTAAAAATAAACAGATTGGGGAAAGCCTCATAATCCGGAGGCCTGTCGAACTTAGGGTCTAACAATTTACTAGAATACAGAAAACTTGCCCGGTTGGCAAAGGGGAATTTCTATGCGTGTACCGTAGTTCGTGGGCACCCCAGGCAGAAATGCGCTTTAAACTCCATCCCCGCGCTTGCGCAAATGCTAAACACGCCGCAATTGTGCTGGTAGCTTATCTGAGCGTCCAAGGAGAAAGAGGCCAAAATCGTCCAAAAACGCTGGGGTCACATCGTCAGGTGCGAGTTTATAGGCAGCGATACCGAAAGCTTCGAGGTTGCGACACATCACATCGATATTACTTTCGTTATAGTTACCCTGAAACCTGACCTGCATAGGGAAGTCTGGCGCTAACTGTGCCTCAAGCCATTCTTGCTTCGGCTTCTTATTGGCCGTTTCCAAATCGTCAATCACGCGCAACCGCAGATGATGCAATTCCTTTTTTAAAGTTTCGAGCGGTCCCCACGGGCGTTTAAGCAGCACAGGCTCCGGAGCACACAGGTTAACGCTGAATGTGACATGATCCGTAAGGGCCGTATCGGAAAGGCTCTGCTTACGGGACTCGATAGTTGCATCTTTCCATTTCAGATTGGCATAGACCGTTCGCGCATCATAGCGATAAACCCGGTTTATCGTCGGCTCCACATTGTTTGCATGCCGGATAAACGGATTGAAAAAATTGACGATCCTGTTTAGCGCTTCACCCACACCTCCAGCCTTGGCCTGGCTTGCCTTCAAAATAGCCTGCTTGGAAACCACCCTCTCTTTCGCTTCTCGCGCCAGTCCGGCAAGCAGACCTGACTCGCCCGCTCCAGACTGAGTTCTCTGCAACGTAGATGTGTTAGTGGCCGGTTTTGCGACTACCGTCATTTCGTCCTTTTTAGCTGGACTCAATCGAAGAAATTCCTGGTTGATTTCCCGTAAAGAATTATCCGGTTGTTCATCGAAATTCGCCATACCGGATTTGCGGTCGGCCTCTTGCTGCACCTCTTTTAAGCGCGCCTCAAAATCCTCCATATTAAAATCGGCGATCAAGCTTTGACCGATACCCTTTTTATGCAAGCTTTTCGCTGAATTTAATATTTCCAACGTCACTTCCGAAGAAGCGGCTGCAGTAGCCACTGATTCCACTGCGGCCTTTAACGCTTTTATAAATTCTGCCGCCGTCTGAAAACGGTCTTCAGGTCGCTTGGCCATCGCTTTCTCTACCACCTTATGCAGCGCTTCCGGCAGGTCGGGATTGAGTTCACCTGTAGGAGTAGGTTCCTGATGCATGACTTTATGCATGATCATGGTCATATTGCTGCCGGTGAATGGCCGTTCTCCAGTGAGAAACTGATAAAGAATGACACCCGCAGAGTAAATATCACTGCGGCGATCCACGGTTTGCCCCATGAACTGTTCTGGCGACATATAAGATGGCGTGCCTAACACGGTTCCAACTTGTGTAAGGTCAGAAGACTCGATCTTTGCTATGCCGAAATCCGCGATCTTTACCTGCCCGTCTTTGGTGATCAGGATATTTGAAGGTTTGATATCCCTGTGCACCACACCGCGGGTATGCGAGTAATCAAGCGCCCCAAGAAGCTGGGTCATAATTTGTGCGCTGTCACTTATTTGAAATCGCGTCGTCTTGTCGAAGTGCTCCTTCAGCTCTATGCCAACGATGAACTCCATGGCGATGAAAGCCACATCGCCATCCTCGCCATATTCATAAACCGAAACAATATTGGGATGCGTGAGCCGCCCCGCCGCCTGTGCTTCGCGACGGAATCGGCCCAGTATCTCGTGAGCCTCGGATTTGTCGATCATGGATTTCTGAATTGTCTTAATGGCTACGGTGCGCTCGATAAAAGGATCGAAGCCCTCGTAGACGATGCCCATTGCACCCCTTCCGAGTTCACGCTTGATCTCATATTTACCGAGCTTATTTAACACAACACCCCATTAAGTTATTGCTGTCGCGCTTGCATGACACCGTAAATTAACCAACTGTCACTCGGGCAAACTTTCGCTTGCCAACCTGCGCCACTACAACTCTCCCTGCTTCGACAACTGTACTTTTGTCGTTGACGCGCTCGCCGTCCAGCTTGACGGCACCTTGCTGGATCATGCGCATTGCTTCGGAAGTGCCATCCACCAGACCCGCCTGCTTGAGCAGTTGCGGCACAGCAATGCTGCCATCAGGTGCAGAAATCGTGACTTCTGGCATGTCGTCCGGCAATACGCCCTGACGAAAGCGCGCTTCAAATTCTGCCAGCGCCGCTTCGGCGGCATGTTGTGTATGAAAGCGAGCCACGATCTCTTGAGCCAGCAACACCTTGATGTCACGAGGATTGCGGCCCTGCACCACTTCGTTCCGCCATTTGATGATTGCACTCAACGGCTCAAATGACAGCAACTCCAGATAGCGCCACATCAGCTCATCGGAAATCGACATCAGCTTCCCGAACATATCTTGCGGTGTATCGGTGATGCCGATGTAATTGCCCATCGACTTGGACATTTTATTTACGCCATCCAAACCTTCCAGCAACGGCATGGTAAGTATGCACTGCGCAGGTTGCCCGTAATGCTTCTGCAGTTCTCGTCCCATCAGCAGGTTGAACTTTTGATCTGTCCCGCCTAATTCGATGTCTGCCTTGAGCGCCACGGAGTCATACCCCTGCACCAGCGGATAGATGAATTCATGGATGGCGATGGGCTGGTTGCTTTTGTAACGCTTGCCGAAATCGTCACGCTCCAGCATACGTGCCACAGTATGGGTGGCCGCCAGCTTGATTAAATCCGTAGCATTGAATTTATCCATCCAGGTGGAGTTGAACACGATCTCGGTCTTATCCGGGTCGAGCACCTTGAAAACTTGGTCGCGGTACGACTGGGCATTTGCCAGAACCTGTTCACGCGATAACGGCGGACGGGTCGTGTTTTTCCCGGTCGGGTCGCCTATCATCCCGGTGAAATCGCCAATCAGAAACAGCGCATGATGACCTAAATCCTGCAGCTGGCGCATCTTGTTGAGCAACACCGTATGGCCGAGATGCAAATCCGGCGCGGTCGGATCAAAGCCCGCTTTGACCCTCAATGGGCGTCCCAGCGCGAGTTTTTGATTCAATTCGCCTTCGAGCAGCAGCTCGTGAGTACCGCGCTTGATTTGCTCCAACGCGTCGGGAAGTGTCATTTCAGTCATAATTCATCATCAAGTTCAAGCATAAAAAGGGAACTAGTTACTCATTTCCGTTCTGTTAACCACTCATCGGTCGGGTTTGGCCACCCATCAGTTCGGTTTTGAGCTGATACCCCTTATCTGGTAAAGTGTGAACCAATCATAAACACAAACGTTGCCAGAACAAAGCAACTCAAGGAGGCACGAATGTTAACTCAAAATCAAAATCCGTTCGGCCAAGAACACAAAATGCCGGGAGAGAAGAGAAAGCTGCGCTGGTTTGTGGCTCTCTCCGCCTTGCCGTTGTTGGGCGTCGTCACCGCTTTCGGCCTGGTCCCACAAAGTGACCTTGATCTGGCCTCGACCCAAGTTGCCATCGAAGAAATTGCATTATTCCCAACCACCGTTGACGCGACTGCCTCAGCCAGCTACTGGCGCAATGAACGCGTGCAACGTGGCGATACCGTGGATGAACTGCTACACCGCCTGAGCATTGACGATGTTGCCGCCAGTGACTATTTGCGCAAAGCCGCCGAAGCCTCATCTTTCCGCAAACTGCCGGTCGGCACTGAAATACAAGCGGAAACCACTGCCTCAGGTGGCTTGATCGCATTGCATTATCTCGGCGGCAATGCCACGCAGATATTAATTGGAAAGCAGGATGGCGTTTTCCAAACCAAGACCTTGCCCGCACAACTGGAAAAGCGATTGTTCGTGCGTACCGGCGAAATCAAGACCAATTTATATGCGGCCACTGACGATGCCGGCATGCCAGAAGCGGCCGCCAACCAATTGAACGAGCTTTTCAGCGGCGACATCGATTTTCACCATGATTTACGTAAGGGTGACAAATTCACCGTGATGTATGAAATGACATACAGCGACGGTGCCTTGCTCCGCACAGGCCGAATCCAGGCCGCTGAATTCATCAATCAAGGACGAGTTTATCGTGCCATCTATTTCCAGAAAGATGAGCAGCATGGTGATTACTACACCCCGGAAGGCAAGAGCGTACACAAAGCCTTTCTGCGTTCTCCCATCGAGTTTTCGCGTGTGAGTTCACGTTTTTCTACCTCCCGTTATCATCCGATACTCAACAAATGGCGCTCGCACAAGGGTACGGATTTCGCCGCGCCCATGGGTTCCAAAGTCAGAGTGACGGCTGACGGAATCGTTTCCATGGTTGGTCACCAAGGCGGCTACGGCAATGTCATTATGGTAAATCATCAAGGCCGCTACACCACGGTATATGGCCATTTGTCGCGCTTTGCCAAGGATTTGCACAGGGGGCAGCGTATCTCTCAAGGCGATGTCATCGGTTACGTCGGCATGACCGGATTAACAACCGGACCTCACTTGCATTATGAATTCAGGGTGAACGGCCAGCAACATGACCCACTGCGTGTTGCTTTGCCTGATGCAAAGCCCATTGACAGTGCCTACCTCGCCACGTTTCAACCCGTGGCAGACGACTTCGTTGCGCGCCTGAACCTGCTGCGTAACACCAACCTCGCTAAACTCGACTAATTAACCAGTGCCACAGCCTGAACTCTACATCGGGTTGATGTCAGGCACCAGTCTGGACGGCATTGACGCCGTCCTGGTCGATTTGAGCCAGCCCAAACCGCTGCAACTCGGCAAATACTATCAGCCCTTTGACGACGTTCTGAAAAATGCCTTGCTGGCGTTGCACCTGCCCAGTCACAATGAGTTGCATCAGGCGCAGGCCATCGGCAATCAGCTGGCAAAAATGTATGCCGCGGCAGTTTCGTCATTGCTCGCTCAAGCAAAATCTTCCAACAAAGAAATTAAAGCTATCGGCTGCCATGGCCAAACTATCCGCCATTGTCCCGAGCACGGCTATTCCCTGCAAATCGGCAACGCAGCATTACTCGCTGAATTGACCGGCATCACCGTGGTCAGCGATTTTCGCAGCCGCGACATCGCCGCAGGTGGGCAAGGAGCGCCGCTGGTTCCCGCGTTTCATGATCATGTGTTGCGTCATCCAGACATCCACCGCGTCATCGTCAACATCGGCGGCATCAGCAATCTGACCAACCTGCCGCCCCGCACCGCCACCTCCGGCTTCGACTGTGGCCCCGGCAACCTGCTGATGGACGCCTGGTGTATGCAACACCAAGGCAAGCCCTATGACGATAACGGAGCATGGGCAGCATCCGGCAAAGTGCTGCCCGCACTTCTGGAACAAATGCTCGCTGAACCATTCTTCGCCCTGCCGCCACCTAAAAGCAGCGGACGTGACCTGTTCAACATTGCTTGGCTACAAAGGAAGCTGCGGGGTAATGAAGTTAATGCAAACGTACAAGCCACCCTGCTGGAACTGACTTGCCGCAGTATAGTGCTCGCCATCCAAAAGCATTGTCTCGGCGCAAAGGAAATTTATTTATGCGGGGGCGGCGCACACAACCAGACCCTGCATGATCGATTGGCTGTTTTGCTGCCAGATAGCAGTGTGAAAACAACTCATACCCTCGGCGTGGATGGCGATTATCTTGAAGCCATCGCCTTTGCCTGGCTGGCGCAACAAGCCTTGCAAGGCAAGCCCGCCAACCTGCCGCTAGTCACCGGTGCAAAGCATCCCTGCATACTGGGCGCGGTTTATCGTAATTTGTGACGCACTAATTGCCGATCAATAATTGCAAGTTGTATCTATTGAACAAGGAAGCATAATGTCCGAACTCAATGACCCAAGAGTCTTCTTTGCCGCAGAGCGAACCTTGCTCGCGTGGAACCGGACCAGCCTGACGCTCATGGCTTTCGGCTTCGTCATAGAACGGTTTGGACTGTTCCTGCATCTGCTCTCGCCCAAACCAGGAGTGCCTGTTGAGAGAGGCATTTCATTCTGGGTCGGCATCGCCTTTGTCCTGCTCGGTGCATATGTTGCCGTAGCGGCAACTGCGCAGTACCGAAAAGTTCTCAGGACGCTAAAGCCCATCGAAATCCCTGATGGCTACAACATCAATGGCGGCATAATTGTAAATTTGCTAGTCGCTTTGCTGGGTCTGGCATTAGTTGTTTATCTCTTTGTTGCGCAGTAACCCACACCCTGCCTTTGCAATGCAAACCGCTTATATCAGCCATCCGCTCTGTCTCAAGCACGACATGGGCGCGCATCATCCAGAATCTCCGGCGCGTATCCGTGCCATTGAGGATCAATTGATTGCGTCTGGGTTGTTGAACTCTTTGCAGCAGCATGAGGCACCGGCGGCGACGCGCGAGCAGTTGTTGCGCGTGCATGACGCGACCTACATGGCTTCAATCGAGTCCAGTGTGCCGCTGCAGGGCATCGTGCATCTCGACGCCGATACCGCACTGAATCCGTTCAGCTACCAAGCTGCTCTGCACGCAGCAGGGGCCGTGGTACTGGGTGTGGATTTGGTCATCGGTGGAACAGCCAAAAATGTTTTTTGCAACATCCGTCCGCCTGGCCACCATGCCGGGCGCGCCCACGCGATGGGGTTCTGCATTTTCAATAATATCGCGGTTGGCGCGGCGCATGCGTTGGTGCATCATGGCTTGCAGCGCGTGGCGATAGCGGATTTTGATGTGCATCACGGCAACGGCACGGAAAACATTTTCCACGGTGACCCGCGCGTGATGTTGTGCTCCACTTTTCAGCATCCGTTCTATCCCTATGTCGGTGCCAATAGTGGCAATGACCATATCATCAACGTGCCGCTGGCGGCCGAAACTAGCGGGGGGGAATTTCGCTCAGCGGTCAAGCAATACTGGCTGCCGGCATTGGAACGCTTTCGGCCTGAATTGTTGCTGATTTCAGCGGGATTCGATGCTCATCGCGACGATGATATGGCTATGCTGAATCTGACTGAGTCCGATTATGCGTGGGTAACAGAGGTGTTAAAACAGATCGCAACAAAATACGCGCATGGCCGCATCGTTTCAGTTCTGGAAGGAGGGTATGAACTGCACGCACTAGGGCGTAGTGTGCTGGCGCATCTCAAGGTGCTCAGCGGCAGCCTGAAATAAAAACCGGCTCCACAAAAGATACGGGGCGCAACGCGCCCTCGTATTTTCAGACCAAAACCAAGGGGTTATGCAGAGAAAGAAGAGCCGCAACCGCAAGTGGTAGTGGCATTCGGATTCTTGATAACGAACTGAGCACCTTCCAGATTTTCCTGATAGTCGATTTCCGCACCAGCCAGATATTGGAAACTCATCGGGTCGATCAGCAATTGCACGCCGTTCTTGTGCAGCACGGTGTCGTCTTCGTTGGTCACTTCATCAAAAGTGAAGCCATACTGAAAGCCGGAACAACCGCCGCCACTGACGAACACGCGCAGTTTAAGATCGGCATTGCCTTCTTCCTCGATCAATTGTTTCACCTTGTTGGCTGCGCTATCGGTAAACAACAGCGGATCTTGCACTTCTGTCATCGCGTTCATTTTATGCTCCTTAGTAATTACTCGCCACTGCTCGATTTAAATGCCACTACTTTGTCCTGTGCTGCAGTGCTGCTGTGAATCAGGCGCCCTTCAACAATTGCACCCAACTGGATTTCCATCGTCGTGTAATGCACATCACCATTGACCTTGGCCTTGCTTTGTAGTTCCAAATATTCGCTGGCGAATACCGGGCCGCTGATGGTGCCATTAATGACCAAATGGGTGACATTGACCTCCCCATTCACCCGCGCATGCTCACTCAACACCAGCGTACTCGGTTTGCCTTGCGTGGCAACAACGCTTCCGTCAATCTGCCCGTCAATGCGCAATCCCCCGCTGAAATTCAAATTACCTTCGATGGTGGTGCCAGCACCAATCAACGAATCAATCTGGGTTTGTGGTTTGCTGTGTTTTTTACCGAACATTAATTGCTCCTTAAACTTATGAAAGACTGACGCTTTGCCGTACCTTCGGCTCGGAAACGCCTTGTTCGAATATGCGCACCTGCACACTTTCCAATTGTGCATTGGGCGGCAACTGAATACTTTGTTCTACACGCCGATAATACCTGAAGCTGAGCTTAAATTGGGCATTCCCGGATTCGGCTTGTGGAAATACATGGGTGGTACTTTGCCCGTTTTCCACTACCGTGGCAACCAATTGGTAGCTACCGCTAAACGTTTTGGCGCGCTGTCCGCTCTGCACCAATAACATGCGCAGGTGATATTCGCCGGGCATCTTGTCACGCTCCAAAATTAAACGATGTACTCCCAGTTCGCCTTCTTTGCCGCCTGTCGCGGTAAGGTTCTGGAAAAACACCAGATCTTCCTGAAGGTGAACATTTTCATCCGCCAGACTCTTCAACTGCTCAGAAGTCGCCTGATTGCTGGACTGCTCGATTTGGATTTTCCGCTCATACTGCGCTACTTGGTCGCTCAGTTGCGAATTTTTCGCTTCCAGCTTGACGACCTGATCGTGCAACCTCGATAGTTCTTGTTCAGCTTGGCCCCGATGAAATCCGGCAAACTCCAGACCGTGGTCATACGCCCACCAAGCCATTGCAATTGCCGCCAACACAAACGGCAGCACCATGCCCCAGCGCAAATACCAGGGAATGTGGGGCCGCACCGACATCTGCGGTGCAGAAATACTGAATCTGCGATTGACTCTTCGTTCGACTCCACGCCACATATCAGGGTAACCTACGTTTCATATCAGGGTAACAGCGGAACGTTATTCAATGCCATAGCTTCCGGCAACGCGAACATCAGATTCATGTTCTGCACCGCCTGACCTGCCGCGCCCTTGACCAGATTATCAATCACCGACAATACCACCACCATATCTCCACCCTGAGGCCTATGAACTGCAATTCTACAGTGATTCGCGCCACGCACCGTACGAGTTTCAGGATGGCTGCCGAGAGGCATCACATCCACGAAAGGCTCGTTGATATAACGCTGTTCGAACAACGCCTGCAAATCTACCTCGCGCGTCAGCTTGCCATACAGCGTGGCATGGATGCCGCGTATCATCGGGGTGAGATGCGGCACAAAGGTTAGCCCAACTTCTAAGCCTCGCACACGCGCCAGCCCCTGCCTGATCTCGGGCAAATGACGATGGCCGCTTACCCCGTATGCCTTAAAACTATCCGAAGCCTCCGAAAACAAATTGTTCATTTCCGCTTTGCGACCGGCACCAGACACGCCTGACTTGGCATCGGCAATCAAACTTTGCGCTTCAATCACCCCCCCCTCCAGCAACGGGATGAAACCCAATTGCACTGCGGTTGGATAACACCCGGGATTAGCGACCAACCGTGCGGATTTAATTTGCTCACGATTCACTTCCGGTAAGCCATAAACCGCGTTAGCGACCAAATCTGGGCACGCGTGGCTCATGCCATACCATTTTTCCCAAGTAGCAATGTCCTGCAAACGAAAGTCTGCGGACAAGTCGATCACCTTCACACCCGCATCAAGCAATGTGCGGGTTTGTTGCATCGCAATACCGTGGGGGGTAGCAAAAAATACCAAGTCACACTGTTCCAGCTTGGCATGGTCGGGATGAGTAAACGGCAAGTCGACGTAACCCCGCAAACTGGGAAACATCTGGCTGACCAACGTGCCCGCATCGGCTCGCGATGTAATCACCTGCAACGCGACCTGAGGATGGGCCACCAACAGCCGCAGCAACTCCACGCCGGTATAACCTGTTCCGCCAACTACGCCAACTTTAATCATTAATAGCTTCCATTAGAATCGCGTTGCATTCTACAACAAAACATAACGAGCCTTTAAACCACCCGCTTATGCCCGACAGGTATAGCGCGAATGAAAAAACCGCCCGAAGGCGGCTTTTTCAATACAACCAAACGCCTTAACGCTTGGAGAATTGTTTCCTACGGCGCGCCTTGCGCAGACCGACCTTCTTACGCTCCACTTCACGCGCATCGCGAGTCACCAGACCGGCTTGCTTCAATACAGTCTTGAACGTGGCATCGTAATCAATCAATGCACGGGTGATGCCATGACGCACAGCTCCGGCCTGACCTGATTCGCCGCCACCGGTAACGTTCACCATGATGTCGAATTTGCCCAGTGTTTCGGTCAGGGTCAGCGGCTGGCGCACGACCATGCGGCCAGTCTCGCGGGAAAAGAACACATCCACCGGCTTGTCGTTTACCACGATGTCGCCCTTGCCTGCTTTCATAAAAACACGCGCCACTGCACTCTTGCGGCGACCGGTTCCATAGTTATAAGTTACGCTCATGATTGCCATACTTTCAAAAAATTAACGGGCCTTCAACAAATTAACAGGTTTCGGTTGCTGCGCTGCATGCGGGTGCGCTGCACCGGCATACACTTTCATCTTGCGCAACATTGCGTAGCCCAGCGGGCCTTTAGGCAACATGCCCTTGACTGCTTTTTCCAAAACACGGCTCGGATGGCGCGCTTGCATCTTGGAGAAGTTGGTCGTGTACAAACCGCCAGGATAAGTCGTGTGGCGATGGTACAGCTTGCCTTCTGTCTTGTTACCGGTCACGCGCAGCTTGTCGGCATTGACCACGACGACGAAATCGCCGGTATCCACGTGCGGGGTGTAAATCGCCTTGTGCTTGCCACGCAAACGCGAAGCAATCTGTGCAGCCAAACGGCCCAGCACCTGATCTGCTGCGTCAACCAGAAGCCAGTCGTGCTGGACTTCCTCGGCTTTAGCGGAAAATGTTTTCATAGCCACAATTCCTAAAAATTCAATAAGTAAACCTCGAAGGGCGCGCATTCTATTGCAGCACACCTGCACTGTCAAACGCTATTTGATCCCGGTAACAGGCATTTGCTGCATCTGTATTAGCCGCATATTTCAGAAAGGCGGGTAAAACCCTGTAAGATGCGCGCATTCTGAAACGTTAGGCTTGCCATGTCCTGGTTTATTACCAACTTCATTGCCGCCTTTTTGCTGCCGCCGCTCAGCTTATTGCTCTTGCTCGCGCTGGGCAGTTTCCTGCTCTATCGCCGTCCCAAGCTCGCTAGACTACTCATTCTTGCCGCGCTTGCTTTGCTCTGGCTTGCTTCCACGCCTTATTTTGCCGAAGGCGCATTGCACTTGCTGGAAAGACAAACTTCTCCACTGGATATCAAACTACAGAATGCCGATGCAATCGTGATACTGGGCGGCGGGACATATTTCCACGCGCCGGAATATGCAGGGCAGGACACCATCAGCGATGCCGCACTGGTTCGCTTGCGCTATGGCGCGAAACTGCAGCGTGATACCGGCAAACCCATACTCGTGACCGGCGGTAAACCGCTAGGCAACAGCACCTCCGAAGCACTGCAAATGCGCATGGCACTGGAACAGGATTTCCATGTGCCAGTGAGCTGGGCGGAAGATACATCTGACAACACGTTTGAAAATGCCCACCAGTCGTTCCGTATCCTGCAAGAAGCGGGTATCCGCAAAATTTATCTCGTCACTCATGCTTGGCATATGCCACGCTCCGCCGAGACTTTCCGCCGAGCCGGATTCGAGGTCATCGAAGCACCCACTGCTTTCACTACGCGTTTTCAGACCGACTTATTCGCATTTTTACCGTGCGCCGAATCTCTGAAAGACAGTAAAATGTTTATTCACGAAGTTATCGGATTGCTTTGGTATCGGGTAAAGTCGGCAGCTTCAAACTGAGCAACGAGGCCATTAAAGGAAACAACATGAAAGCTCGCGTCAAATGGGTGGAACAGGCCTCATTTCTGGGAGAGACCGAAAGCAGTCATGCAGTATTAATGGATGGGCCGCCTACTGCGGGCGGAAGGAATCTCGGCCCGCGCCCGATGGAGATGCTGCTGCTCGGCACAGGTGGCTGCACCTGTTTCGATGTGGTTTCGATCTTGAAGAAAAGCCGTCAAGCCATTTCCGATTGCTATGTGGAACTGGATGCAGAACGCGCCGAATCCGACCCCAAAGTGTTTACCAAAATCCACATGCACTTTGTCGTGACCGGCAAGGACATCAAACCCGAGGCCGTTGAAAAAGCCATCAAACTATCGGCTGAAAAATACTGCTCTGCCTCCATCATGCTCGGCCAGACCGCTGCAATCACACATGATTTTGAGGTTGTTCAACTCTAAGTCGTGACTCGCTCAATCCGAAGCGAGATGCGCCCCATTCTCCAGCATTGCCATCTGGAAAAGTTTCACGTTATTACGCCCGCTGGCTTTAGCGTAATACATGGCAATGTCGGCGTTTTTGGTGAGCGTCAATTCATCAATGCCGTGCTCGGGATACAAGACAAGGCCGATGCTTGCCGAAATGCGCAAGCGGTGGCCAGCCAATTCGAAAGGCTGATCAAGGGAATGCAAGATCTTGTCCGCAACCCGCATCGCATCCTGCTCTGTTTCAACGCTTGGCAGCAACACGACGAATTCATCGCCCCCTAAACGCGAAACGATGTCCGATTCGCGAGCGCATTTCAGCAAACGCTGCGCCACTTCCTTCAGCAACAAATCACCGATGGCATGACCGAGCGTATCGTTGATAGGCTTGAATTTATCAAGATCAAGGAACATCAAGGCCATGTGTTTCTTCAGCTTATCCCGCTTATCCTGCTGCTCCCGCTTGGCCCGGGCAATTTCCTGACGGAGACTGTCACTGAACAGTGCCCTGTTGGGCAAATCGGTGAGCACGTCATAGTGCGCGAGGTGATGCATGCGCTCCTCTACTTCCTTGCGTTCTGTAATATCGGAAAACACCGCCACATGATGAGTAAGCTGACCATGATCATCGCGAACCATCTTGATGGATATCCCCTTTACATAGACTTCTCCGCTCTTGCGCTTATCCCATATTTCACCACGCCAACTACCCGTGGCAAGCAGCGTTTCCCACAATTCCTTATAGAACTCTTTGGGATGCTTGCCACTGGAAAGAATGCGCGGATTCTTTCCAATCACGTCTTCTGGCGAGTACCCGGTGATAGTTGTGAAAGCAGGATTAACGGAGATAATCAGGTTGTTTACGTCCGTCACCATTACCGCCTCTTCAACGGTCTTGACCACGGTAGCAGCAAGGCGCAGGCCTTCTTCCGCCCGCTTACGCTCGACCAACTCCCGATTTATCTCATCGGCCGCTTGCACAGCAAGCGCCCGGCCCCGCACCAGCATCCAGGTGAACAATGCCAGCATCAGACTTGCGCCCATGCCACTATAGGCGATCAAAGTCGCTCTTCCGCTGTCCGCCCGAATTTCAAACCCGTATAGGGAACGAATCACTACCGTCCAATAGTGATTGGCAATTTGAATGCGGCTGTTACTTTTATACAACGCGTCAGGGTTGCCGCCTGCACCGCTGAGATCAGGGTCGTACATCATCGACGCATC
>JANXXX010000049.1 GCA_025350405.1 Gallionella sp.
GGCGACCCCGGTTTGCCGCCCCTACGGGGTGCCCTGCGTTGCTCGACGGTCAGGCGGCTGCGGAACTCGCACGATCCGCTACGCGGCCACGTGCTCAGACAGTCCTCGCCGACTACCCCTGACCGTTTTCCGCTACTCGGCGGCGCTCAGGGGAAAAGAAGCAAAACGGTTTTGTGTGCGCTACGCGCACGTATTTTTTTGTAATAGTGGTCGGGCTTCGCCCGACATGGTGGGCGTAGCCCACCCGCTTTTTTGCTTTTGATTTCCCATTCCCTGAGCGTCGCCTCGATCAGGCGCGAACGAGCGGTGGGGTTGGGCGAGCACTGTTTGAGCAGGTGGCCGCGTAGCGGATCGTGCGAGTTGCGCAGCCCCGCTCGTTTGTGTCTGATCGAGGGTACCCCGCAGGGGCGGCAAACCGGGGTCGCCTTTTCTTTGGTTACTTTGTTTTGGCGAAGCAAAAGAAAGTAACTAGCTGCCGGGCTACCCCCGGCGAATTTGTCTTAAGCCTTTTTGAATGATGTTGGGTTCCGCTACGCTCAACCCAACCTACGAATTACGAATCACAAGGAGGACGCAACATGCAAACCACAATCGAAATTCTAGGCAAGAAAGTCCTGGTGGAGTGGAGCGCGTCCGCCGATAAAAAACTGCAAGACCTCGCCGAGCCGTTGCTGGTTGAGATGGAGCTTTATTTCAGTTGCCTGATCAGGAAGGCGGTGCGCTTCGGCGGTAACGCGCAGGCGGTAAATTTCACCACTGCTGCGCCGAGATTGAAGATCGGTTTTCGTCCGGTGATGACCAAGGTTTGCAAGGTCAGCGATTTCGAGGGTGAGCTGCCTCTGGAAGATTTTCCCATCGTTAGGCCGGAGGCCTTCGTGCCGAAACGGCTCACGATCGACTATCGCGGGGGAAATTGGATGGGCGAGTTTTTCCTGCAAAAGAATCAACCCGTGTAACGCTATTTTTATCCACTCTGCCGCTTTACCACCTAAACAATCTTTGCCGCTTTCTTACGCCGCTTGCCTATATGCGCCTCACCCCGCTGCTTGGCTAACTCAACCTGCTTCTGCCGCTCCAGCGCGGCGGCGCGTTTTTCGGGCGTCAGGCTGTCGTAGCAATGCGGGCAGGAAACACCCGCCTGATATTGGGGCGAGGCTTTTTCTTCCGCGGTGATCGGGCGCGAGCAGCCGTAGCACAGTTCGTAATGTCCCGGCGCCAGGCCTTGCCCGACCGCGACGCGCTGGTCGAACACGAAGCACTCGCCTTGCCACAGGCTCTGTTCCGCAGGAACGTTTTCCAGATATTTCAGTATCCCGCCCTGCAGGTGATAGACCTCGGGAAAGCCCTGTTGCAGCATATAGGCCGAGGCTTTTTCGCAGCGTATGCCGCCGGTGCAGAACATCGCGACGCGCGGCTGCTTTTCCGGATCGAAATTCTTTTTGACGTAGTCGGGAAATTCGCGAAAGGTGGTGATGCGCGGATCGACCGCGCCCTTGAACGTGCCGACATCCACTTCGTAATCGTTGCGCGTGTCGATCAGCAACACATCGGGGTCGCTGATCAGCGCGTTCCAGTCTTCCGGCTTGACGTACTGACCGACCCGCTCGGTGGGGGCTATGCCCGGCACGCCCATCGTGACGATCTCTTTTTTCAGTTTAACCTTCATCCGGTAGAACGGCGGATGGTCGGCGGCGGATTCCTTGTGTTCCAGATCCGCAAGGCGCGGGTCGCTGCGCAGATAGGCCAATATCTTATCAATGCCGGAACGGGTCCCAGCGATCGTGCCGTTGATGCCTTCTTCCGCGAGCAGCAGTGTCCCGGTGATGCCCAGCGCATCGCATTGCGCCAGCAACGGTGCGCGCAATGCCGCGCAATCGGCCAACTTCACGAACTTATAGACTGCTGCAACGACTAATGAACTCATTGTTCCTGATTCCTCGGGTTGTTACTTTGGGACGGTTCCATTTTTTGGGGATGCCCGGCATAGGAGTGATGTAAAGCAGTTTAATTCAAAAAGGAGAAAAGCCATGCAACTCGACGACCGACCTGGTGTTCCCGCGCAATCTGCGTCTGCCGTGAACGGAAGCAACTTGGGCTTTATAGGGGTATAGTACAAAAACATTCAATTCTGTGGAGAATGATGATGCCTAACCTGAAAAGATTACTGCCTGCGTTATGTGCCCTCACGCTGCTTAACGTATCTATCCTGGGATGTGCCCAACAGAGCCTTGCGCAAAAGCAGGAGGCGCAAGCGGAGAGTGTGCAAACAGAAAAGGCGCAGCCGGAAAATGTACAAGCCGAAAATGTACAGTCGAAAAGTGCGCACAGCGAAGGTTGCCGCACCTGTCATGCGCCCAACGGGGCTGTGGGAGCCAAGGATTTCGATTCGATCTATGCCAACCCCAAGTCTCATCACCCGGTTGGTGTAAATTACCCGCTGGCGGCGCAGGAAGATCCGAAGTTCAATCAGCCGAATGGATCGAGTGCCGATGTCGCGTTCTTTGACAGGAACGGCAATGCTCAGCCGGATGGCGATGAAATCAGGTTGTTCAGCGCAAACGGCGTGGCGACGGTTGAATGTGCGTCATGCCATAAAGAGCATGGCAGCTCGCCGACATCCGGCAAGACATCTGCGGGTCTTTATTTGCGCGTTTCGAACAAAGACAGCGCATTGTGCATCACCTGCCATCGCCAATAATCGCCGCTGGCGTGCGTGCAACTTAAGTTAAGTGGTGGGCATGCGGCGGAATGCCCGCACCTGTCGCTCGCAGGTGCGGCGCAGGTCGTATCGGCGTATAGTGTGGGCGCTGTCAATTTATCGAACTTTCAATTCTGGGGGACTGGTGATGCCCGAGCCGAGGTCTAGGTCAATAAGATTCCTGCTTGCGTTGTGTGCGCTCGCGTTGTTGAACGCATCTATCCTGGGATGTGCGCAAAATGTTTTTTCTTCGCAACAAAAGGGATATACCAAAGGTGACGATTGCCTGTTCTGCCATGCCACCGGAGGGATCAGCGGTGCCAGGGATTTTACCCCGATCTACAACAACCCCGGATCTCATCACCCGGTAGGGGTGGAGTATCCGCTCGGGTCATCAAGCAGGCCGGATTTTAATCAGCCAAATGGCTATAGCAAAGCCACCATATTTTTCGACGATGATGGCTATGGGGAACTCGACAGTGATGATGTGCGCTTATTCGGCACGGGCAACGCGGTTACGGTCGAATGCGCTTCATGCCATAAGGAACATGGAGATTCGTCGGGATCCGCTCAGTCGACCTCCGATCACTATTTGCGTTTCCCTAATCAGGGCAGCAAGCTGTGCTTGGTTTGTCATTTCAAATGAAATGATAATTGGATGGTTGAGTGCGGGGTGAATTAGCGCCCCGCTATCGTTTTCTTCGCTTCGGTCAGTAAAAATTCCTTGAATGCCAATGCAGCGCCGGACAGGCGCTTGTTGCTGCGATGCGCGACGAACCAGTGGCGCAGCAGCGGGAAGTGTTCGACGTTGAGCATCGCGAGCCGTTTGGTTTCCAGTTCCAGTTCGATGCTGTGCTGCGATAAAATCCCCAGCCCCATGCCGGCTTGAACCGCCTGTTTGATGGCTTCGTTGGTTTCCATTTCCATGCTGATGCGCGGCTGTATCTTGTGCTGTGCGAACACGCGTTCCATCGCGCTGCGCGTGCCTGAGCCCGGTTCGCGCGACAAAAAAGCTTCTTCAGCGAGTCTGGCAAATTTGATGTGCTTGAGTTTGGCGAGCGGGTGATTGGGCGCAGCGATCACTACCAGCGGATTGTCCAGAAAAGATTCTGCGCTGAGGTCCAACTCGTCCGGCGGTTGTCCCATGATGGCGAGGTCGGTAGTGTTGTCGGCAAGTTGTTTGAGCACGGCGTCGCGGTTGGCGACTTGCAGGTTCATATTGATGTTAGGGTAGCGCTGGCAGAATTTTGCCAGCAATTGCGGAGTGAAATAGTTGGCGGTGTTCACGACCGATAGCGTGAGCTTGCCATGCCCCAGTCCTTTCATTTCGTCGAACACCGCTTCCATTTCGGTGAGCTGTTGGGCGATGTTTTTAGTGTAGTGGAGCAACTCGCGTCCGGCTTCGGTGAGAAAAATCTTCTTGCCCATCTGCTCGAACAGCGGCAAGCCGATACTGGCTTCCAGTTGTTTGATCTGCATGGATACCGCCGGTTGCGAGAGGTATAGTTCCTCGGCGGCACGCGAGTGGCTCAGGTGGCTGGCCACTTTCTCGAAGACCTGAAGCTGGCGCAAAGTGAAATGCAGCATGATGGCAGTGCAAATGTTGGCTTGTATGTATTATATCAAATCATAAGCATTTCTTATGGTCTTTATAAAAACAATTTACTGTTATTTATGAATGCCTATCCCTATAGTTCGCCCCACAGAATTTTCGAATATCACTTTAATCATCAATACAGGAGAAAGAAACAATGGATCAATCGAATCGTTATGCCGATCTGAGTCTGAAAGAAGCGGATCTGATCAAGGGCGAGGGCCACATTCTCGTCGCTTACAAAATGAAGCCCAAAGCGGGCTACGGTTACCTCGAAACCGCCGCTCACTTCGCTGCTGAATCATCAACCGGCACCAACGTTGAAGTCTCCACCACCGACGAATTCACCAAGGGTGTCGACGCGCTGGTCTATTACATCGACGAAGCAACCGAAGATATGCGTATCGCATACCCGATCGACCTGTTCGACCGCAACATCACTGACGGCCGCATGATGATGGTCTCCGTGCTGACCCTGATCATTGGTAACAACCAGGGCATGGGCGACGTTGAGCACGGCAAGATTCATGACATATATTTCCCCAAGCGCTGCCTTCAGTTGTTCGATGGCCCGTCCAAGGACATCAGCGACATGTGGCGCATCCTGGGTCGCCCGATGAAAGACGGCGGTTACATCGCCGGTACCATCATCAAGCCCAAGCTGGGTCTGCGTCCTGAGCCGTTTGCAAAAGCTGCCTACCAGTTCTGGTTGGGTGGCGACTTTATCAAGAACGATGAGCCTCAGGGCAATCAGGTGTTCTGCCCGGCCAAGAAAGTTTATCCATTGGTCTATGACGCAATGAAGCGCGCCCAGGACGAAACCGGCGAGGCCAAGATTTTTTCAGCCAACATCACCGCAGATGATCACTATGAAATGTGCGCACGTGCGGATTTCATTCTCGAAACTTTCGGACCGGATGCGGACAAGGTTGCATTCCTGGTTGACGCTTTTGTCGGCGGCCCCGGTATGCTCACCACCGCTCGCCGTCAGTATCCCGGCCAATACCTGCACTACCATCGTGCCGGTCACGGCATGATCACTTCGCCATCCGCCAAGCGTGGCTACACCGCGTTCGTACTGGCCAAGCTCTCGCGTCTGCAAGGGGCTTCCGGTATCCACGTTGGTACCATGGGCTACGGCAAGATGGAAGGCGAACATTCTGACAAGAACATTTGCTACATGCTGGAACGTGACGAGTGTCAAGGTCCGATCTATTACCAGAAATGGTACGGCATGAAGCCCACCACTTCCATCATCTCCGGCGGCATGAACGCATTGCGTTTGCCAGGCTTCTTCGAGAATCTGGGCCACGGCAACGTGATCAACACCTCGGGTGGCGGCGCATACGGCCATATCGACTCCCCGGCCGCCGGCGCGATCTCACTGCGTCAGTCCTATGAGTGCTGGAAATCGGGCACTGATCCGATTGCTTATGCTAAGGAACATAAAGAATTCGCCCGCGCATTCGAATCTTTCCCTGGCGATGCGGACAAGCTGTATCCGGGTTGGCGCGAAAAGCTGGGTGTACACAAGTAAGCTCGGCGGTAGTCGAGAATTAAAAACGCGCCCCCACTTGTTGGGGGCGTTTTTTTCCAGAATTAAATACCGTTAGGCGTGTGCGGTTACACGCTTGGACATTGGAGTAAACCATGACGAAGACGAATGTAGACCAATATAAAGTTCACAAGGAGCCGTTCTATCAGGCGCAAGGCGACGAAGTGAAGTTGTATGAAGCGGCTTACGCGGCACGTTTGCCGGTGATGGTGAAAGGCCCGACCGGTTGCGGCAAATCGCGTTTCATCGAATACATGGCGTGGAAGCTGAACAAGCCGCTGATCACCGTGGCGTGTAATGAAGACATGACGGCCAGCGATCTGGTCGGACGTTATCTGCTCGATGCTAACGGCACGCGCTGGCTGGACGGCCCGCTGACTACTGCGGCGCGCATCGGTGCGATCTGTTATCTGGATGAAATCGTCGAGGCGCGCCAGGACACCACCGTGGTGATCCACCCGCTGACCGACCACCGCCGCACTTTGCCATTGGACAAGAAAGGCGAACTGATTTCAGCGCATCCCGATTTTCAGTTGGTGATCTCCTACAACCCCGGCTACCAGAGCCTGATGAAGGAATTGAAGCAATCGACCAAGCAGCGTTTCACCGCATTCGACTTTGATTATCCCGAGGCCAAGGTCGAGGCGGAGATTCTTGGCAAGGAAGCAGGCATCGAGATCGGGCTGGCAACGAAACTGGTGAAGATCGGCCAAGCTGCGCGCAACCTCAAGGGGCATGGCCTGGACGAAGGCATCTCGACGCGCTTACTGGTGTACGCGGCGACGTTGATCAAGGGTGGTGTCGATGCCAAGGCGGCCTGCCGCATGGCGATGGTGCGCCCGATCACCGACGACACGGACATACGCGACACATTGGATCACGCGATAGAAGCAACTTTTGCATAACACCATGGCCACGCAAACTGTCGAAATGCCGGAAGATTTGCAACTCTACTGGGATTCGCTATCGTGTGGCTTTCCGCGCGTGGCCGAAGTGTTCCCGGATTGCATGCGCGTGGCACTTGCGACGCTGTCGCCGATTGGCGTGGAAGCCTATATCGAGCACGCGCGTTTCCTCGGCAAGATGGGACGCGGTGCCGAACCCATCCTGATTTTTCTGGAAGAGTGGCCAGAGGTTGCCAAGATGGTGGGCGAAGAGGCGCTGCCAGACATCATGGAATTCATTCGCAGGATGTGGAAGACGCCCAACGGCAAAGCAATCACGCCATTCCTGCAATCGTTACCCGTTACAGCACGGCGTTTGCAAACGCGCGAACAGTTGCGTGACTACATTTCCATTGCACTTGATTTCATGGAACGCACCACCGGTTCGGTGCATGGCATCCACCAGACTTTCCCCAGCCCCGGCTTGCCGGAGATGTTCAAGCAGGTTCCGGCGTTGCTCGCTCAGCTTTCGTTGGGCGGGTTGAAAAATTGGGTGGATTATGGCGCGCGCTATTACGACGACCACCCGGAGCGGCAAATCGATTACTTCAGCCTGCAATCGGCAGACAGCCGCGCGGTGTTGCAGCGCGAGAGGCACGGCACGCTGCTGGTGGATAACGAGCGCAGGTTGGATATGTATTTGCGCGGACTGTGGCACGACGAAGATGTATTGATCCCTTACTCCAACGCGTTCGATGAATTGCGCCAGCCTGTTCCTTATTACGACAAGCTCGGCATACGTCTGCCGGATGTATACGGCGACGCGCGTGGCATAGCCGGCATAGACCGCTACCGCGCTGCTCTGGCGCATATCGTTGGGCATCGCCGCTGGACTACGGCGATCTTTGCCGACAACATGAGTCCGTTCCAGCGCATGGCGGCGGAGTTCTTCGAGGACAGCCGGGTGGAATATCTGGCGATGCGCGAGTATCCCGGCTTGCGCCGCATCTTTATGGCGCTGCATCCGATCCCGGCGGAAGATGCTTGCGATCCGGAAAAAGAATCCGGCGTGCGTCATCGCCTGACCATGTTGTCGCGCGCGATACTCGATCCGCAGCATCCGTACAAGAATCCGCATGTCATCGAGTTCGCGCAACGCTTCCTCGCGTTGATGCAGCAAAGCGATATGAGTACGCAAGAAGCGGCCGACATGGCGATTTCATTCGTTACCAAAACGCGTCGCCAAAGCGATCAACTTGCCAAGACACACTTCAAGGACACCGTGGTGGATTACCGCGACGACAATCGCCAGATGTGGAAATTCATCGAGCAGGGTGATGAAGAGGAGGCCTTCGATGAACCGCGCAAAATGGAGCCGGGCGAGGAACTCAAAGGTCTGCCGCCGCGCCATTATCACGAGTGGGATTACAACACCCATAGCTATCGTCCAGACTGGGTGAGTGTGTACGAAGGGCTGCACCCGTCCGGCAAGGCTTCGGACATCGACAAGCTATTGGCGAAACATGCCGCGCTGGCCAAGCGTTTGAAGAAGATGCTCGACCTGCTCAAGCCACAAAACAAGGTGCGCATCCGTTATCAGGAAGAAGGCAGCGAGCTGGATCTGGATGTCGCGCTACGTTCGCTGATCGACTACAAGAGCGGTGCTCAGCCCGATCCGCGCATCAACATGAGCCACCGCAACGACGGACGCAACATCGCGGTGATGATATTGCTGGATTTGTCGGAGTCGCTCAACGAAAAAGCGGCAGGTTGCGATCAGACCATTTTAGAGTTGAGCCAGGAGGCGGTATCGCTGCTGGCTTGGGCAATCGAAAAGCTGGGCGATCCGTTCGCCATCGCCGGTTTCTATTCCAACACCCGCCATGACGTGCGCTATCTGCATATCAAAGGCTACAGCGAAAAATGGGGTGACGAAGTGAAAGGCAGGCTGGCTGCGATGGAAGCCGGTTATTCCACGCGCATGGGTGCGGCGATGCGCCATGCATCGCATTATCTGGAGCAGCAACAGGCCGACAAAAAACTGATGCTGATCCTCACCGATGGCGAACCGGCTGACATCGACAGCAAGGATGGACGCATCCTGATTGAGGACGCGCGTCAGGCGGTGAAGGAGCTGGATCAGCAGGGCATCTACACCTACTGCATCAATCTGGATCCCAAGGCGGACGAATACGTTGCGGATATTTTCGGCAAGCAGTACACCATCATTGATCGCGTCGAATCGCTGCCGGAACGGTTGCCGCAGCTATTCATTTCCTTGACCAAATAAAATCCCCCTTAAACATTTCGCCATTACTGGTGAGGCTGCGATTCCCAAGGCGAAAATCATCTAATCCCCAAATATTTTGCTTGGATGGCATCTTATGCGCTAATTCAGTTTGACACCCAAGCCTTTGATTGGCATAATTGCGGGTTCTGTCTGGAGGGGTGGCCGAGCGGTTAAAGGCAGCAGACTGTAAATCTGCCCTCTTATGAGTACGAAGGTTCGAACCCTTCCCCCTCCACCAAATGAGTTTGAGTGTATTTGAGCATGTTGGGTGGTTAGTTGGGCGTTGTGGCAACTGCTGTTAAGCGGTTGCGTTGAAGGGAAAGCCTGCGGGTGTAGCTCAATGGTAGAGCAGAAGTTTTCCAAACTTACGACGAGGGTTCGATCCCCTTCACCCGCTCCAGTTTGGCATTGGTTTTAGTGTGTGAGCCTGCCCATGTGGCTCAGTGGTAGAGCACTCCCTTGGTAAGGGAGAGGTCGCGAGTCCGATTCTCGCCATGGGCACCAAAGAATTTAGTATGGCGTTTTATTTTTGAATTATTAGAGTTTTGTTTTTATTATTAACGTTTGACATTGATAAGGAAAAATCATGGCAAAGAGTAAATTTGAACGCACCAAACCGCACGTCAACGTAGGCACGATCGGACACGTCGACCACGGCAAGACCACGCTGACGGCGGCGATCACCACCGTACTGGCCAAGAAATTCGGCGGCGAAGCCAA
>JANXXX010000050.1 GCA_025350405.1 Gallionella sp.
GAGATGGTCATGCCGGGCGACAACGTCAGCATCACCGTCAACCTGATCAACCCGATCGCGATGGAGGAGGGCTTGCGCTTCGCGATTCGTGAGGGTGGTCGTACCGTCGGTGCGGGTGTGGTTGCAAAGATTATTGAGTAACAGGATTTAGGATCAAAGATTCGGGATTCGTGGAGGATTGTGTATCCTTGATCCCTTATCCTCGATCCTGAGTTTATTAGGCCAGTAGCTCAATTGGTAGAGTATCGGTCTCCAAAACCGAGGGTTGGGGGTTCGAGACCCTCCTGGCCTGCCCAAAATAAAGTAACAGTTAAAGTTATAAAGTTAATCGGAATAATTGCGCATGCTAGACAAAATCAAGTTGGTTGTTGCCTTTCTGTTGGTGGTGGCAGGAATCGCAGGCTTCTATTACTTGCACGAGAGTGCTGCCGTGCTGAAGCTGGCTTCGGTGCTGGTTGGGTTGTTGCTGGCCGCAGGGGTGGCGTGGACCAGTGAGCCGGGCAAGCGATTTTTTGCTTTTGGCAAGGATTCGGTTGCCGAGGCGAAGCGCGTGGTTTGGCCGACACGCAAGGAAACATTGCAAACCACTGCGGTGGTGATTGCGTTTGCCGTCACCATGGCGTTGTTTCTGTGGGCGGTGGATGCAAGCCTGATGGTTGTAGTGAATAAGATGATGGGGCGGGGTGAGTGATGGCCATGCATTGGTATGTTGTTCATACGTACTCGCAGTTTGAGAAAAGCGTGCAACGCGCATTGACCGAACGCATTCAGCGCGATGGCATGCAAGACAAGTTTGGTCAGATTCTGGTACCGGTCGAGGAAGTGGTGGAGTTGAAGTCTGGACAAAAGAGCATTACCGAGCGCAAGTTTTTCCCAGGCTACGTGCTGGTCGAGATGGAAATGACCGACGAAAGTTGGCACTTGGTAAAGAGCACGCCCAAGGTGACTGGTTTCCTGGGTGGCTCGGCGATGAAGCCCACGCCTATCAGTGCAAAAGAAGTGCAGAACATCATGCGGCAGATGCAGGCGGGAGTCGAAAAGCCGAGGCCCAAGGTGTTGTTCGAAGTGGGTGAGTTGGTGCGCGTCAAAGAAGGCCCCTTCACTGACTTCAATGGTTCGGTAGAAGACGTCAATTACGACAAGAATAAAATCCGCGTGGCGGTGACCATATTTGGTCGTTCGACACCGGTTGAGCTGGATTTCGGTCAGGTAGAAAAGGCCTGAAACAAAGGATTCTGGATACCGGATTCTGGATTGAGAAGTAAGGTAGTAGTTGTTTTTAACGGGGAGCGTATCGGAGTAACAGCGGTATGCGTTTAACCCACTGATAAGGAGTAGTAACATGGCAAAGAAAGTCGTCGGCTACATCAAGCTGCAAGTGCCTGCTGGTAAGGCAAATCCAAGTCCACCTATTGGCCCGGCATTGGGTCAGCGTGGCCTGAACATCATGGAATTCTGCAAGGCGTTCAATGCGCAAACTCAAGGCGTTGAACCGGGTCTGCCGATTCCGGTGGTGATCACCGCGTTTGCGGACAAGAGTTTCACCTTCATCATGAAGACCCCGCCTGCGAGCATCCTGATCAAGAAGGCCGCTGGTATTCAAAAGGGTAGCAAGACGCCGCATACCGACAAAGTGGGTAAGCTGACCCGCAAGCAAGCGGAGCAAATCGCAACAACCAAGATGCCGGATCTGACCGCAGCCGATATGGACGCAGCAGTGCGCACCATAGCCGGAAGCGCGCGCAGCATGGGTATTACCGTGGAGGGCGTATAACATGTCGAAACGATATAAAGCAATTGCAGCCAAGGTTGATCGCAACAAGTTGTATCCCTTGGCTGACGCGCTGAAGCTGGTTAAAGAAAATGCTGTGGCGAAGTTTGATGAGTCCATTGATATCGCGGTGAATCTGGGTATCGATGCGAAGAAGTCAGACCAGCTGGTGCGCGGTTCGGTCGTGCTGCCGAAGGGCACCGGCAAGACGGTACGCGTCGCGGTGTTTGCGCAAGGCGCCAAGGCTGATGAAGCCAAGGCGGCCGGTGCGGACATCGTGGGTTTCGAAGATTTGGCCGAGTCCATCAAGGGTGGCAACCTGAATTTTGACGTGCTGATCGCCAGCCCGGATGCGATGCGTCTGGTCGGCCAGTTAGGTCAGATCCTCGGCCCGCGCGGTTTGATGCCTAACCCCAAGGTCGGCACAGTTTCAGCTGACGTGGCGGGTGCGGTGAAGAATGCCAAGGCCGGTCAAGTGCAGTACCGTACCGACAAGAACGGCATCGTGCAATGCACCATCGGGCGCGCTTCGTTCGCACCTGAAGCGTTGCGCGAAAACCTGCTGGCGTTGATCGACGCGCTGAACAAAGCCAAGCCGGCGGCATCCAAGGGCGTGTATCTGAAAAAGGTATCGCTCTCCAGCACCATGGGTGCAGGAATACGTGTTGAACAGGCAAGCTTGACCGCTTGATCTGATTGTTTTGAATTCGCCGGCGGATTTCGCGCCGGCAAAAGTTTTGGAGTGCTGGCGGGTATGCGGCGTCCGAGACCGTAGGTGTTGAAGGCGCAGTTGGCCCGAAACTTAATTGCTGGAGTGTCCCGTTAATAATTGGGCATTCGGCGGCCCACGTAGATGGTGCGTCCGCGAGCAGGAATTGCTGTTCTCCTGACTCAGGGTCGCTGTTGTAAACGATGGGGTGTGGCCATTGATACATATTGGGTGCATCCCGGAAACTGGAGGAAGACTTGAGTCTCAATCTGCAAGAAAAACAAGCTGTGGTAGCGGAAGTCAGCGCGCAAGTGGCGCTGGCGCAAACTATCGTTTTGGCAGAATACCGTGGCATCCAGGTCGCCGATATCACCAAATTGCGTGCTACCGCACGCAAATCCGGTGTGTATTTCCATGTGTTGAAAAACACCCTGGCACGGCGCGCGGTACAAGGAACGCCTTTTGAGGCGCTGGCTGAAAAAATGGTTGGCCCTCTTGTGTATAGCATGAGTGCCGATGCAGTCGCTGCGGCAAAAGTGGTGTTTGATTTTGCCAAAACCAATGACAAACTGGTGATCAAGGCTGGTGCAATGAGTGGTTCTGTGATGTCTGCGGAACAAGTCGCTGTGCTCGCTGCAACACCAAGCCGCGATGAGTTGATTGCGAAACTGATGGCAACCATGAATGCGACGACTGCAAAGTTCGTGCGCACGCTGGCTGCGATCCGCGACAAGCAAGAAGCCGCAACCGCTGCTTAATATTTTTGAATTAACTGAATAAGGAGAACAATATGTCTGCAACTAATGCTGGCGTGATGGATACAATCGCCAAGATGACAGTGCTGGAACTTTCCGAACTGATCAAGCAAATGGAAGAAAAATTCGGCGTGTCCGCTGCGGCAGTTGCCGTGGCAGGACCTGCTGCTGGTGCTGGTGCTGCGGCTGCCGCTGAACAAACCGAGTTCACCGTGGTGCTTAAGGGCCCAGGCGACAACAAGGTTAACGTGATCAAGGCAGTGCGCACGATTACGGGTCTGGGCTTGAAAGAAGCCAAGGACTTGGTTGATGGCGCACCAAAGAATGTCAAGGAAGGCGTTTCCAAAGCCGATGCCGACGCTGCACTGAAGCAGTTGCTGGAGGCTGGCGCTGCTGCTGAAATCAAGTAAATTTTTTTGCTGTAGAAAGGCTGGCGGTTTACCGTCAGCCTTTTCCGCTTAAGAAGTCAGCGGCCAGGAAGCCTTAAAATATTTCCTGCCCCCTGTCTTTTTAGTTCCGGCTTAACCTATAGGTTGGCTTGCTCTGAAACTTCGTTTTCCTCAATCGTGGAGATTATTATGAGCTACTCTTTTACCGAAAAAAAACGTATCCGTAAAAGTTTTGCAAAACGAGTCGGCGCGTTGCCGGTTCCGTTTTTGTTGTCCACTCAGCTGGAATCTTTTGCCGCGTTTTTGCAGGCTTACACTCCGCCGGAGCAGCGCAAGAACGATGGTTTGCAAGCCGCCTTTAACGGCATCTTCCCGATCCATAGCCATTCCAAGAATGCGCGTCTCGATTTCGTCAGCTACCAGCTGGGCATGCCGCCGTTCGATGTGAAGGAATGCCGTCAGCGCGGGCTGACCTATGCATCCCCGTTGCGCGCCCGTGTGCGCCTGACCATCATGGACAAGGAAGCGTCCAAGCCCACAGTCAAGGAAGTGAAGGAGCAGGAAGTGTACATGGGCGAGATCCCGCTGATGACCCATACTGGCTCGTTTGTGATCAACGGTACCGAGCGCGTGATCGTGTCGCAGTTGCACCGTTCGCCCGGCGTGTTCTTCGAGCATGATCGCGGCAAGACGCATTCCTCCGGCAAGCTGTTGTTCTCCGCGCGTATCATTCCGTATCGCGGTTCATGGCTGGACTTCGAATTCGATGCAAAGGATTACGTATACTTCCGTATCGACCGCCGCCGCAAGATGCCGGTCACCATCCTGTTGCGCTCGCTGGGTTACAGCAACGAGGACATGCTCAAGATGTTTTTCGAGTTTGACGCGTTCCATTTAAGCAAGAAGGGTATGCAGTTCGAGGTGGTGCCCGAGCGTTTGCGCGGCGATGTCGCGCGATTCGATATTCTGGGCAAATCCGGCAAGGTCATCGTAGCCAAGGACAAGCGCATCACCGTGCGCCATATCCGCGAAATGCAGGAAGCCGGTATCGACAAGCTGGATGTGAGCGAAGAATTTTTGATCGGACGCGTGATCGCCAGCAACATCGTCGACAAGGACAGCGGCGAGATCATCGCCAACGCCAATGACGAGATCACCGAAGACTTGCTGCACACGCTGCAAGAAGCGGGCATTAAGAAAATTGAAACCTTGTACACCAACGATCTGGATCATGGCGCGTTCATTTCGCAAACCCTGCGCACCGATGAAACTGTAGACCAATGGACTGCGCGCGTGGCAATTTACCGCATGATGCGCCCCGGCGAGCCACCCACCGAAGATGCGGTGGAAAACCTGTTCAACGGCCTGTTCTTCAACGACGAGCGTTATGACTTGTCGGCTGTCGGCCGCATGAAATTCAATCGTCGTGTCGGGCGCGAAGAGCTGACTGGTGCATCGATCTTGTCGAATGAAGACATCGTCGCCGTGGTGAAAATTCTGGTCGAGTTGCGCAACGGACATGGCGAAATCGATGACATCGATCACCTCGGCAATCGCCGTGTGCGCGCCGTGGGCGAGTTGGCAGAGAACCAGTTCCGCGCCGGTTTGGCTCGCGTGGAACGCGCCGTCAAGGAGCGTCTCGGTCAAGCCGAGACCGACAACCTGATGCCGCATGATTTGATCAATGCCAAGCCGATCTCGGCTGCGGTCAAGGAGTTTTTCGGCTCCAGCCAGTTGTCGCAGTTCATGGACCAAACCAATCCGCTGTCCGAGATCACCCACAAGCGGCGTATCTCCGCGCTGGGACCGGGCGGCTTGACGCGCGAACGTGCCGGCTTCGAGGTGCGCGACGTGCATCCGACCCACTACGGTCGCGTTTGCCCGATCGAGACACCGGAAGGCCCGAACATCGGCCTGATCAACTCACTGGCCTTGTATGCGCGCACCAACGAATACGGTTTCATCGAAACGCCGTACCGCAAAGTGAGCAAGGGCAAGGTATCCGATGATGTCGATTATTTGTCCGCGATCGAAGAGGGCAAGTTCACGATTGCCCAGGCGAATGCCGAGCTGGACAAGAAGGGTCATTTCACCAACGACATCGTGTCGGCGCGTCATCACAATGAATTCGTGCTGGCGGCTCCCGATCAGATGGAATACATGGACGTGTCGCCTTCGCAGGTGGTGTCGGTCGCTGCTTCGCTGATTCCGTTCCTTGAGCATGACGATGCGAACCGCGCCTTGATGGGTGCGAACATGCAACGCCAGGCCGTGCCTTGCTTGCGTGCAGAAAAGCCGCTGGTGGGAACCGGCTTGGAGCGCACCGTGGCGGTGGACTCCGGCACGACCGTCCAAGCATGGCGCGGTGGCCGCATCGATTACGTCGATGCTGCGCGTATCGTGGTGCGTGTAAATGACGACGAGACGACTGCCGGTGAAGTCGGTGTAGATATCTACAACCTGACCAAGTACACCCGTTCCAACCAGAACACCAACATCAACCAGCGTCCGTTGGTCAAGGTGGGTGATGTGATCGGTCGCGGTGACGTGATCGCCGATGGCGCTTCCACCGACATGGGCGAGCTGGCCCTTGGTCAGAACATGCTGGTCGCTTTCATGCCGTGGAACGGTTACAACTACGAGGACTCGATTCTGATTTCCGAACGCGTTTCGGCGCAGGATAGGTTCACTTCCATCCATATCGAGGAGCTGACGGTTGCCGCCCGTGACACCAAGCTCGGTGCGGAAGAAATCACGCGCGATATCCCGAATCTGGCCGAAGCGCAACTGGCGCGTCTGGATGAATGCGGCATCGTGCATATCGGTGCGGAAGTCGCGGTGGGCGACGTGCTGGTCGGCAAGGTAACGCCCAAGGGCGAGACCCAGTTGACCCCGGAAGAAAAATTGCTGCGCGCGATCTTCGGCGAGAAAGCTTCCGACGTGAAGGACACCAGCTTGCGCGTGCCGACAGGTAGCTCCGGGACGGTGATCGATGTGCAGGTGTTCACCCGCGAAGGTCTGCAACGCGACAAGCGCGCGCAGCAGATCATCGACGACGAGTTGCATCGCTACAAAAAGGACCTGATCGACCAGATGCGCATCGTGGAACTCGACGTGTTTGCGCGTATGGAAAAACTGTTGCTGGGCAAAGTGGCCAATGGCGGGCCGAAGAAGCTGGCCAAGGGCACCAAGCTGAGCAAGGAATATCTGCATAGCGTTGAGCCGCACCAGTGGTTCGATATTCGTATCGCCAATGACGAAGTGGCGGCGCAGATGGAGCAGGTCAAGGAAAGCCTGGCGCAGAAACGTGCCGAATTCGATGCCGCGTTCGAGTTGAAGAAGAAGAAACTGACGCAAGGTGATGAGCTGCAAGCCGGCGTGCAGAAGATGGTCAAGGTGTATGTTGCGGTGAAACGCCGTCTGCAGCCAGGCGACAAGATGGCGGGTCGCCACGGCAACAAGGGTGTGGTGTCGCGTATCGTGCCGGTAGAGGATATGCCGTACATGGCGGATGGTACACCGGTGGACGTGGTGCTGAATCCGCTCGGCGTGCCGTCGCGGATGAACATCGGGCAGATTCTCGAGACTCACTTGGGCTGGGCTGCCAAGGGCTTGGGCAAGAAGATCGACACGATGTTGCAAACCAACGCCAAGATCACCGAGGTGCGCAAGTTCCTCGGCAAGATATACAACCATCACAACGGTCAGACCGTCGATCTGGATGCATTCAGCGACGACGAGATCATCGAGTTGTGCCGTAACCTGAAGCATGGCGTTCCATTCGCGACACCGGTGTTCGACGGCGCCAGCGAAGAAGAGATCAAGTACATGCTGGAACTGGCAGATCTGCCGCTGTCAGGCCAGACCACGCTGTATGACGGACGTACCGGCGAGGCATTCGACCGCAAGGTGACGGTCGGCTACAAGCACATCCTGAAACTGCACCACCTGGTGGACGACAAGATGCACGCGCGTTCTACTGGACCATATAGCCTGGTGACGCAACAACCGTTGGGCGGCAAGGCGCAGTTTGGTGGCCAGCGCTTCGGTGAGATGGAAGTGTGGGCGCTCGAAGCTTACGGCGCGGCTTACACTTTGCAGGAAATGCTTACGGTCAAGTCGGACGACGTGGCCGGACGTACCAAGGTTTACGAGAGCATCGTCAAAGGCGATCACAAAATCGATGCCGGCATGCCGGAGTCGTTCAACGTGGTCATCAAGGAAATCCGTTCCTTGGCGATCGATATGGATTTGGTGCGTCACTGATAATTTCCCGTGCGGATAGAGCATGGGAAATAGTGTAAATTTGGTTGCCAATACGTTCTGCTGGCATAAGGCGAATAGGAGTCTCAAATGAAATCATTACTGGATTTATTCAAGCAAGTCACTCAAAAAGAAGAGTTCGACGCGATCAAGATCGGCCTGGCGTCGCCGGAGAAGATCCGTTCATGGTCCTACGGCGAAGTCAAAAAGCCGGAAACCATCAACTATCGTACCTTCAAGCCTGAGCGCGACGGTCTGTTCTGCGCCAAGATATTCGGGCCGGTAAAAGATTACGAATGTTTGTGCGGCAAGTACAAGCGCCTCAAGCATCGCGGCGTGATCTGCGAAAAGTGCGGGGTGGAAGTGACCTTGTCCAAGGTGCGCCGTGAGCGCATGGGACATATCGAGCTGGCTTCGCCGGTTGCGCACATCTGGTTTTTGAAGTCGTTGCCGTCCCGTCTGGGCATGGTGCTGGATATGACCTTGCGCGACATCGAGCGTGTGCTGTACTTCGAAGCCTATGTGGTGACCGAGCCCGGCATGACGCCATTGAATCGCGGTCAGTTGCTGTCGGAAGATGACTATCTCGCCAAGACCGAAGAGTATGGTGATGAGTTTACTGCGACCATGGGTGCAGAAGGTGTTCGTGCGTTATTGAGCAGTCTGGATGTCACTGCCGAAATCGAGACGATACGTGCTGATTTGGCCGCGACGGGTTCCGAGACCAAAATCAAGAAATACGCCAAGCGCCTGAAGATACTCGAAGCATTTAATGCATCCGGCATCAAGCCGCAATGGATGGTGATGACCGTATTGCCGGTATTGCCGCCGGAGTTGCGTCCGCTGGTGCCGCTGGACGGCGGCCGCTTTGCGACTTCCGATCTGAATGATCTGTATCGCCGCGTGATCAACCGCAACAACCGTCTGCGTCGCCTGCTTGAGTTGAAAGCGCCGGATATCATCGTGCGCAATGAAAAGCGCATGCTGCAAGAAGCGGTGGACTCATTGCTGGACAACGGTCGTCGCGGCAAGGCGATGACTGGCGCAAACAAGCGTCAGCTCAAATCCCTGGCCGACATGATCAAGGGCAAGAGCGGTCGCTTCCGCCAGAACTTGCTGGGCAAGCGCGTTGACTACTCCGGTCGTTCCGTGATCGTGGTGGGCCCGCAACTCAAGTTGCATCAGTGCGGTCTGCCCAAGAAAATGGCGCTGGAATTGTTCAAGCCGTTTATTTTCAGCCGTCTCGAAGCAATGGGATTGGCGACAACCATCAAGGCCAGCAAGCGCATGGTCGAGGCAGAAGAACCGATTGTGTGGGACATCCTCGAAGAAGTGATACGCGAGCATCCGGTCATGTTGAACCGTGCGCCGACGCTGCACCGTTTGGGTATTCAGGCGTTTGAGCCTATCCTGATCGAAGGCAAGGCGATCCAGTTGCATCCGCTGGTCTGCTCGGCATTCAACGCCGACTTCGACGGTGACCAGATGGCGGTACACGTCCCCTTGTCTCTGGAAGCGCAGATGGAGTGCCGCACGCTGATGCTGGCTTCCAACAACGTGCTGTCTCCGGCGAACGGCGAGCCTATCATCGTTCCATCGCAGGACATCGTGCTGGGGTTGTACTACATGACCCGTGAAAAAGTCGGTGCGTTGGGCGAAGGCTCGATGTTCGCCAATATTGCCGAAGTGTCGCGCGCTTATGAAACCCGCGAGGTCGAGCTGCAAGCCAAGGTGATCGTGCGTCTCAAGGAGGTTCACAAGGATGATGCGGGTCAGCCGGTTGAGAAACTGGTTCGTCACGAAACTACAGTGGGGCGCGCCTTGTTGTCCGAAGTGTTGCCGGCCGGTTTGTCATTTGCGCTGATCAACAAGACGCTCAAGAAGAAGGAAATTTCGCGCTTGATCAACGCTAGCTTCCGCCAGTGCGGCCTGCGCGATACGGTGATCATGGCGGACAAGCTGATGTATACCGGATTTACCTACGCGACTCGTGCCGGTATTTCGATCGCTGTGGACGACATGCTGATGCCGCTGCAGAAGAATGAACTGATCGGTGCAGCCGAAAAAGAGGTCAAGGAAATTTACACCCAGTACACCTCCGGTTTGGTGACCGACGGTGAGCGCTACAACAAGGTGGTCGATATCTGGGGCCGCACCGGTGACGTCGTGGCCAAGGCCATGATGGAGCAATTGGGCAGCGAGCCGGTCATTGATCGCGTCACGAATCAGCCGCGCATGGCAAAAGGCAAACCGGTGATGCAGGAGTCATTCAATTCCATCTACATGATGGCTGATTCCGGTGCGCGCGGTTCTGCTGCTCAGATTCGCCAGCTGGCCGGTATGCGCGGCCTGATGGCCAAGCCGGATGGTTCGATCATCGAAACCCCGATCACCGCGAACTTCCGCGAAGGTCTGAACATGCTGCAGTACTTCATCTCCACGCACGGTGCGCGTAAGGGTTTGGCCGATACCGCGTTGAAGACCGCGAACTCCGGTTACCTGACCCGTCGTCTGGTGGACGTGACGCAGGATCTGGTGGTGATCGAGGATGATTGCGGTACGGCTAACGGCACTTCCATGAAAGCCATGGTGGAAGGCGGCGAGGTCATTGAGGCATTGAGCGAGCGCATCCTGGGGCGTGTGGTCAGTGCCGATGTGGTCAATCCGGAAAGCGGCGAGACGCTGTACGAGGCCGGTACTTTGCTGGATGAAGCGGCGGTTGAGCGCATCGAGACGCTCGGTGTCGATGAGGTACGCGTGCGCACCCCGTTGAGTTGTGAAACGCGCTTTGGTTTGTGCGCCAAGTGTTATGGCCGCGACCTGGGACGCGGTGGTATGGTGAACGTGGGCGAGGCGGTCGGCGTGATCGCCGCGCAGTCCATCGGTGAACCTGGTACCCAGCTGACCATGCGTACCTTCCACATCGGCGGCGCGGCTTCGCGTACCGTCGTGGCCAGCCAGGTGGAAAGCAAATCCAATGGCGTGTTCAAATACAGCGCTAACATGCGTGTCGTGAACACCGTGCGCGGTGAGGTGATCGTCGTGGCACGCAGTGCCGAGGTGATCATTGCCGACGATCACGGTCGTGAACGTGAACGTCACAAGGTGCCTTATGGCGCGACCCTGGCGGTCAAGCAGGGCGACACAGTGCGCGCAGGCGTGGTGCTGGCAACCTGGGATCCGCATACCCGTCCTATCATCACTGAATACGCCGGTTTGGTGAGCTTCCAGAATGTTGAAGAAGGCGTGACCGTTGCCAAGCAGATCGATGAGGTGACCGGGCTGTCCACGCTGGTGGTGATCGACCCGAAACGCTCCACAGCGCAAAGCAAAGGCGTGCGTCCGATGGTGCGTTTGTATGACAAGGCGGGCAAAGAGGTTAAATTGGCCGGCACAGAAACAGCCGTCAGCGTGACTTTCCAGACGGGTTCTATCATCACCGTCGAGGATGGCCAGCAGGTTGGCGTGGGCGATGTATTGGCGCGTATCCCTCAGGAAAGCAGCAAGACCCGCGATATTACCGGCGGTCTGCCGCGCGTGGCCGAGTTGTTCGAAGCGCGAATACCAAAGGATGCGGGCATGTTGGCTGAGTGCACCGGCACGGTTTCATTCGGCAAGGACACCAAGGGCAAGCAGCGTCTGGTGATTACCGATGTGGATGGTGTCGCGAATGAGTTCCTGATCCCCAAGGAAAAGCATGTGCTGGCACACGATGGCCAGGTGGTCAACCAGGGCGAGATGATCGTGGACGGCCCGGCCGATCCGCATGACATCCTGCGCTTGCTGGGCGTGGCGGCATTGGCACGCTACATCACCGATGAGGTGCAGGAAGTTTATCGTTTGCAAGGCGTGAAGATCAGCGACAAACATATCGAAGTGATCGTGCGCCAGATGTTGCGTCGCGTACAAATCAACGAGGTGGGCGATACGCGCTTCATTACCGGAGAGCAGGTCGAGCGTGCCGACCTGTTGGCCGAGAATGAACGTGTGACCGCTGCAGGCAAGAAACCGGCGGAGTACGATTTCGTGCTGCTCGGTATCACCAAGGCATCGCTGTCCACCGACTCGTTCATCTCGGCGGCTTCCTTCCAGGAAACCACGCGCGTGTTGACCGAGGCGGCAATCATGGGCAAGCGTGACGATCTGCGCGGCCTGAAAGAGAACGTCATCGTCGGTCGTTTGATTCCAGCCGGTACCGGATTGGCCTATCACGTCACGCGGCGCAAGCAACGTTTGGGCATCGATATTGCCGAAGGGCGCGAGTTGCAAGAAGGAGATGCGGTTGGGTTAGGCGAATTGCTTGACACCTCCGGGGTTTCTCTCTAGAATTCGCAACCTTTTTTCCCGTCGCAGCGGATGCATTCAATGGTCTGGCTGCGACGATGTTTTTTTGTTTATTGATTTTTAATGAAATTGTAGATTTTTTTAGGATGTGTAGAAAATGCCAACCATTAACCAGTTAATCCGCAAGCCGCGTGCAGCAATCGTAGAAAAGAGCAAGGTGCCAGCTCTGGGCGGATCCCCGCAAAAGCGTGGTGTCTGCACGCGTGTTTATACCACGACGCCGAAAAAGCCTAACTCCGCGCTGCGTAAAGTAGCCAAGGTGCGCTTGACCAACGGTTTCGAGGTGATCTCATACATCGGCGGTGAGGGCCACAATTTGCAGGAGCACTCGGTGGTGTTGCTGCGCGGCGGTCGTGTGAAAGACTTGCCGGGTGTGCGTTACCACATGGTGCGCGGTAGTCTGGATACGGCGGGCGTGAAAGATCGTAAGCAGGGCCGTTCCAAGTACGGCGCCAAGCGTGCCAAAAAAGCGTAATTAAAACATTAGTAATTATTTAAGCAAAAAATAAACCGAGGTAGCTATGCCAAGACGCAGAGAAGTCCCCAAACGCGAAATCCTGCCTGATCCAAAATTCGGCAATCAGGATTTATCCAAGTTCGTAAACGTATTGATGACTGCAGGCAAGAAGTCGGTTGCCGAGCGCATTTTGTACGGCGCGCTGGAGCAGATCGTCAAGAAGACCAGCAAGGATGCGATCGAGGTGTTCAATTTGGCCATTACCAATGCCAAGCCGCAAGTCGAAGTGAAGAGCCGTCGCGTCGGCGGCGCGAACTATCAAGTGCCTGTTGAGGTGCGTCCTTCCCGCCGCATGGCGTTGGCGATGCGCTGGTTGCGCGAAGCGGCGCGCAAGCGCGGTGAGAAATCCATGGGCATGCGCCTGGCGGGTGAATTGATCGATGCGTCCGAAGGTCGCGGTGGTGCGGTGAAGAAGCGTGAGGAAGTACACCGCATGGCCGAGGCTAACAAGGCGTTCTCGCATTTCCGTTTTTAATTTCAAATCGAGTCTGGTCTGTTATTAACCCCCGTAGTTTTAACCAAATACAATCATAGTTAGGCATCTACCGTGGCACGTAAAACCCCCATTGAGCGTTATCGCAATATCGGCATCAGCGCGCATATTGACGCAGGCAAGACCACGACCACAGAGCGTGTTCTGTTTTATACCGGCGTAAGTCATAAAATCGGCGAAGTGCATGACGGCGCTGCCATCATGGACTGGATGGAGCAAGAGCAGGAACGCGGTATCACCATTACCTCCGCTGCGACCACTTGCTTCTGGAAGGGGATGGACAAATCTCTTCCAGAGCATCGTATCAACATCATCGATACCCCCGGTCACGTGGACTTCACGATTGAGGTGGAGCGTTCGATGCGTGTGCTGGATGGAGCTTGCATGGTGTATTGCGCCGTGGGTGGTGTGCAGCCGCAGTCTGAAACCGTGTGGCGCCAAGCCAACAAGTACGGTGTGCCACGTTTGGCGTTTGTCAACAAGATGGATCGCCAGGGCGCGAACTTCTTCAAAGTGCACGATCAGATGCGTACCCGTTTGCATGCCAACCCGATCCCTATTCAAATTCCCATCGGCACCGAAGAAAAATTTGAGGGCGTGATCGACCTGGTGCGTATGAAAGCGATCTATTGGGACGAGGCTTCGCAGGGCATGAAATTCGAGCTGCGCGACATCCCGGCAGACCTGCTGGCATCGGCCAAGGAATGGCGCGAAAAGATGGTGGAATCCGCTGCCGAAGCGTCTGAAGAAATGATGAACAAGTACCTCGAAGAAGGTGACTTGTCCGAAGCGGAAATCAAAAGTTGTTTGCGTATCCGTACCATCGCCGGTGAAATCGTGCCGATGCTGTGCGGTTCGGCGTTCAAGAACAAAGGCGTGCAGGCCATGCTGGACGGGGTGATCGATTACCTGCCGGCACCAACCGATATTCGTCCGGTGAAAGGTGAATTGCCCGATGGCACCATCGGCGAGCGTAAAGCCTCGGATAGTGAGCCGTTCTCCGGCTTGGCATTCAAGATCATGACTGACCCGTTCGTCGGCCAGCTAATTTTCTTCCGCGTCTATTCCGGCATGCTTAAATCCGGCGACACCATTTATAACCCGATCAAGGGGCGCAAGGAGCGTGTTGGCCGTATCTTGTTGATGCATGCGAATGAGCGTGAAGAGATCAAAGAAGTATTCGCGGGCGACATCGCTGCTGCGGTAGGTTTGAAAGAAGCGACTACCGGCGATACCTTGTGCGATCCTGCCAAGGAAATCATCCTGGAGCGCATGATATTCCCTGAGCCGGTGATCCATGTGGCGGTTGAGCCCAAGACCAAGGTCGACCAGGAAAAGATGGGACTCGCGCTGAATCGTCTGGCGCAAGAAGATCCGTCATTCCGTGTGCGTACCGATGAAGAGTCCGGTCAGACCATCATTTCCGGTATGGGCGAATTGCATCTGGAAATTCTGGTCGATCGCATGAAGCGCGAATTCGGCGTGGAAGCGAACGTGGGTGCGCCGCAAGTGGCGTACCGCGAAGCGATCAGGAAGCCGGTCGAGATCGAAGGCAAGTTCGTCAAGCAGTCCGGCGGTCGCGGTCAGTTTGGCCATGTGTGGATCAAGATGGAGCCGAACGAGGCAGGCAAGGGCTTCGAATTCGTTGATGCGATCAAGGGCGGTTCTGTGCCACGTGAATACATCCCGGCGGTCGAGAAGGGTTTGCGCGAGACATTGCCGAATGGCGTGTTGGCTGGCTTCCCGGTAGTCGATGTGAAATGTACCTTGTTCGACGGTTCTTACCACGATGTGGACTCGAACGAAAACGCGTTCAAAATGGCGGCTTCGATGGCTTTCAAGGATGGCATGCGCAAAGCCAGCCCGGTTCTGCTCGAGCCTATGATGTCGGTCGAAGTGGAAACTCCGGAAGACTATACCGGCACGGTGATGGGCGATTTGTCCTCGCGTCGCGGCATGGTGCAGGGGATGGACGATATGGTGGGTGGCAGCAAGGTGGTTAGGGCTGAAGTGCCATTGGCGGAAATGTTCGGTTATTCCACTGCGCTGCGTTCGGCAACGCAGGGTCGTGCGACTTACACGATGGAATTCAAGCATTATTCCGAAGCACCGAAGAATGTCGCTGAAGCCATCATGAGCAAGAAGTAATTGAGCAAAAAATAATTTTAGATTTGATTGAGGGATAAAAATCATGGCAAAGAGTAAATTTGAACGCACCAAACCGCACGTCAACGTAGGCACGATCGGACACGTCGACCACGGCAAGACCACGCTGACGGCGGCGATCACCACCGTACTGGCCAAGAAATTCGGCGGCGAAGCCAA
>JANXXX010000039.1 GCA_025350405.1 Gallionella sp.
GCATTACGCCCGGAGTCCTTGGCTTGGTACATCGCCATATCCGCATGCTTCATCAGGACATCCACCGACTCCCGGCTGCCGCGATACATGCACACCCCGATGCTGGGTGAGCCGTGATATGCATGTCCCTTCAGCTCATAAGGCTCGGCCAGCGCGGCGCGTATCTTTTCGGCAATCGACGCGACCTTCTGCGAAGCATCCTGCAGATTGGTGCCGATTTCCTCGATCAGCACCACGAACTCATCCCCGCCCAGGCGCGCCACGGTATCTACCTCGCGCACGCACGTCTGGATGCGCCGCGCCACCTCGACCAGCATCAGGTCACCGTAATCATGCCCCAGTGTATCGTTCAGTGTCTTGAACTTGTCCATATCGAGGAACAAAAACGCGCCGCAATGATGGCTGCGCGCCGACAGCGACAGCGCCAACTGGGAGCGATCCATCAGCAAGCGCCGGTTCGGCAGCCCGGTGAGCGCGTCAAAAAAGGCCAGGTTGCGGATCTCCTCCTCGGCCCGCTTGCGCGCGGTAATGTCGCTGGCAATAGCGACATACTCGGTCGTCATGCCAGTACCGTCTTTGACTGCCGTGATAGTCATCCACTTCGGATAAATATCTCCGTTCTTGCGCCTGTCCCAAATCTCGCCGGACCAAGTACCCTCCTGCAGCAACTTGCTCCACATGTCTGCATAGAATGCCTTGTCATGTCGCCCGGAACTCAGGATGTGCGGGTTCTTGCCTATTACCTCCTCAGAACTATAACCGGTGGTATCTTGAAATGCCTGATTGACGCGGATGATATTCGCATTGGCATCAGTGACCATGATCGCTTCGTGCGTCTCGAACGCCACCGCTTCGACGCGCAACCTGTTCTCTGCCAGTTTGCGCTCGGTGATGTCGCGGGTGATACCAAGCAACATCGTAACTTTTCCGGTCGCATCACGCATCGGTGCAGCGTGAGTCTCGAGCCAGCGTCGCGTGCCTCTGAGTCCCGTGATTTCGAACTCCAAAATACCGCTTTCACCGCTCATCACACGCTTATGCAAGGCGACAAAAGGAGCGCGGTATTCAGAAGAAATAAAGTTGATGATAGTGCGCTGCTGCACTTCGCCTAGCGAATCTGATTCGAGCATAGCGAGGCCCGCTGCGTTCATCTCCAGGAGTTGGCCGTTGGGGGCAATGACCTTTACACATTCCGGCTCTGCCTCGATGATTGCCCGCAAGTGATTTTCGTTCTCCCGCAGTGCCGCTTCTATGTGCTCGCGCTCGATGATCTCTTTCTGCAACTGCTCGTTGCTGACGTGCAGTTCGCGGGTACGCTCCTCGATGCGCTCTTCCAACGTGCGATATAGACCTTGCAGGTTCTCGGTCATGCGGTTAAATTCCCGCGCGAACAGTCCCAGTTCGCCGGGGGCGGATTCGTCCGCCCGCTTGTCCAGATCGCCCTTGGCCACCTCGTCCGCAGTTCGCGCCAATTCATCGAGCGGCGCGGTGATCTGACGGCCAAAGTAGTACGCGAGCAATCCGGTGAACAGCAGCAATCCCAGCACCGTCTCCAGCATGACGACCCGTTGCTGATCGATGGACGCAAACACCTCATCCGCATCCACCTTGACCACCATTCCCCAACTCAGTTCCGGTAGATAGCGCCACGCGGCGATCTCCTGCTTGCTGCGGTAATCCACTGTCATGCCCGCGCCCGCATTGCCGGAAAGCGCCTTCATCATTGGCACCTGCTGGCTCTCTTGCCGGTTAAGCCTGAGCTTGAGCGCGGCATCGGGGCGGTGCTTGAGCGGTGTGGTGACCAGCAACCCATCTCCATCGCGCTGGGCAAACGCGGCCTCGCCGCTCAGCCCCAAGCCAGTCGCATCCGTCGCCACTTTGTAAAGCAGTTTGTTGTCCAATTGCACCGCGAACACCCCCTTGAACTTCCCGTCAACCATGACCGGGGCAGCGATGAACAGCGCCGGGGCGCTTGAGGGGGGGTAATATTCATAACCGGAGATCACCGGCTCCAACGTCATGCGCGCTGCACGGAACACCTCTGCCAATTGCGAATCACGCCACGGACCTTCCAGCAGATTGGTGGCGAAGTCGGCCTCATGCTTCTGGGTATAGACAATCTCACCCTGCGGGGTGATCAAGAACACGTCATAGAACACCCTCTCATCTTCCACATAGCGGTCGAAATACCGGCGTGTCTTGGCATCTTCCCCGGCATATCCCGCCGCCTCTAGTCTTCCGGAGGCATATGCTCTGGGCAGAATGTCCATCGCCTCCATCACCCGGGGGGCGCGCGCCAGCATGCGCACGTCCAGCACCCGCTCCGCCAGGTAGCTCTTGACTTGAATAGCCTTCTTGTCCGCCAGATCGGACATCCTGCCCAGCGCCTCTGCGCGCAACGTCGCTTCGTCCTGTTGCAAGTTGAGATAACTGAACAGCGCCAGCGGCAACACGGCGACCAGCAGGAACAGCAACAGAAGGCGCCCAGAAATATTCATCGCTATCTTCATCGCGCGTCTCCTGCCATCGCGTCCCGTTCGGCACGTGGAATAAAGAACGGGAACGGCGCAGGCGCGATGCTGCGCCCGGATTGCCAGACGATCTCGAACTGGCCGTCGGCGCGCGCCTTGCCGATGCGCACCGGCTTCCACAGATGCCGCGTATCGGCGTCCACTGCCACGATGCCTTCCGGCGCGGCCAGTGTCTGCTGCGCCAGGACAATCTTCACGGTAGCGATATCTGGCGCGTCCGCGCTGCGCAGGGCGTTCACCCACAACTGCATGCCGATGTAGGCCGCTTCCATCGGATCATCCAGCACCCGCTGTTGACCGAAGCGGCGACGGAAGCGCTCGATGTAAGCGCGATTCTCTTCGCTCGCTATACTCTGGAAATAATTCCACGCCGCATAATGCCCCGCCATCAGCTCCGGCCCCATCGCTGCCAGTTCCGCCTCGGCGATGCTGGTGGAGAACACCGGGATGTCTTCGGCATGGACGCCTGCCTTTTGCAGCGCGCGGAAAAAGTACTGGTTGCTGTCGCCGTTCAATGTGTTCACCACGAAGTCGGGACGTTGCTTGGCAATGTCGTTAACAATTACATCAAGGCTCCGTTCGCCCAGCGGCACATAGCGTTCCGCCACCAGTTGCCCATCCTTTGCCAGCAACAACTTTTTGACGATTCGATTCGCGGTGCGCGGGAACACGTAATCCGAACCGATCAGGTAGGCACGCTTGCCGCGCTGCTGCATCGCCCAGGACACCATCGGGATGAGCTGCTGGTTGGGTACCGCGCCGGTGTAGATGATGTCCGGCGACTGTTCCAGACCCTCGTACTGCACGGGATAGAACAGCAGGTGATGATGTTTCTCGACGACGGCTTTGACGGCCTTGCGGCATGTAGAAGTCCAACAGCCAAACAAGGCCTGCACGCCATCCTGAGTGATCAACTGCTCGGCTTGCTGCGCGCAATAGTCTGCGTCGGAACGACAGTCCGCGATGATCATCTCGATCTGCGCGCCGTTCACTCCGCCCGACTGGTTGGCCTCTTCCACCGCCAGCCGCACCGCATCCACCAGTGGTGTTTCGCTCACCGCCATCGTGCCAGTCAGCGAATGCAGCACACCGATCTTGATGTTCGGCTTGGCACGATCACCCAGCACCAGCACTAAAACCAGCACCAGAACCAGCACTAGCACTAGCACCAGCGATAATTTTTTGTTAACGGGAAGCAGCGTTTGCATGATTCACCCATTGCGCTGTTATGCGCCGTGTCTGAACTCTAGCAAGCCTGAGTATATTTCTCAACTATATTTAATGACCCAAGCGTGGCGCCACTTGACGGGGCTATGCATCATCATGCGTTTTAACCGCGAGGCACAAATCCTGCCAGGCCTTGGCTTTTTCCGACGGGGTGCGCAGCAGATAGGCGGGGTGATAGGTAACGATGAGCGGTATGCCGTGATAGTCATGCAGCATGCCTCGCAGACTGGCGATGGTTGCGTCCTTGCCCAGCAGTGCATTCGAGGCGACCTTGCCCAGCGCCACAATCAGCTTGGGTTGTATCAGCGCAATCTGGCGCTCGAGATACGGCAGGCATTGTGCGATCTCATCCGCTGCCGGCGTGCGATTTTCCGGCGGGCGGCATTTGACGATATTGGTGATATACACATTCTTGCCGCGCTTCAGCTTGATCGCCAGCAGCATGTTGTCCAGCAGCTTGCCCGCCTCGCCCACGAACGGCTCGCCGCGCGCATCCTCGTCCGCCCCTGGCCCTTCGCCAACGAACAGCCAGTCGGCGCTTTGGTCGCCGACGCCGAACACCGTTTGCGTGCATCCGGCGCGCAGCTTGCAGGCGGTGCAGTCGCGCACTCTTTGTTTGAGCTCGGGCCAGTCCAGCTTATCAACTTGAGATGCCGGTATAGCAGCAGACGAACCGGTATGAATATTATTAATTTCCGTTCGGGCTGACCCTTCGACCCTTCGACCATGCTCAGGAGAGACATGAGGCGTTGGAGCAACGACTGCATTCTGAACAACCGCTTCAACCTCTGCCGCAATCGACGCAGACCGTTCTTCCGCAACAGGCGGTGTCAATTCCACATCTGCTTCAGCAGATAGTGGGTTGCCTACACCCTCCGGGTGCGAGAACCCCTGCGGGGCCTTTGGTGCAGGCTGACTGCGCCGCACCCATTGCGGATACAGATTCAATTCGCGCAGCACTGCCTCGTTTCTATCCATTCAACTCACCCGTCAATTCACACGCCATCGTGATGGCATCTTCGCTGCCGTTCGCATTCTGATAGTAACCGCGCCGCACGCCGATCTCGCTGAACCCGGCGCTGCGATACAAGGCAAGCGCGGCGGCATTGGCAGAGCGCACTTCGAGAAACACCCTGAGCATATTTTTTTTACTCGCTACGTCCAGCATTTCCAGCAACATCGCGCGCCCCACTCCTTTTCGCTGCTGCCCGACTGCCACGCCGATGTTCAACAACTCTGCCTCTTGCAGTACCGGCATCAATATCGCATAGCCGCGTATCTCCTCATCCATTTCGTCCACACGACACATATAGCCGTGGTTCAGCGCATCGGTGAAATTGCCGCGCGACCACGGATAGGCTTGCACTGCCCGTTCGATGTTAAGTACTGCATCCACGTCAGCTGGTGTCATCGCGCGCATCAACGCTGCATTCTCTCGCTGGTTTTTAAAGCCACCTTGTCGCGCAGATACAACGGCAAAGCTTCTGCCGCATCCACGCCGCGCCCGAGTGCGAATTGCGCCGCGCCGAGTGCGGCTATCGCCGCGGCCTGCGGCACGGCAGTGCCATCCACGCCCTGCAGTTGCCCAAGGTATCTTGCCTGCAACGCTGCGCCATGCGCGGCGAAACCGCTGCCCACACCGAACCAATCTACACCAGACACTGAAGGTGCAGCTTCCGGTTTGCACAGACACGGCTCGCTCAACGTCGTCCACACATCGTCATGTTTTTGATATGCCGCGTGATAGACCTCGCCCATGCGCGCATCAAGTACCGCGATCACGCGCGGCTGGCCGGAAGCTTCGGCCAATGCCTCCAGCGTGCACACGCCGACTACAGGAATTTCCGCTCCTAACGCCAAACCCTGCGTCGCACCGCAAGCGATGCGCACGCCGGTGAACGAACCCGGTCCTTTACCGAACGCGATGCCATCGATTTCCTTGATTCTGAATCCCGCATCTTTAAGCAACGCGTCCAGCATCGCGATCAGCATCTCGGAATGTTTCTGCCCGGCCAGCTCGCAACGTTCGATGACCACGCCATCCTGCCATAATGCAACAGAACAGAATTCGGTAGAGGTATCTAAAGCAAGAATGCGCATCAATCTGCCAACAACAACACCACTGCCTGCGCTGCAATGCCCTCGCCGCGACCGGTAAGGCCCAGCTTCTCGGTGGTGGTCGCTTTCACGTTGACCGCATTGCGCTCGATGCGCAAATCGTCGGCTATGTTGGCAACCATCTGATGGATGTGCGGCGCCATCTTCGGCGCTTGCGCGATGATGGTGGCATCGACATTGCCGACGCGATAACCCTGCTCGCGCACCAGATGCAGCACCTCGCGCAACAAAATTCGGCTGTCGATATTTTTGTATTTGGTATCGGTGTCGGCAAAATGTTTGCCGATGTCGCCCAGCGCCACGGCACCGAGCAGCGCATCGCAGATCGCATGCAGCAGCACGTCCGCATCGGAATGACCGAGCAACCCTTTGTCATACGGAATGTCCACGCCGCCGATGATCAGCTTGCGGCCAGCTACCAGTTGATGCACGTCGTAACCTTGACCGATACGCATATTCATTTTCCTTGTTGGGCCAGCAGCAGATCCGCCAGCAGCAGATCCTGCGGATAGGTCACTTTGAAATTAGTTGGTTCGCTCAATACGAGTTTGGGCTGCAAACCCATCGCCTCGATCGCCGAAGCCTCGTCAGTCACTCTCTGGCTCTGCTGCAACGCCTGCGCCAGCAATCCGGCGCGGAACATCTGCGGCGTCTGCGCCTGCCATAGTCCGGCACGCTCTTCGGTGTGTGCAATCCGTCCCCGGTCATCGGCGCGCTTCAGCGTATCCGCGACCGGGACGGCGAGAATGCCGCCCACTGCATCGTCGCGCAGTTCCGCGATCAGTTTAGCCAATTGCGCCTGCGTCAAACAGGGCCGCGCCGCATCATGCACCAGCACCCAATCGTCCGGTTCCAGCTCGGAAGCGATCAAGCCGTTCAGCACCGTGTCGGAACGCATCTCCCCGCCGCAATACAAGGGCTGCAATTTGTCGCCGAAGCGCGACCAGTCATAGCTGTGGAACTGCGTGTCATCGGGAGCCAGCACCACGAACACCGTGGTGATCTCCGGGCTGGCACACAGCGTATTCAGCGCGTGAAAGATCATAGGCTGCCCGGCCAGGGGCAGATATTGTTTGGGCAACTCGCCGCCCATACGGGAACCAAAACCGGCGGCGGGAACCAATGCATAAAATTCGGACATGGCGTGATTGTAAATTAAAAGCTTGTCCGCGCGCATGGCTTATAATGCGCGCCTTTGTTTCAGGCTGTCTCCATGCTGCTCTCTTCTTCACACTCCCGCCCGCGCTACACGCAACTGGCTGGCTCGTCAGACGCACTGGCGTTGGCGCAATATGCCGAAAAAAACTCTCCGCTGGTAATCATTGCCGCCAATGCGCTGGAAGCACAGCGGCTGGTGGAAGAGATTCCCTTCTTTGCGCCCAAGCTGCGCGTGCATCTGCTGCCGGATTGGGAGACACTGCCCTATGACCATTTCTCGCCGCATCAGGATTTGATCTCCGAACGGTTGGCGACGCTGCATCATGTGCGCAGCCAATCGTGCGACGTGCTGGTAGTGCCGGTGACCACTGCGCTATATCCGCTGCCCCCGGTGGAATATCTCGCCGCCTTTACCTTTTTCCTCAAGCGCGGCGAAAAGCTTGATCTCAACAAACTGCGCGAACAGATGACTTTCGCCGGATACAACCATGTGCAGCAGGTGTTGTCGCCCGGCGAATACTGCGTGCGCGGCGGCATCATCGACCTGTTTGCGATGGGCAGCGTGTTGCCCTACCGCATCGACCTGTTCGACAACGAGATCGAAACCATCGCCACCTTTGATGTAGACACGCAGCGCACCCTGTATCCGGTGCCAGAGATCCGTTTGCTGCCGGCACGAGAATTCCCGCTCGATGAGGCCGGACAACAACGCTTTCGCCAGAATTTCCGTGAACGCTTCGAGGGCGATCCGTCCCGGTCGCACATCTACAAGAACGTCAGCAAGGGCAACGCCCCGGCGGGCATCGAATATTACCTGCCGCTGTTCTTTGAGCGCACCGCCACGCTGTTCGACTATCTGCCCAAACACTCCACGCTGTGTCTGCATCACGATGTGAACGAGGCCATCGCCACTTTCGCCAAGGATGCCGCCTCGCGCTACAACCTGCTCAGGGGCGATCCACAGCGACCACTGCTGGAGCCCAAGGAATTGTTTCTGGATGCGGAGCAATTTTTCATACGCTTGAAAGAATTTGCGCGGCTGGACATCGCCGCAAGCGAAAGCGGTGCAACACTTACACCCTGCCCCACCGCCCCGCTCCCCGACATCGCCGTAAACCGCCGCGCCGAAATCCCCACCCAGGCGTTCCAGAATTTCCTGCAAGCTTACCAAGGCCGTGTACTGCTGCTCGCCGACAGCCTGGGGCGGCGCGAGATCATTTCCGGTTACCTGAACGAATACGGCCTCTCGCCAACCGTGTGCGAAGATTATGCATCTTTCATCGCCAGCAAAGAAAAGTTCATGCTCTGCGTCGCCGCGCTACAGAACGGCTTCATCCTTTCCGATGAAAATCTGGCGCTGGTAACGGAAACCGAGCTGTATGCCGCGCAACCGCGCAGCCGTGCCGCGCGCGCAGCGAAGAAAAGCAACGTCGAAGGCATGTTGCGCGACCTGTCCGAACTCAAGGTCGACGACCCGGTGGTACACGAACAACACGGCATCGCACGCTATCAGGGCCTGGTCAATCTCGACCTCGGCGAAGGCGAGAATGAATTCCTGCTGCTGGAATACGCCGGCTCCGACAAGCTCTACGTGCCGGTCGCGCAATTGCACGTGATCAGCCGTTACAGCGGCGGTGCAGCGGAAAGTGCGCCGCTGCACAAGCTGGGCACGCAAGCGTGGGACAAGGCGAAACGCCGCGCGATGCAGCAGGTGCGCGACACTGCGGCTGAATTGCTGAATCTTTACGCGCAGCGCGCCTTGCGCAAGGGCCATGCCTTCAAGCTGACTTATCACGATTACGAAGCGTTCGCTGCCGGATTCGGATTCGAGGAAACGCCGGACCAGGCCGCCGCGATCGAAGCCGTCATCCTCGACCTGCAATCCGGCAAGCCGATGGACAGGCTGATCTGCGGCGATGTCGGCTTCGGCAAGACCGAGGTCGCGCTGCGCGCCGCGTTCGTCGCGGCGATGGACGGCAAGCAGGTCGCGGTGCTGGTGCCGACCACGCTGCTCGCCGAACAGCATTTCCAGAATTTCTCCAACCGCTTCGCCGACCTACCGGTCAAGATCGCTGAGCTGTCGCGCTTCCGTTCCGCGAAGGAACAGACGCAGGCGCTGAAGGACATGGCCGAGGGCAAGCTCGACATCATCATCGGCACGCACAAGCTGATCCAGAAGGGCGTGAAGTTCCACAACCTCGGGCTGGTCATCATCGACGAGGAGCACCGCTTCGGTGTGCAGCAGAAGGAAAGACTGAAAGCACTGCGCGCCGAGGTGGACGTGCTGACTCTGACCGCGACGCCGATCCCGCGCACGCTGGCGATGTCGCTGGAAGGCCTGCGCGATTTCTCGGTGATCGCCACCGCGCCGCAGCGCCGCCTGTCGATCAAGACCTTCGTCGCGCAATTCAGCGACGGCATCATCCGCGAAGCGGTGCTACGTGAGCTGAAGCGCGGCGGGCAGGTGTACTTCCTGCACAACGAGGTCGAGACCATCGCCAACGTCCTGGAAAAACTCGAACGTCTGCTGCCGGAGGCGCGCATCCGCGTGGCGCACGGACAGATGAACGAGCGCGATCTGGAACAGACGATGCGCGATTTTTACCAGCAGCGTTTCAACGTGCTGCTATGCACCACGATCATCGAGACCGGCATCGACATCCCCACTGCCAACACCATCATCATGAACCGCGCCGACCGCTTCGGACTCGCGCAGCTGCACCAGCTGCGCGGCCGCGTTGGACGCTCGCATCATCAGGCTTACGCCTATCTGCTGGTGGAAACCGAAGCGCTTACCGCACAGGCGAAGAAACGCCTCGAGGCGATCCAGGCGATGGAGCAACTCGGCAGCGGCTTCTATCTAGCGATGCATGATTTAGAAATTCGCGGCGCGGGCGAAGTGCTGGGCGAATCGCAGAGCGGCGAGATGCAGGAAATCGGATTTTCGCTCTACAACGACATGCTCAGCGCCGCGATCAACTCGCTGAAGCAAGGCAAGGAACCGGACATGGCGCACCCGCTGGGCGTCACTACCGAGATCAACCTGCATACTCCAGCGCTGCTGCCCAGCGATTACTGCGGCGACATCCACCAACGCTTGGTGATCTACAAGCGCCTCGCAAATTGTGCATCTTCGGAAGAACTCGACGACATGCAGCAGGAACTGATCGACCGCTTCGGCCTGCTGCCCGAACCCGCACAGACTTTGCTCGACTGCCACCGCCTGCGCATCGCAGCCAAGCCGCTCGGCATCAGCAAAGTGGATGCATCCTCTGAGGCCATCGTGATCCAGTTCATACCGAATCCGCCGATCGACCCGATGAAGGTCATCACGCTGATCCAGAGCAAACGCCACGTCAAGATGGCGGGACAGGACAAGCTGCGCATCGAATTGAAATACGGCGACCTGCATCAGCGGGTGCTGGCGATCAAGAATTTTTTTGGTGAATTAAAGCAGTAGAAACTGCGACACTATTACTATGATAATATCTTGGGTAATTAGGGCGAAACGTAACCAAAATAGATAGTCAGGAAGAGTGAGCCTCTTGCAAAACTATTTTTGAAACGAAGCGCAATGACATTTGATGCCCGAATTTCGGCATCGAACAGTTACGCTTCCCCCTTATTTGCGGCAATCTCTCAAATTTTCCGCATTTCCCCGCACTTGAGCCCGAGCGC
>JANXXX010000057.1 GCA_025350405.1 Gallionella sp.
TAATTATGCGCGACACGCCGCAGCAAAAATAATCCGCTTTATTTTTTATCACGTCATGCCTTATGCATAGGCGTGGGTTAAATTGTTTGTTGGGGGAGCCACTAACGATGCACCGATTTATTCGTATTTCCATCCTGTTAATGGGTTTGTTTGTCGCAAGCAGCGGATACTCGGCTGATGTGCAGCTTGCCCCGTTGACTACAGCCGATGATCTGGGACCTGTGATCGAACAGCCTATAGAATTTCCGCATGTTCGACACGCCAGAGATATGCAGATCAATTGCCTATATTGCCATACCTATGCGCGTCGTTCGGCCTATGCTGGTATTCCGCCCATGCAGAAATGTATCGGCTGCCATCAAAGCATCGAGTCCGTCCGGGAAACCCCGCGCATCAAAAAACTATTCGAGTACTGGGATGCCAAGAAGGCGATCCCCTGGAAGAAGGTACATGATCTGCCGGACTTCGTGCGCTTCAATCATGAGCGTCACATCAAGCGATTTGTATTCCAGCAGAATCGCCCCGTTCAGGAGGTATGCGGAGCTTGCCATGGTGATGTGAAGGAAATGACCGTGGCACGTCGCCAAAAGACCCTGTCCATGGGTTGGTGCATCAGTTGCCACAAGCGAGAGCATCCGGTAAGTGTTGCCGAGGGGTTGCCGGTTGCCGATCAGCCTCACGCCACGCCTATGGGTCCGCTTTCTACCGGCGGAGTACAGGTCGGCGATCAGGCTTACTGGTATGGCTTCAAGAAGCCTGCTGTGAATGCCGCCGGGGTTGCGGTTGCCTATGGCCCGAATGATTGTTCGTCGTGCCATTACTAATTCGGATGAGCGCGCATTTAGAGAATTTTTCAGTGAGGTTGTGATGATAGACAACGATTTTGATCGACGTGATTTTCTTAAGGTGCTGGGCTGGGGAGGTGCTACGGTGGCATTGACCGGCTGTGGTTTTACCTCGGTGGAAGATGGCAAGGAAACGGTAGTATCTTATGTGGAGGCCGCGGATTATGTGGCTCCCGGTATTTCGGTATATTTCAATTCGACCTGCGCCCAGTGCGATGCGGGTTGCAGCATCAGTGGCAGAGTGCGCGAAGGCCGGGTGTTGAAGTTGGAAGGCAATCCGGATTCGGTGATTAATCGCGGCAAGATGTGCGGCTTGGGGCAGGCCGGTGTGCAGCACCACTACAATCCCGACCGGGTTCGCGAGCCGCTGCTGCGCAACGGAGATAAGGGTGAAACGATCACCTGGGAAAAAGCTTATGCACTGATCGCCGAGAAGTTGAACGGTGTGAGCGGTGACCAGGTGGATTTTCTGACCGGAACGGTCAGCGGTCATTTGAAAGTCTTGCTGGGTAATTATCTGGACAGTCTGTCCAGCAAGAATCATTTTGTATACGAGGCAGTGTCTCCGGCCGTGCAGCGTGCTGCCAATTTGAAGTCCTATGGCATGGAGATGCCTCACTTCAATATCAACAAGGCCAAAGTCGTGTTGTCATTTGGCGCGGATTTTCTGGGCGCATGGATCTCTCCCGTGCATTTCGCCCAGCAGTACGCCGATTTCCGCAAGGGTGTGGATGGCCAGCGCGGAGTGTTGGTGCAAGTCGAGTCCAAGATGACGCTGACAGGCGCGAATGCGGATCGCTGGCTGGTAGTTCGTCCGGGTACGGAAGGGATTCTGGCGATGGGTGTGATCAACGCACTGGGTGCGGCCGGTCTGCATTTGCCTGCGAATGTTGCTGCGGCTGTGAAGGACTATGACAAGGAACGCGTCAGCAAAGACACAGGCGTGAGCACCGAACATCTGGTCAAACTAGCGGCAATCCTGAAAGAACGTACCCCGAGTCTGGTGTTGCTGGGCAGTGCCGCCGAAGGTTATGCGCATGGCTCCGAAAACGCTGCGGCAATCAATTTGCTCAATCAGGTTTTGGGTAATGTCGGGAAAACCGTAGAAGCCTCGAATGCCGTGCCGTTCCCGCAGATCGCTCCGGCAACCGGAAACTCATCCGCGTTGCGTCTTGCGAATAATCGTTTGGCTGACGGGCAATGCAAAGTGTTGTTCACTTATGCGACGAACCCAATATTTACCGCACCTGCGGAAATGAAATTTAAAGACAATATGGCCAAGGCCGGCTTCAAGGTTGCCTTTGCCCATTATCTGGACGAGACCGCGTTGCAGGCGGATCTGGTGTTGCCTTTGGATTCCGCGCTGGAGGATTGGGGGACCGTGGTTGCCGAATATCAACCGGACGGTGTGCAAATCGGCGTACAACAACCGCTGATGGAAAAACTGCACCCGAACACGCGAGGTATGGGCGACATCCTGTTGGCATTGATCAAGCAACGCCGCGCTGAAGAGTATAAATCCTTCGATGATTACTATGCCTATTTGCGCACCGCACTGCTGAACAACAAGAAGGAATTCGCCGAGGCGGGCATAGAGGACGATATCTTTTGGAACGATTTGTTGAGCAACGGCATCATCAATGTCGGGGGTAATCCCAACAAGTTGGTCAGCAAAGTGGCGACCGATTTCCAATTGCCCGCACCGGTTGAGCGTGATAAACAATATCCCTTCAATTTGATCCCGAGTGTGACCGCCAGCCTGCGGGATGGCCGTCATGCCAACCAGCCATGGTTGCAGGAATCCCCGGATCCCCTGACTACGATCGTGTGGGATTCCTGGGTGGAGATTCATCCCAGGAAGGCTGCTGAATTGGGCATAGTCGAGGGCGATATTCTCGAAGTCGCTTCCAAGAATGGCGCGATCAGGGTTCAGGCTTATTTGTTCCCGGGCATCCATCCCGATGCAGTATCCATCCCTCTGGGGCGCGGTCATGATGCACTGGGACGATATGCCAAGGGCTATGGTGTGAATCCATTCCAGATTCTGGATCGGGTGTTCGACAAGGAAACGGGCGAGCTGGCGATGCATGAAACGCTGGTTAAGATCAGCAAAGTCGGCAACCGAGTCATCGTGGTCAAAGATGAAGGCCCGGCAGGTGGGCAGCAGGCCGGTAGAAAGATTGCCGTGTCTGTGTCTAGCGATCAAGTTGATCTTTCTGAGGAGGTCTAAGCATGTCGGTAACTAACTTATTGGAAAACTGGTCGGATTTCAGGCACAAACACCCGGTCGAGGATGTGCCGCACGATCCATACAAATGGGCGATGAGCATCGATATGGATGCCTGCACCGGTTGCAACGCGTGCAGCGTAGCCTGTTATGCGGAAAACAATCTGCCGGTCGTGGGCAAGGAAAAATATGCGCACGGACAAGCTATGCACTGGATACGCATCGAGCGTTACTGGCCGGAAGATGACCGCGAATTTCCCGATCAGGGCGCGCAATTTTTGCCGATGATGTGCCAGCAATGCGAAGCGGCGCCTTGCGAGACAGTATGCCCGGTCGGCGCGACCAATCACACGGCCGATGGTTTGAACTCCCAGATATATAACCGCTGTATCGGTTCGCGTTATTGTTCGGCCAACTGTCCGTTCAAGGTCCGCTACTTCAACTGGTACGACTACCCGACCACGGAAAATGTCTGGCCTGCCGAGATGGTGCAGCAGCTCAATCCCGACATCACTTTGCGCAGCAAGGGTGTGATGGAAAAATGCACCTTCTGTATCCAGCGTATCCGTGCCGGAGAGCGTAGCGTAAAGAATGAAGGTCGGATCTTGCGCGACGGAGAAGTACAAACCGCGTGCCAGCAAGTATGTCCGACGAATGCCATCACATTCGGTAACTTGATCGATCCGGACTCCAAAGTCCATCAGAAATGGAAGGCTCAGCGAGTCGAGTTGGACGTGGATGAGCAGGTAAAGGACAAGGAAGAGGGCGGTAGTGAATTGCGCGGTTATCGCATTCTGGAAGAGCTGCGTCCTTACCCTTCTGTCATGTACATGGAACGCGTGCGCGAAAGCGCGATTTGATTCGCTGCAACTTGTTTAGGGAATAACAATGAAAGATATCCGCGAAGACATCGCTTGGGCAAAGATCAATAACGATGTGCTCAAGAGTTTGGAGTCACCCCGCAAACTGTTCTGGGTGATAATAATCTGTGCGCTGGGAGTATTCGGTATTGGCGTGGGCTGTGAGGTCTACCAGTACAGCACGGGCCTGGGTGTGGCGAACATGGACAACCCTCATGTGTGGGGTCTGTACATCGCTTCCTTCATCTTCTGGATTGGCATGAGCCATTCCGGTACGCTATTGTCAGCGATCTTGCATCTGATGCATGCCGATTGGCGCAAGCCGATCTATCGGTTCGCCGAAGCCATGACGACATTCTCTCTGATGACCGCGGGCTTGTTTGTGGCCGTGCATCTGGGACGTTTGTGGCAACTTTATTACGCGCTGCCCTACCCGAATGAACGTGGCATCTGGCCGAACTTCCAGTCCCCGTTGTTGTGGGATGCGATGGCGATCTTTACCTACCTGAGTTCGTCCATCTTGTTCTTGTACGTGGGCATGATCCCCGACTTGGCCATTTGCCGCGACAACATCCATACCGGCTGGCGCAAGAAGCTTTACACCCTGCTGTCGTTGGGCTGGGAAGGTACCGATAGGCTATGGCGCAATTTCCGCGTCACTTACCTGACAATCGCATGCTTTTTGATCCCTCTGGCTGTATCGGTACACTCCATCGTGGCTTCCGACTTTGCGATGTCCCAGCAACCCGGTTGGCATATCACTTCGTTCCCGCCATATTTTGTGGCCGGAGCGCTGTATTCCGGTTGTGCAGCGATCATCACGCTGTTCATCATCTTGCGCTACGTGTTCAAGTTTGAGGAATACATGACGCTGTCGATCTTGAAGAAGACCGTACGTCTGACGTTTGCGATCTCGATGGTCTGGACTTATTTGAATCTGATCGAGTATGCCACGGTCTGGTATAGCCATGACGAAGTGGCCAAAGCCGTCCTGTTGCAGAAGGCGACGGGGCCTTATGCGCCGTTCTGGTGGATGATGAACTTCCTGGGTTCCATCGTTCCGCTGGTTCTGGCATTCAAGCGCTTCCAAACCCATATCCCGGTCTTGCTGACAGTATCCTTGCTGTTGAACGTGGGCATGTGGCTGGAGCGCTGGATGATCGTCGCGCCGACTTTCTCGCATGGCTACTACCCGTGGACATGGGATCACGACCAATGGCCTAGCCTGGTGCAATGGGGTATCGTGTTCGGCAGTTTTGGTTGGTTTACTTTGTTGTTCATGGTGTTCTGCAAGGTATTCCCGTCAGTCTCTATGTATGAGGTGAAAGAAATGGTTTACCACCGCAGTCAGGCAACTAAAAAGCTGGAAGCTACTGGAAAAATGGCCACAGCCGGGAAGGGAGCACACTAAATGAGCAAACGTCATTTACTCGCGTTGTTCAGCAATTTTGACGAAGCCGAGGCGGTGGTCAAAGAGTTGCGCAAGATCAGCCTTAAAGGCTTCGATGCAGACAAAGACATGATTGTGAAATCACCGATCGAACATCCTGAAGTGGAGGAGTTCTTGGGTGACAAACCGGTCCGTGTCCAGTGGTTCACCTTGGGCGGTGCGTTAACCGGCGGTTTGCTGGCGTTCTTTTTGATCTCTGGCGCGCAAGGCAACTTCTTTGCGCAACTTAAGGGCGGCAAGCCTGTCGTGCCTTTTCCGCCCAACTTCGTGTTGACTTACGAAATGTTCATTCTGGGTGGTGTGTATATCTCAGTGCTAGGCTTCTTGATTTGCGCAGGCTTGCCAGCCAGGCGTTCGCCGTTGTATAGCGCGAAGGTTTCAGAAGATCAAATTGGTATTCTGGTACAGGCCGATGAAACTGCTAGTGGTACTTTAAGGTCTATTTTCACTAAACACCAGGCATTGGAAATTCAGGAAGAGGCGGGGAAATGAAAAAGTTATCCTTAGCAATGGCATTGTTGCTTACCCCTATGTTAGCGCATGCGTGGCCGTGGTCTATGGACATGGCAAATCAGATCAGTATCAAACCTCAAGAGAGTGTTGATTCAGCCAACCCGGGCATGAATCCTTTTCCGAAACGTTCAGTTCCGGTTTCCGGTACGGCTACTTCCTCGATAGAGGTTAAGGATAAAGACGCTGCATTCAAATTGGTTAATCCTGTCCCGGCTGACACAAAATCCGTCGACATGGGCGGTCGTTTGTTTGCAATATATTGCGTCCCTTGTCATGGTAAGTCGGGTACCGGCGATGGGTTGGTGGGTGAGAAATTGATCATGAAGCCGTTCAATTTGACTTCATCCAACGATATGCATCCCTGGAATTCCAAGGACTATCCGGATGGTTATATCTTCGGCATGATGACCTTTGGCGGTGTGGTGATGCCTGTTTATGCCATTGATTTGAGTCCCACCGAACGCTGGCATGTCGTCAATTACATTCGTAAAGTGCTTCAGGCACCTGTTACTGCGGCTGCAGCGAAGACTAAATAGGAGACGGTCGAAATGTTTTCATATAGCAATTGGTCGGTTTTGACCGTAAATTTTTTGGTGGTGTTGTACCTGGCCTTGGGTGGCGTAACATTGTCCGCTGTGTTGCATCTGGTGGGTGCGCGCTGGAGATATGAAATCCGTTTAGTGGCAAGTTCACTATTTGCCTTATTTCCATTAGCGTTTGTGTTGCTGGTGGTGCTATTGGTTAACGGTGCGTCAACTTTCCCGTGGCTGAAAGAATCGGCCGAACATGCGCATCACATCCCTGCATGGCACAACTACACTTTTCTGGTAATGCGCGAAGTGCTCGGCATGCTGGCGGTGATGGCATTGCACTGGGTGTTCATCCAGCGTCAAGCCGTTAGTGAACGCAGCGTTGAAGATGCGGCGCGTTTTCATGTCATCGCCTGCTGGGTTCCCTATGCTTACGTGTTGTATGGCACGATGGTCGCGTGGGACTTTGAAATGACCATGCTGCCTTCCTGGCATAGCGCGATTTACGGCATGCAACATTTCGTCAGCAATTTCGGCATGTTCCTGGCGTTCCTGGTGATCTGGATTTTTGCCTTGAACAGCCGCAATAGGCTGGTGCGTCCGGTAGAGACCTATGTCTACAACTACTTGGCACAAATGCTGTTTGCCTTTACGTTGTTGTGGGTTTATACCTTCTTTGCGCAATATTTGACCATCTGGTATGGCAACTTGCCATCCGAAAGGGATCGCATGGTTGGTATGCAAGACGGTGATTACACATTCATATTCTGGGGAATGTTTGCCCTGAAATTTGTGATTCCGTTTAGCACACTTGCGCTTACATTCACACGACACAATATCAAAGCGACTACGGCTGTGGCGACTTGTATCATCATCGGCACATTATTTGAGCGCTACGTTTGGATCGGCGGCGTCAAGGGCGGTGTTGGTACGTATCCAATTTTTGCTGCGATAGTGGTCAGCGGTGTCGTTGCGACAATCGGTTTTTTCCTGGTGCGGATGCGTTTGCAAAGCACTCAATTGGTTAAAGGGTAATCAGTATTATGATGAGATTGTATTCCGGGACGTCAGATCCTTATAGCCATCGATGTCGTATCGTGTTGTACGAAAAAGGTATGGATTTTGAGGTGATCGACGTCGACTTGATGAACAAGTCCGAGGATGTTGCGGCAATCAATCCCTATGGCAAGGTGCCGGTGTTGGTTGAGCGCGATCTGGTGCTGTATGAGGCGAACATCATTAACGAATACATAGATGAGCGTTTCCCGCATCCGCAATTGATGCCGCCCGATCCCGTCATGCGCGGCCGTGCCCGTCTGTTTCTGCATCGCTTTGAACAAGAGATATACAGTCAAGTTGAAGTGATAGAGCATGGTGTGCCCAAGGCAGCCGATAAGGCGCGCGCAAACATTCGCGATAACCTGACCCAGCTCGCGCAGATCTTAGCCAATCAAAAATTCTTGCTGGGCGATGAGTTCTCGATGCTGGATGTGGCAATCGCACCGTTGTTATGGCGACTCGATCATTACGGTATCCAGATGGGCAAGGATGCTGCGCCGCTGATGAAATATGCCGAGCGGTTGTTCTCGCGTCAAGGTTTTATCGATGCGCTGACCGCATCCGAAAGAGCAATGCGCAAGTGAAAGACCTCTACACAACTACTACGCTTGGTGATACTGCGTCGAAAAGTGGCTCAAAATCCCCATGTATAAACACATACATTCCGGTTTTTCGCCCCTTTTCTCCTTGTCTGACCTACGCTCGCTACGTTGTGTAGAGGTCTTTGTGAGCGATTTATCCACTCGTCCGTACTTGATCCGTGCGATTTACGAATGGTGTGTGGATAGCGGCTTGACACCCTACTTGGCCGTTCGTGTCGATGAGCACACGGAGGTACCGCGTTCCCATGTGAAGGACGGCGAAATCGTTTTAAACCTCAGTGCCGATGCAGTGCGAAATTTGCAGATGGGCAACGAGATGATCACTTGTACCGGACGTTTTGGCGGTGTGCCTTTCGATCTGATGGTGCCTGTAGTGGCGACCATTGGTATATTCGCCAAGGAGACGGGGCAGGGTTTGGTGTTTCAGGGGGATGGCCCGCAATCACCTCCGCCTTCATCGAATGGCGGCGCTGATGAACACAAGCCAAAGACACCCAGACCCCAATTGAAAATCGTTAAATAAACCTGTCCTGAGCCCAGTCGAAGGGAAAGCCGCAAGTTATGCGGCTTTTTTTCGTTATGTGCGATCCCGCTATGCAGTAGCTTGAGCCAGCGTCGTATGCATCTTGCTCATGGCCTTTTGTTCGATTTGGCGGATGCGTTCAGCCGATACCTTGAACTCGGCGGCCAAGTCATGCAGTGTTGCCGCAGAGCCTTCATCGCACAGCCAGCGCGCCTCAACGATGCGGCGGCTGCGCTCATCCAGTCCCGCCAAAGCATGCGCCAAGCCGGAAGTTTGCAAACGTTCATGTTCTGTTGTCTCCAAAATCTGCGATGGCTCGTGCTCCGCGTTATCGGCCAGATAATTTATCGGCGCGTAGCTTTCATCGTCATCGCTTCCGCCAGGTTCCAGCGCGACCTCATGTCCGGCGAAGCGCGCTTCCATATCCACCACATCGTGTTCGCTGACGTTCAACTGCTGAGCGATTTCGCTGATTTGCTGCGGCTTGAGCGGCTCCAAACCTTTTTTCATGCTGCGCAGATTGAAGAACAGTTTGCGCTGTGATTTGGTGGTGGCGATTTTCACCAGCCGCCAGTTACGCACCACAAACTCGTGAATCTCTGCGCGTATCCAATGCAGCGCGAACGACACCAAGCGCACACCGCGTTCCGGGTCGTAGCGTTTCACCGCTTTCATCAGGCCAATGTTGCCCTCCTGAATCAGATCAGCTTGTGGCAACCCATAACCGGCATAACCACGCGCCACGCTGACCACAACGCGCAAATGAGATAGCACTAATTCACGAGCTGCATCCAAGTCATTCTCAGTTTTGAAACGCGCCGCCAATGCGAATTCCTTTTCCGCCGAAAGAATCGGGAAGCGGTTTACTGTTTGGACGTAGCCTTCCAGGCTGCCAACGGCAGAAGGTATGGGCAAATTCATGGTGGCATTCATTATGTATCCTCCTTTAATGTAGCAATTCTAGCACTCGCGAGATTGGAGTGCCAAGATGAAAAATGGTTCGATTGGGAGCTTAATGTATCAATGGCAAACTACAACGCATTCAAAATCAAGCTGGAAAAAGGTTAAATGTTTCAGCTCACACTCCAACATCAAAATTCTGTTCAAGACCGCTGGCGGTACCGAGCGATAGTCGCGGGGCACATCAATTTTTTGTCACAAAGTTTATTGGGTGTGATATGTTTCTGCGTTAATCGATAGCCAAGGGGTTGTAGTCAATGTAATGATTGGCATCTGGTTCGGGGTTAGTCATATCAGTAGTTCCATCAGTCGGGTGGAAATGCACGGCTCATTAACTGCATTCTTAATAATTTTTGGGAAAATGCATGAAAAACATCATTCTCTTTCTGGCAGGCATAATGGCTGCTGTGTTATTTGCATCAGAGGTGTCGGCGCTACCACTGTTTGCCCGCCAGACCGGCATGGCTTGCTCAGCATGTCACTTCCAGCACTTTCCATTGCTGAATGGTTTCGGTCGCGCATTTAAGTCCGCTGGTTACACCATGATGGGCACGCAAGGAAAAGTGGAAGGCGAAGGCTTGGCCATTCCCAACACCTTGAACATGGCCGTGATGACGACGGCAGGTTATGAAAAAACCAACCAGGCTACAGGCACTACCCCCGCAAAAACGACTGGTGATGGCGCATTCTATGTGCCGGGCACAGTCGGAGAGCTGTCCCTGTTCTTTGGTGGTCGTGTAAGCGAGAACGCCGGCTTTCTGGCAGAAATAGGTACGGGTGGAGCCGTGGCGGGCACAAATGTTACTGCCGCTCATAACTCTGCCAAGATGCCTATCCTGTTTGAAGTGGCGGCATCTGGGCTTAAAGTGGTGCCTGAAGGGACACGAGTAGGTGTCATTCCGTTTACCACGGATGATCATGGTGCGTCCTACGGCTTTGAAGTGCTGAATACTGGCGCTAATGTAGTGCACCAGATGAGCGACACGCCTGGGCTGAATGGTGCGCACAGCGCGGCTCTTTCAGCCCAGCAATACATCGGCACCGCTGGCTCCGCAACTGGTTTGGCCTTTGTGGCGGACAACCCCATGGGTTTCATTAACCTGACCAAGTACGACCAAACCGGCTTGGCGCGCGGTACCTTGGCAAGTTTGGGTTCTAGCTATGTTCGTTTTGCGGGCATGTTTGATTTGGCGGGTTGGGATGCGGGCGCGGGTATTCAGATATGGAGCGGAAACTCGGCTGTTTATGGTTCAGGTGCAAGCGGCCCAATTGGCACATACGTTTATGTCGACACCAAGGCAACCGCTATTGACGGCCAGATGCAAGGCAGATTGGGTAGCATGCCAGCAGGTTTTTACGCCAGTTATGCCACGGCGCCAGCCGACACTGCCAACACGTACAACATGGATCCTGCCAAGGCTGTAGCTGGTAATGCCGTGCTTACAAGTTCCTATGGTTCAGCTACCAAGAGCGCCTTTAATATTTCTGCCGAAGTGGGCGTGATCCCAGAAAAAGTCACGCTGGGAGCAGCCTTTCGTTTCGGCAAGAGCGGTGTTGCAGCCGGTGGCTCGAGCAATGCGAGTGATAACGCAATCACGCTTGTTGCTACCTACAAGCTGGCGCAAAACATGATGACATCCTTATCCATAACAAGCGCAAGCGGTGAATACTGGGATGCGCCTCATCAGGATGCGCTGGGTAGTGTAACTACCACCATCAATTTGCTAACCCTGTTCTAAATTTATTTTTTCTATGTATATTTACATTATTCAAATTATGCTATCTTACTGTAGCCTTACACGCTGCAGGTGAGTTCATCAGCCGAATGGCTATGAAAAAAGCGTCAGGGAAATTTCAATACTAAAAGGGGGAAGCATGAAAAAATTAATACTGTTTTTGGCCAGCATAGTCGTTGCTATAACCTTCGCGTCAGAAGCCTCGGCTCTGCCGGTTTTCGCCCGTCAAACCGGTATGGAATGTGCAGTGTGTCACTTCCAGCACTTTCCAATGTTGACTGCTTTCGGTCGTGCATTTAAGTCTAGCGCTTTCACCATGATGGGCGCACAAGCCAAAGTGGAGGGCGATCGCCTGTCCATTCCTGCTACACTGAACATGGCCGTGTTGACTACCTTTGGTTATGAAAAGACTAATGCTGCACCTGCCGCCGCCCCCTTAAAAGGTCCCGGTAATGGCGTAGCGTTTACGCCGGGGCATAACGGCGAACTGTCGCTGTTCTTTGGCGGTCGTGTCAACGACCATGCCGGCTTCCTGACTGAACTAGGCATGATCGGCCCTGTCGATCAAAGCTCTGCCAAGCTGCCTATCCTGTTCGAAGTGGCAAGCGATACACATGCCGGCATCGTTCCGTTCGCCACCAATGGTCAAGGCTCATCATACGGTTTTGAAACGTTGAACACCGGAGCCAGTGCTATACATCAAATGAGCGGTGTGGGTGGTTTCAATGGCGCGCATAGCAATGCCCTCTCTGCGCAGCAATATATCGGCACCGGCGCTGCCGCGACGGGTTTTGCTTTCGTCGTGAATAGTTCTAGTGGTTTCATCAATCTGACCAAATTCAATCAGATCGGAACAGGAGATTTCGGCGCATCGAGTGGTGGTTTGAACTCCACTTATTTGCGTGTGGCGGGTACGTTTGATGTATCGGGTTGGGATAGCGGTGTGGGTATTCAGAGCTGGAGCGGAAGCTCGGTCAACCCTGCAGGTACTGCTGCTGTCCTTGGCGTTCCTGGGAGTCAATTGGGGATTTCACCCTACACTTACACCCCCCCGACCGCCGATGTACCGGCGACCTATGGGATAATTTCAACCAAGGCAACCGCGATCGACGGCCAGATGCAAGGCGAATTGGCTGGTAAGCCGGTGGGCTTCTACGCGAGCTATGCAAAAGCACCGGGTGTATCTGCTGCTGATCTTGCAGCAGATCCTACTGCGGCCAATGCCTTTAACTCAGGAACGCTGGATCGCAGTTCGTTCAATGTTTCGGCTGAGGTGGGTGTGCTTCCCGGGATAGCGACTCTGGGCGCGGCCATCCGTCGCGCCAAGAGCGGTGTGGATGAGGGCATCCTTGCTGGCGGCCCAGCTACTGGTGCCAACGCAACGGACAATGCAATCATGCTGACCGCCACCTACAAGCTGTCGCAGAACATGATGGCAACCTTGTCCTATACTGCAAATAGCGGTAGTTACTGGACTCAGGCCAACATTGATGCAACGGGCAGCAAGACCACCACGATCAACGTGTTCACGTTGTTTTAATTTGCTGGTTTAGTAATTGATATGAACAGGGGAGTTACGGCTCCCCTGTTTTTTTAAGCCGGTTATTTATTTTTCAGCAAAGCTTGCAGGTCAGCGAAGGGATGATGCGTTGCCTCGGATGAGTGGTTGTCGCGATTTCCCGGCCGTGCCTGTTCTTCCAGGAGGCGCATGTGCTCGTTGTCGTGGCAATACAGGCAGAGCAGCTCCCAGTTGCTGCCATCCGGAGGATTGTTGTCGTGATTATGGTCTTTGTGGTGCACCGTCAACTCGCGCAAGCGCGCACCGGCAAATTCGCGGCCGCATCGCCCGCAAATCCACGGGAATAATTTGAGCGCCCGCTCGCGATAAGTTGCCTCGCGTTCGTTGCTATGCCGACGCGCTTCGGCAACGACGCGGTCGAGCCGGGCGTGATCTGGAGTGGTACGTTTTGGCATGATTGAAGATTGGCAGAGGGCGCGACGAATCGCGCCCTACGTACTACCAATCCTGATTCCTAGTGATAGTTAATGATTGCGCCTGTCAGCGTGGCGGGTGGGGGCTGCTTCTTGGGTTTTTTTGCTTCTTTGGTTTTACGCTGTTGTCCTTTAGCCATGATCCTTCTCCTTGTAGTGACGACATGTGAAATATGCGGTAACTAATGTGATGCAGTTAAAACGAGTTACTGCCGCTGGGCCAACCCCGGTTGAGGTAAGGCACAACGCGCATAGATGATAATCTGCCTCGAGAAAAAGTGAAACTTATTCTATACGAGTTTGGTCACCAGCCAACTCAAGGTATCATGCAGCAAGGCACTTAACATACCTATGAAAATACCTAAAATAATCAAACCGCTGATCCAGGACGGCCTCGTTGATGAGCGCATCCGCCAGATCATGAGCTGCAATGAAGCCAATTTAGATGGTTCGTGCGGCGAGGATATCTGCGGCGCGAAAGTTTACACGGAAGGCGGACAGCACTGCTTGCCCCAGAGCATTACTTATGCCGAAGGCGGCAAGGTGAAAGACAGCCGTCACACTCGCGCTATAGGGAAGGGTACTTGTTACGGACGCAAGGCGCAGGAACAGGCATGGCAAAGTGCTAAGGCGAATGCTTTACCAGCCCTTGGCATGCGTTGCTCCCAAGCCGTAGCTTTGTAGTGGAGGATGGTGATCATGAAGCCAGGTAGAAATGATCCCTGCGGCTGCGGGAGTGGGAAAAAATACAAGCACTGTTGCGAGGGAAAAACCGCGTCCCTGCCTCGGGCACCCTCACCCGCCGACTCCAACCAGCTAGTCGCTCTGTATAACGCAGGCCGCTTTGCTGAACTGGAAGCCCGTGCGCGCTTTTGGGTTGACCAGTATCCGGATTTCGCAACAGCTTGGAAACTTTTGGGCGTATCTTTGCATATGCAAGGCAAAGATAGCCTGCCCGCTTTGCGGAAAACCGCAGAACTTTTTCCAAGTGATGTTGCGGTGCATAATAATTTGGCCAATGCCCTTAGGGAGCGAGGTTATCTTATCGAAGCAGTCGCGAGCTATCGCCGCGCATTGGAAATTAAACCGGATTTTGTTGGAACTCTTTTTAATTTAGGCCTGCTTCTGCAAGAGCTTGGGCAGGTGAACGAGGCGTTGGCTTGCGCTCGCCGGGCGCTGGAACTCGAACCTGATTTTGCCGAGGCGCACAATAGCCTGGGCAATGCCCTCAAGGAACTTGGCCAGCATGACGCCGCACTGGCCAACTACCGCCGCGCACTGCAGCTTAATCCGAACTTTGCCGAAGCGCATAACAATATGGGTCTCACCTTGAGAGAGCTTCGTCAACTTGACGACGCATTGGCCAGCTTCCGCCGTGCGCTGCAGATTAAATCCGATTATGCCGAGGCGCATAGTCATATGGGCAATGTTCTGAGCGACCTTGGACAGCCCGCCGCTGCGCTGGTTTGTTACTGCCGTGCGCTGGAAATCAAGCCGGATTTTGAAGATGCGCGCAGCAGCCTTCTGTTCACACTGAACTACACAGCCAATCACACGCCGGCCTATTGCCTCGAGCAGGCTCGCCAATACGGCCAAATGGTCGCCCAGAAAGTAACCGCGCGGTTTTCTGCCTGGTTATGCGCAGACCGGCCGGAACGCTTGCGGGTGGGCATGG
>JANXXX010000122.1 GCA_025350405.1 Gallionella sp.
GCTGGCCGAAGTGCGCGCCACCCTGTTTCAGCGACCATCTGTCGAGGCCGAGAGGTACCGGCGACGAACGGATGCAATGATTGAATTGGCTGCCCGACAGGGAGGGTTGTTCGCATGAAATTTATCCCGGACAGCAGTGCGGCTCGAGCGGGAGTCCAGTTTTTACCTATGGACATTCATATGACGGAAACGTTGTCTCTGTCAAACTGATGGGCATAATATCTGCCGTATTTACCCAACGCACAGATGGCCAAATTGAATGGATTCCAGCTCCGACGAATTTAGTACCTATCCCAACCATGAATCAGATGATTGATCTTGGAGTCGTTTTTAAAGCCCACCTTATAAGAGAAACGATTGCAGACTTCTGGAACAAAAACAGGTGGAAATAATTGGGGAGGTAGCCCGAATTGCCTTTCCCCTGTGCGCCGCCGAGTAGCGGAGGCTGGTCAGGGGATGTCGGCGAGGACTGTTTGAGCACGAAGTGCGAGTTCCGCAGCCGCCTGACCAGTCGAGCAACGTAGGGCACCGCGAAGCGGCGGCAAACCGGGGGCGATTTCTTTTGGTTACTTTTCTTGGCAAGACAAGAAAAGTGACTAGCTGCCGGGCTACCCCCGGCGAAGTTGCATTCCACAACTCTCTCTAAATCTCGCTCAACACCCCACCTGCAAACAGCAAGGCGCAGCGCACCCTCTTGCCTGCATACACCGCTTGCATCGCAGCCCGATATTCCTGCATCTGCGCGCGGTAACGCGCGGCGTCTTCGCTGTCACCCAGTTTGTAATCCAGCACCCACACCTCGTCGTCGAATTCCACCAGCCGGTCGATGCGTTTCAGTTCGCCTGACGCATTGACGTAGGGCATTTCGTTGCAGGCACTGCGGTATTGTTGTGCATCAAAGAAGCGCACGAGTTGCGGTGAGGCGAACAGGTGTTGGGCTTGTTGCCAGAGGGGTTCCATTTCGGCGGAGGGGATGGCGAGGCGTTGCTGGAGTTCTCGCCCCCTCTCCCCCAACCCCTCTCCCGCGATGGGGAGAGGGAAGTAGTCGGTGAGGTGTTGCAGCAGCGCGTGCAGCCAGATGCCGCGTTGTTGTTGCAGGGAGTTGCGGGCGGTGCGTTTTCCGGTGGGGAGGATGGGAGGGATACAGACCGTTCGGGCTGAGCTTGTCGAAGCCTGTATTGAATCACCAGAGCCTTCACCCTTCGACAAGCTCAGGGCGAACGGATTTGAAGTTTTGTGTTGTTCCACCACTGCCGCAATACGGTCATACCACGACGGCGATTTTTTCTTTTCCTCTTTGTCCTCGCCCTTGCTGTTACCGCTGACGATCAACGCCTGTTGCGCGCGGGTCATCGCGACGTAGAGCAGGTTCATTTCTTCGCGTGCCTGTTGCGCGGCATCTTGCTCGAACAGCGGCGCGCGTTTTTTTCCTCGCGAAGCCTGGTCTGCATACAAGGAGAAGTGCGAAGGTCTTTGCTCATGTGTCGGCCAGTCGAGCAGCACATCGTTTCCTTCTTTGTTCTTCTTCTCTGCATTCGCATCCAGCAGCCAGACAATGTGCGCTTCCAGCCCTTTCGATTCATGCACGGTGTAGATGCGCACCGCGTCGCCCGCCACGCCGAGTTTGCCTTCGTCCGGCGCATCGTCCTTACTGTAGCGCAATTCGCGCAGCTCTTGCAGGAAGCGCGGCAGACTGGGGTAGCGCCCGGAATCCACGCTCAGCGCGATCTCCATGAAGGCGTGCAGATTTGCCTTTACCTTGGCGCGCATCTCGATAGGTAGCACTGCGCTGTAACGCGCCAGCACATCGCCCTCGAAATAGATGCGGTCTAGCAGGTCGTGCACGGGAAGTTTGTTGGCGAGGGCGAGCCAACGTTGCAGCAATTCGGTGGCGTGTTGTAACGCAGGTGTTGGTTCGGCTAGGTGTTGCAGGCGTTGCCACCAGCTTTCAGGGGCAAGGGGCAAGGGGCAAGATACAAGTTGATTCTCCCCGCTTGCTTCTTGTACCTTGTTCCTTGCTCCTGCAATTTGTATCAAGTCTTCATCGCTGCATGCAAAAATCGGCGTGCGCAGCACTTGCGCCAGCGCGAGATCGGCGAAGGGGGTGATGAGAAACATCAGCAGCGCCTGCACGTCTTCCGCCTCCAGCGTGTCGAGCAATCCGCCGCGCCGCGAGCTAAGGAAAGGAATATGGCGTGCGCGCAAGGCTTCTTCATATGTCGCGAGATGTGTGCGGCTGCGCACCAGCACCATGATGTCGCCGTAGCGCGCGCGACGCTCTTTACCCTTCTCCATTACGGACCACTCGCTGGTGATTGTTTGCAGCATGTCGGCGAACTGCGCGGCTTCTTTCTGGCGCGCGCCTTCTTCGGCTTCGGCTCTTGGAGTGGTCAATGGGTCGCGCAGGTGTAGCTCTTCACCCTCTCCCCGGCCCTCTCCCGCGAACGGGAGAGGAGGCGTGATCGCGAGAGGTAACACCGCCACATAGCCGGGCAAGCCAGTGTGCTCGGCGGTGTGCGGCGCGAAATCCACGAAGCCTTCGGGATGATCCGCGAACACGGCATTGACGGCATCCAGCACGGCAGGCGCATTGCGCCAAGTGTGGTTGTTGCGCAACTCATGCGCGGCAAAATGTTCCTTCAAATAATCGCGCGCTACGCCGAACAACCGCGCATCGGCACGGCGGAAGCGGTAGATGGATTGCTTGGGGTCGCCAACGATGAACACCGTGGGTTGCGAATCCACCGCGACTGCCGCATCGAACCATGCGCGCAAGGTCTGCCATTGCAGCGGATTGGTGTCCTGAAACTCGTCCAGCAACACATGGCGGTAACAGCTGTCGAGTTTGTATTGCATGGTCTCGGCGTGTTCGCTCTGTTGCAGCAAGTGGCACAGTTGCCATTCCAGATCGGAGAAATCCATCTGCTGCTTTTGCTGCTTGAGCGCCTGGTAGCGCTCGAGGAAGGCGACGCCGCAATGCAGCACGACTTCGTTTAGCCGATAGGCCTGTTGCTCGGCGAGCGCGTCGCGCACTGCTTGCAGGTTATCGAATAACACATTGCGTGTAAGAAGAAAGGCTTCTGCATCCTGTTTCTTGGTTGGCTTGAAACTGCGCGGCTCGCCAGCCTGTGTATACAGCAGCGGCAACATTTTCCCAAAGCGCGTTTCTGGAACTGCATCAGTCCATGCGCGCTCCAGCTCGCTTGCTTTGGTTTTTTGTACATCAGTGCCATTGCTGGCAAGCTGACGTAAGAAAGCGAACAACACTTCTTCGCTGTTGCCGCATATACCCCAGTCAGCGACCGGATCGAACTCCATGTCCACTTCAAGATCGGTGCGCAGATTGTCCAGCGCGAAGTTCAACACATCAGCCTGACCTTGCGTATACGCCCACCACTCCGCGCGCTTGCCGATAAAGTTGAACAGCAACTTGCGCGTATTGAACAAGCCGCATTCGCCGAACAGCCATTGCATGTGCTGTGCCTCAATGCCATCCGGCTGCTTGCGCATCTGCTCCAGCAATTCTTCCCACGCCTCATCCTGTTCGCTGCCTGCGCGTTCCAATAACGACGAGCCCTGCATCACGTCGGCGGTCATTGGCGCGCGCTGCATCACCTGCATGAACCAGCCGTGGAAGGTGCTGATGGTGATACCCGGTTGTGCCAGCAACACGTTGCTATACAGGCTGCGCGCACGTTGCAGTTGCGCGTCGCTCAAATTTGCGATGCCGCGTTCGGCGAAGAACTGACGCACGAAATCATCGTCCTTCATCGCCAGATCGCGCAGCCACAGTTGCAAGCGTGCCTGCATCTCCTGCGCGGCCTTGCGCGTAAAGGTGATGGCGAGGATCTGCGATGGTTGCGCACCTTCCAGCAGCAGGCGAGCTATGCGCGACACCAGCAGCCAGGTCTTGCCGCTGCCGGCGCAGGCTTCGACGACGATGCTGCGCTTGGGGTCTAGGGCGATGTGGTTGGTCATGTCCACTCACCTTTCCTGCACACCCCGCGCACTTCGCAATACGCGCATACCTGATCGATGCCGTTCGCGGGCAGCCCCGCACCTTTGCGTATGCGTCCCATCACCTGCTCTAAACGTTCGGCGTTGAGCTGAGCCAGTTGCGGGACATCTTGTTTGGGCGCAACCAATTTCACTTTGCCACTCTCGATGCTGACGAATGCCGCATCCGCGGCTTCATGCGCATAGGCGTAGCACGCCAGCTGCACATCCTCGCCCGGTTCGATCAATTTATTGCGCAGCACTTGGTCGCTCTGCGTTTTGTAATCCAGTACTCGTTTCTCTACTCCATTCACATCCAGCCGGTCGATGCGTCCTCTCAGGCGCACGCCTTCCAACTCCCAGTCGAACGCGCTCTCGGACTCGGTGTAACGCCAGCCTTGCGCTTCATTTTCCTTCTGCCATTCCAGATAGGCAGGCAAGGACTGGTACCAGCGCGCCAGCCAGGCACGAGCAGCGAAGTCCACTGCCAGCAGATCGGCAAACACTTGCTCGCTGATCTGGCGCAAGGCGGGTTCCAGCTCATCGACAGGATGTTCGCTCACCAACGGATAACGCTCATGAAAGCGGTGCAGGATGTCGTGTACGCGCTCGCCGTAGTCGCGCTTCTCGATGTCTTCCTGCACTTCGTCCAACTCATTTAGACGCAGGATGTGCCGTGCATAGAATTGATAAGGGCAAGCGACCAGCGAGTTGTAGGCGCTGATGGAGACACTCGCAGGCACAATTTCATTCGCCACGCCAGGAGCAGGTTGCGCGGATTGCGGCAGGCCGACCGTATGCGCCTCTTCTGCCGCGAGGTAGGCATGCAACTCGCGCTCGTCTAACGAAAAGTTCGCGGAGCGATTCGTTTGCCCCCTCTCCCCCCGGGGGAGGGTTGGGGTGGGGGTAGCGGGTTTACCCGCGAGATCGTCGCCATGCGCCAGCTCATGTTCGTCGCGCAACATCTGCAGGAACGGACTGAGCAGCCGGGCTTCACCGTCCTGCTCTTTTTGCCAAGTGACCAGCACGCAATCGTTCAGTGTCAGCAGCGCCAGTAAATCGTCGCGCTGACGCGCGGCGTGTGAGCTGCGTGTCGGCAAATTCAAGCTGCTGCGCACTGCATCATTGAACCAGCGCCCGCCGTCCGCGACGCTAGGCAGATGATTGGCATCACAGCCCAACAACAACACTGCATCAAAGGCACGCCAGCGCGTCGCCGCGAGGTGGGTGAAACGCACCGGACTGTCGATGCTGTTATCGAGGTAATTCTGCATGTCCAGTTGTTGGGCCAGCCAGCGCCGCCACTCGGTGTAACGGTACAACCCCTGGTCGCTGGCCAATTCCTGCTGCCACACTTCCAGCGCGCGCAACAGTTGTTGGCCCGCATCGTCCTGTTGCAGCCCTGAGTCTATACCCAGCACATTCAGACTCTCGCGCAGCGCATCCAGCCAGGCAGTCAAAGTTTTTCTCTTGCCCTGCTCCAGCAAGGCGGCCGCCTGGCGCAAACGCGCCAGCGGCTGATGCAACACCACTTCGTGTTCGACGAGAACGGAAAACTTTTCCAGTCCGGCCACCACGCCTTGTTTGCGCAGCAGCTGTTCCAGTTGGTACACCGCAGCCTTGCGTTCGCTTGAGGGCATGTCGGCAAAGATGAAAGGAGACTTGAGCAGGTCGAGCAGGTCGTGGTGATAGAAGTCGCTTTGCAGTGCCGTAAGCCAGCGATCCAGCACGGTGCTCACTGACAGGGTGGCGAAGGTCCAACCCGTTTCGTCTGCCACCAGCACCTCGGCGCGCTCCAGCAAGGCGCGTGTGCGCCGCGCCGCCACGCGGTCTTGCGCGACGATGGCGATGTCGCGCTTGCCTGCTTGTAACCAGAGTCGCACTTGCATGGCGGCGGCACGCGCTTCCTGTTCGAGAGAGGTGGCGGCAAAAAATCGCGGAGTGCCGCTTTGTATCTCCATCGCGCGCAAATCAAAAACTTCCACCAACGCATGTTCAGCATACTCATCCAAAAAACGTTGCTCCAGCGCATTCCAGTCGGAAGTGCGCAACACGAACAAAGGTTGATGCGCCTGTGCCGCCAATTTCGCCAGACGCTGCTGGTAGGCGCGCGCCGCATCCAGCTCATTGCCTGCATGCATCGCGAACCACAGTTCGAACACCAGCCGTGACTCCAGTTGCAGCGTGGTGTTCTGCCGCGCCTGATAGGCTTGCTGCACGGCAGCGGCAAACGCTTTCGCATTGTCCGGCAAAGCCGTAAGCGAATGCGTCAACTCATCGAACAGGGCCAGCAGCTCCTGCGTCATGCCCCACAGGTCGGCCTGCTCGAACCATTTTTGCTTGCGCAACTGTTGATACAACAGCGCGCTGCGCTGGCTATCGGTGTTGATGGACGCGTCGAGCACGACGCTTTGCGCCCAGTCGCTGAGCGTTACCATCTGCGGCAATAGTAAAGTGATTTTGGATGCTGCGCCCAATGCTTGCGCCAGCGGTTGCGCAACATGATTGTTGGGCAACAGGATCGTTACCCCGCGCAGATTGGGCGGCGCATGTTGTGCCAGAATACGGCGCGCGACGCGATCAAAAAAAACAGCGGCCGCTGTTTGCGTGCCGCTGTTACTCATGGATTCCATGTTCCAGGGATTCCATGTTCAGGTTGCTTTAGCGCTCCAGGAGGTGAAGCTTGTCTTTAACATCTTTCCATTGGTCGGCATCGGCTGGCGCATCCTGTTTTTCGACGATAGGTTTCCAGACTTTGGACAGCTCGGCGTTCAGCGCAATGAAATGATGCTGCTCCTTGGGCAGATCATCCTCGGCATAGATCGCCTCTACCGGGCATTCCGCCACGCACAGGGTGCAGTCGATACACTCATCGGGATCGATCACCAGAAAGTTCGGCCCCGCACGGAAACAGTCCACCGGGCACACATCCACACAGTCGGTATATTTACATTTGATGCACGGTTCGGAAACAACATAGGTCATGGGGGTACTCCAATAAATCAACAATGCAACATTTTAACAGAGCAACGGGAAATTAATTCACTTCACAGCAAAGCCATTTTTGGTTAGGATGCAACTTGAAATCCGGCGACACACTTTTAACCAATCCCCAGCCGGTCGCATTTGCATTCTAAAACAACCCTCACAATAGCGAGAACAAACCATGAGCGAACATATACATTACGTTTCAGACGCCACCTTTGATGCCGAAGTCGTGCAAGCGCCGCTGCCGGTGCTGGTGGATTACTGGGCTGAATGGTGCGGCCCCTGCCGCATGATCGCGCCCATTCTGGAAGAAGTCTCCAAGGAATATGCCGGTCGTCTGACTGTTGCCAAACTGAATGTGGATGAAAACCAGCAAACCCCAGCAAAATTCGGCATTCGCGGCATCCCGACCCTGATGTTGTTCAAAAACGGCGACATTGCCGCCACCAAAGTCGGTGCCTTGTCAAAATCCCAATTAACAGCTTTTATTGACAGCCACATCTAAAGCGTTTACTGTCACACCCGCATCGCCTCTCCAGCCTCGCCCCCTGCCAGTTAAAAAAGTAAAACGGGCAACAAAAACATAAAAAGCGAACACGCTCCAGGCCATGTGGGTGGACTTCATACTACCCTGACTCAACCTGATTCATTTCATAATCCCATTTAACATTCTCTCGTTTGACACTCGTTTACCCTTCTTTCAACCACTCTTCTCGCTTCGCTATGCACTTATCCGACCTGAAAACAAAGCACGTCACTGAACTCGTTGAAATGGCCTCGGCCAATGAAATAGAAAACGCCAACCGAATGCGCAAGCAGGATGTGATGTTCGCGCTTTTGAAAAGCCATGCCAAAAAAGGCGAAAGCATCTTTGGCGACGGCACGCTGGAAATACTGCCGGACGGCTTCGGCTTCCTGCGCTCCCCCGATACTTCATACCTGGCCGGCCCGGATGACATCTATGTCAGCCCCAGCCAGATTCGCCGTTTCAACCTGCACACCGGGGATACGATCGAAGGCGAGATACGCACACCCAAAGACGGCGAACGCTACGTCGCGCTGGTGAAGGTGGACAAGGTCAACGGCGAACCGCCCGAGAATGCAAAGAACAAGATCCTGTTTGAAAACCTCACCCCTTTATTCCCCACCGAACCTTTGATCCTCGAGCGCGATATACGTGCCGAAGAGAACATCACCGGACGCATCATCGACATCGTCGCCCCCATCGGCAAAGGCCAGCGCGGCCTGCTGGTGGCCTCGCCGAAATCCGGCAAGACTGTGATGCTGCAACACATCGCCCATTCCATCTCCTCGAACTGCCCTGATGCGACCTTGATCGTGCTGCTGATCGACGAACGCCCCGAAGAAGTAACCGAGATGACCCGTACCGTGCGCGGCGAAGTGGTCGCCTCCACCTTCGACGAACCGGCCAGCCGCCATGTGCAGGTCGCCGAGATGGTGCTGGAAAAAGCCAAGCGTCTGGTCGAACACAAAAAAGATGTGGTGATCCTGCTCGATTCCATCACCCGTCTGGCGCGCGCCTACAACACCGTTGTGCCCTCTTCCGGCAAAGTATTAACCGGCGGCGTGGATGCCAACGCACTGCATCGCCCCAAGCGATTCTTTGGCGCGGCGCGCAACATCGAAGAAGGCGGCAGCTTGACCATCATCGCCACCGCGCTGGTGGATACTGGCTCGCGCATGGACGATGTGATCTACGAGGAATTCAAGGGCACCGGCAACATGGAGATCCATCTGGATCGCCGCATGGCCGAGAAACGCATCTACCCGGCGATCAACATCAACCGCTCCGGAACGCGCAAGGAAGAATTGCTGATCAAGCAGGACATCCTGCAAAGGATCTGGCTGCTGCGCAAGCTGCTTTATCCTATGGACGAACTGGAGGCGATGGAATTCCTGCTCGACAAGATCAAGGCAACCAAGAACAACGCGGAGTTCTTCGACTCCATGAAGCGCTAGGGAACAGCCAAGCTGGCAAGCAATGCTTAAGCCGATACTCGAATCTACTTTGACTTGTCCGCACTGTGGGCACAAAAAAATCGAGCCAATGCCTGAAGATGCATGCCAGTATTTTTATGAGTGCGAGTCTTGCAAGCAGTTGCTGAAACCAATAAAAGGGGACTGTTGTGTATTCTGCTCATACGGCAGCGTTCCGTGTCCGCCGATCCAACTAGAGCAGAGATGCTGCGACAATGGCTGACAGACTGAACTATTCCTGACGACTTACGGCCAACCCCCACTCTGCTACGCCATCGCGCAGATGGATGGCTGTATATCCTTCCCGCTTGAGAAGCTCGACCGCATCAGCCGCCATCAAGCAGTAAGGTCCGCGGCAGTACGCGACTATAGAGCGATCCTTGGGTAATTCCGCCAGTCTTTTCCGCAGCTCTTCCAGTGGTATCGACCTGGCAAAAGGAAGATGGGCGGCCAGATATTCCTCCGTCGGCCTCACATCCAGCACCACCACCTCACCTTTGCGTGCGGCTTTCATCAGGCTTGCGCGGTCGCTGGGCACCAGATCATCCGGCTGGGCGGCGATTTTTTGCAGCGCCATTTGCAATTCGATCAGACGCTCTTCGGCCAGCGTGTGAATCTGCACCCATAGCTCGGCCACCGATTTATCGGCGAGACGGTAGCAGATGTTTTTGCCCTGCCGTTCGGTCTCGACCAGATGCGCCGTGCGCAATTCGCGCAAATGCGCGCTGGCCAGCTTCAAACTGATAGAAGCTTCACGCGCCAGCATCTCCACGGTCTTCTCACCCTGACATAGCAATTCGATCAGTTCCAGCCGCTTGGGGCTGGAGAACACCTGGCCTATCCGCGCCACTTGCTCATACAGCAGGTCTTTGGTCTTGCGTGCACCTTTCATGTCTTCAATCCATTGAATTATAGAATGTATAGAATTAACTATAAATGATATTGACATGAATAGGCAATAGGAGTTTAATTCAATCTAACTATTGTTGGATTGATAGCAACCCAAGGAGGATGCCATGAAAACCCTGTTCATTCTTAACGATGCTCCCTATGGCAGCGAGCGCACCTACAATGGCCTGCGCCTGGCCGGAGCCATTGCCAAGCAGGAAGGTAACGAGGTTCGCATGTTCATGATCGGTGATGCGGCCTCTGCTGCTCATCGCAACCAGAAAGTGCCGCAAGGTTTCTACAGCATCGAAGTGATGCTCGGTAACGTGATTCGTCACGGCGGCAAGATCGGCATCTGCGGCACCTGCATGGATGCGCGCGGCCTTGCCGACAGCGATCTCGCCGAGGGCACCCACCGCAGCACGCTTGCAGAACTTGCCGAGTGGACTGCATGG
>JANXXX010000174.1 GCA_025350405.1 Gallionella sp.
GCGTCCGTGAGGGTGGCGGCGCCCTTGACGCTGTTGACGACGCTGCCGTTGGCGACCGCGTTGTACTCGCAGTACTCCTGGCCGAAGCCGTTGCCGCACTGGCTGAGGATGTTGCGGCGCTTGTCGGTGACGTTGCCCTTCGCGGCCTCCTGGGCGGCGAGAAGAGCGAGGTCGTCCTCGCACTTGGAGATCGTGACACCATCGACGTCGCCGCATTTCCAGCGCAGCACCCCCTCCTGGAGATCCACGTCGCGGAAGGCCGCGCGGTCCTTGAAGAGGTTGTCGCACGTCTTGACCTGCTCGAAGACCAGGCTGTTCTGGGCGGGCGTCGCGGCGCCCGTGACGCTGTCGTCTGCCCCCGCGCTGTCATCGGCGGCGGCGGAGCAGCCGACACCGGCGAGGAGAGCGGCTATGAAGCGACCCGCAAGCAATTGGAACGCGGCCGCATGGTGACCGAACTGATGAAGCAGTTGCAGTACGCTCCACTGTCGGTAGCAACCATGGCAGTCACACTGTTCTCGGTTAACAAGGGCTATTTCGATGACGTGCCAGTGAATAAAGCGCTGGCGTTCGAATCGGCACTGCACGCTTACCTGAAATCCAATAACAAGACTCTGCTGGACACGATTGAGTCCACCAAGGACCTGAATGCCGACAACGAAAAATTGTTGTCCGCAGCGATTGAGAAATTCAAGTCGACAGCTGTTTACTAAGGGCGGGTTGAGCTATGGCTGGTAGTAAAGAGATACGTGCAAAGATCAAGAGTGTAGAAAATACACGCAAGATCACGCGCGCCATGGAAATGGTCGCCGCAGCCAAGATGCGTAAAGCGCAGGAACGCATGCGCGCGGCACGTCCCTATGCGGAAAAAATCCGCGCAGTGGCCGCACACTTGTCGCGCGCCAATCCGGAATACAAGCATCCCTTTCTGGTGAAACGCGAAGAGAACCGGAACGTCGGTTTGATCGTAGTGACTTCCGACAAGGGATTGTGCGGTGGCTTGAATACCAACGTGCTGCGCCTTGCGGTGACTCGCATGAAGTCTTGGGAAGGCGAGGGCAAGGGCCTGCTGGTTTGTCCAATCGGCAACAAGGGTTTCGGTTTCATGAATCGTGTGGGCGCCAAGGTCAAGTCGCACCTGACAGGTTTGGGAGACACACCGCATATCGAGAAATTGATCGGCGCGGTCAAGGTGATGCTGGATGCTTACTCGGCCGGAGAGATCGACTCTATACACATCAGCTACAACCATTTCGTCAACACGATGAAACAGGAGCCGTGCGTTGAGCAACTGCTGCCGCTGAGCGGCGAGCAGATGGGAACCGCCGAAGGCAGCTGGGACTACATCTACGAACCGGACGCCAAGCAGGTGATCGATGAATTGTTGATACGTTATATCGAATCATTGGTTTACCAGGCCGTGGTAGAAAACATGGCTTCAGAACAAAGTGCGCGTATGGTGGCGATGAAGGCTGCATCCGACAATGCGAAGAGCGTTATCGGTGAACTTAAGCTGGTATACAACAAGGCGCGCCAAGCTGCCATCACCCGCGAGATTTCTGAGATCGTGAGCGGTGCTGCAGCGGTCGGCTAAACGCCGAGCTGCAAAATACAAAATTAATCTAGACGGGGAACAAAAAATGAATCAAGGAAAGATTGTTCAGTGTATCGGAGCGGTGGTCGACATCGAATTTCCACGCGATCAGATGCCCAAAGTGTATGAAGCATTGCAGCTGGCAGATGCCGGCTCTTCAACCGCCGAAGCGGGGTTGACCTTCGAGGTGGAACAGCAACTCGGTGATGGCGTGGTACGTACCATTGCTATGGGTTCATCCGACGGCTTGCGTCGCGGCATGAAAGTGAATGCCAGCGGCGGCGGAATCAAAGTGCCGGTCGGAGCAGGAACTCTGGGCCGAATCATGGACGTGCTGGGCCGCCCGATCGACGACGCGGGCGAGATCAAGTGCCAAGAACGGCGCGAGATACACCAGAAGGCGCCGAAATTCGACGAACTGTCCCCATCCGTTGATCTGCTCGAGACCGGCATCAAGGTGATCGACTTGGTTTGCCCGTTTGCCAAGGGTGGCAAGGTTGGTCTGTTCGGCGGCGCGGGTGTGGGCAAGACCGTGAACATGCTGGAGCTGATCAACAACATCGCCAAGCAGCACGCCGGTCTGTCCGTGTTCGCAGGTGTGGGCGAGCGTACCCGTGAGGGCAACGACTTCTATCACGAAATGTCGGAAGCGGGCGTTATCCAGCTGGACAATCTGCCAGAGTCCAAAGTGGCGATGGTGTTCGGCCAGATGAACGAGCCGCCCGGCAACCGTTTGCGCGTGGCGCTGTCCGGCCTGACGATGGCCGAATATTTCCGCGATGAAGGCCGCGACATCCTGTTCTTCGTCGACAACATCTATCGTTTCACGCTGGCCGGCACCGAAGTGTCCGCGCTGTTGGGCCGTATGCCTTCCGCGGTGGGTTACCAGCCTACGCTGGCGGAAGAAATGGGCCGCCTGCAAGAACGCATCACTTCCACCAAGACCGGTTCTATCACCTCGATCCAGGCCGTGTATGTACCGGCGGATGACTTGACCGACCCGTCTCCAGCGACCACCTTCCTGCACCTCGATTCCACCGTCGTGTTGTCGCGCGACATCGCCTCGCTGGGTATTTACCCTGCGGTAGATCCGCTGGACTCCACTTCGCGCCAGCTCGATCCGCTGGTGGTGGGCGAAGAACATTACAACGTCGCACGCGGCGTTCAGGCTACCTTGCAGCGTTACAAGGAATTGCGCGACATCATCGCGATCCTGGGTATGGACGAATTGGCACCGGAAGACAAATTGGCAGTGGCACGTGCGCGCAAGATCCAGCGCTTCCTGTCGCAGCCGTTCCACGTGGCTGAAGTATTTACCGGCAGCCCGGGCAAATACGTCACGCTGAAAGATACCATCAAGGGCTTCAAAGGCATTGTCGCAGGAGACTACGATCACCTGCCGGAGCAGGCGTTTTACATGGTGGGCGGAATCGAAGAAGCGGTTGAGAAGGCCAAGACACTCTAGCAATGAATGGGGAATAGCATGGCAATGACCGTACATGTAGACGTAGTGAGCGCTGAAGCGTCCATTTTTTCAGGGCTGGCAGAGATGGTCGTGGTTCCCGGCGAAATGGGTGAGCTGGGTATTTATCCGCGCCACACGGCATTGATGACGCGCATCAAACCCGGCTCGGTCAGAATCAAGAGGCCAAACCAGGAACAGGAAGAGCTCATTTATGTGTCCGGCGGCATGCTCGAGATACAGCCCGGCGTCGTGACGATACTGGCCGACACCGCGATACGCGGCGGTGATCTGGATGAGGCGCGCGCACTGCAAGCCAAGCAAGATGCCGAAGAAGCGATGAAGAATCGTAGTTCAGATATCGACTATGCCCAAGCGCAAGCCGAATTGGCCGAAGCGATCGCACAACTCGCGGCGATCAAACAATTGCGCAAACGCAGCGGACATTAAGCATTAAAAGAAAGTAACAACAAAAAAGCAGCTTCGGCTGCTTTTTTGTTGAGGTTAACAGCACATGCGCCGATGCCGATCTAGAGACTATCGGGATGACTGTGCCGTCAGGATTCTTATAAAGCCGGAAATAATGTTCCAAACCGCCAGGAACACCAACCAAATCAGGGTGCCCATGATAACGGCAAATACGACGCTTTCAGCGGTCAGATTAAAAGAAGGCGCAAAGATATCCCAAGTTGCGCGGGCAAAAAAAAGATCCACGTTGGTAGTCAGATACATTAACTGATGAAACAAATCAGTATTAAGCGCTTCAAGAGTAAGCTTTAATACCTCGGCAGAATTGACCATCGCCTGTATTGCTGTTCCCTCGTTGTGAAATGTAGCATCAGGACTGGCCAGATGATGTTGGATAAGCTCTAGAAGGCTGCCATGATGAAATTGATCAGCGATTTGCTGAAACGGCGCAAGATCCTGAAGCACCTGATCCAAGCGGCCGCCCACGCGCTGCCGATACTGGGCAATGAAGCTCGGAATGCAGCCCGCAGCAACAATACCCGCCACCAATACTATACGATCAAAAATTCCGCGCAGGAAATACATGCATGCCTTACAAAGAAATTGAAATACAAATGGAAACGCGGCAAATCTTAGCACGATAACACTATGAAACAGCCGAAAGTAAGTTAATCCAAAGAAGCGGAGATATCATTGGTTACGAGACTAATTGTCTAGTCGAATCGCTGCTTTCCTTTATAATCTGATTGTCCACGAAAGACTGACATGACTAAGTTAAATATCGTCATCCTCGCCGCCGGAAAAGGCACGCGCATGTATTCAGAAAAGCCCAAGGTGCTGCACGCGTTGGCGGGAAAGCCGTTGGTACAGCATGTGCTGGACTGTGCATCTGCACTCAAACCGCAGCAGATTTGCGTGGTGTATGGGCACGGGGGTGAAGCCGTGCCGAATGCGATGCAGCAGTATGCCGCAAAGTTTGTCGTTCAAGAGCCGCAACTCGGCACGGGCCATGCTGTGCAACAAGCGATGCCGCATTTATCGGATGATGGCGATACTTTGGTGTTGTACGGTGATGTGCCGCTGATTCAACATAGCACGTTGCATCAGATGCAGCAGGTGGGCGGTGGTCTGGTGTTACTCACCGTAAATCTTTCCAACCCCACTGGCTACGGACGCATCGTGCGCAATGACCAAGGCGATGTGCAATGCATCGTCGAGGAAAAAGATGCCACACCCGAGCAGCGCGAAATCAACGAAGTCAATACCGGCATCCTGCTAGCGCCGACGCAAATGTTGCGCGGCTGGCTATCCAAATTGCGGAACAACAATTCGCAGCGCGAATATTACCTCACCGACATCGTCGGCATGGCTGTGCAACAAGGCGTTGCGGTGCATACCGTGCAACCGGCCCACGAGTGGGAGATACACGGGATAAACAGCAAGGCTCAGCTGACAGTGTTAGAACGCACCTGGCAATTGGTCGAGGCTGGGCGTCTGTTGGTGCATGGTGTGACGCTGGCCGATGCGGCACGCATTGATGTGCGCGGCAAGCTCAGCTGTGGATGCGATGTCGAAATTGATGTCGGCTGCATCTTCGAGGGCGAAGTGAGCTTGGGCAACAACGTGAGGGTAGGAGCTTACTGCGTAATCAAGAATTCCCGCATCGCCGCTGATACGGATATCGCGCCATACAGCCACATCGATAGTTGCGAAGTAGGGGCTAACTGCCACATTGGTCCGTATGCGCGTTTGCGTCCCGGCACCAAGCTGCATGACAAAGTGCATATTGGCAACTTCGTCGAAATCAAAAACAGCGAAATCGCGGCAGACAGCAAAGCCAATCATTTAAGTTACATCGGCGATAGTACGGTAGGCAAACGCGTGAACATCGGCGCCGGAACGATCACATGCAATTATGACGGCGCAAATAAGCATCGCACCATCATTGAAGACGATGTCTTCATCGGCTCTGATACTCAACTGGTCGCCCCCGTGACGGTGGGCAAGGGTGCGACGATAGGCGCGGGTTCGACCATTACTCGCAATGCTCCAGAGGATGAGCTTACGTTGTCGCGTGGCAGACAGTTGACGGTTGCCGGATGGAAGCGACCAATCAAGAAAAAATAAAGCGTGTTAAAAAGCTAAAGTGGTGTTGGCCTATTTAAAAGTGCCAAAGGGAGACTGTGGATATGCCGTAATATTTTTGCAGTCTGCGTGTAGCACCAGAACGATTCAACACCGTTGAAGAGATGTTCATTTAGAACAAACTCGTCTGCATTAAAATTCATCCGAAAAAATTAAACCTATATATACCGAACTGCCATTATTTATCGTGTCAGTAGTTTGAATCAATCAAGCTATCGGATATCTGCTAGCAGTAAACAGAGATGGCCTCGGTAATTCGGACAGTGCGATAAGTGGTAGCCTTGCTCAACCCAAGCCGTGCAGAATACGGCCAACAAAGGAGCAAGCGCATGAGAAGGACGAGAAGGAATCACGC
>JANXXX010000178.1 GCA_025350405.1 Gallionella sp.
GCCCTGCGAGAAAATCGTCACGGTGCGCGTGGTGTGCGCGAACAGGCGGAAGAATTCGCTGACCTGCGTCTCCGGCACGCCGCACACTTTTGCCACTTTTGGAATCGAGCTGACCGCGCGTGCTGCCTCGAAGGCACCGGCAAATCCTTCCACATGCGCTTCGACATAGGCGATATCCAGCGCGTCCTCGCGACGCAGATGATGCAGCAGGCCGTTGAACAAAAATGCATCCGCTCCCGGTGCGATCGCCAAGTGCAGATCAGCGATGTCGCAAGTGGCGGTGCGTCTCGGGTCGATTACCACCACTTGCATCTCTGGGCGCGCTTTCTTTGCCGCCGCCAAACGCTGGTACAACACCGGATGCGCCCATGCATAGTTGGAGCCGACCAGCACGACGAGATCGGCCATCTCGACATCTTCGTAACACACCGGCACCGCATCCGCACCGAACGCGCGCTTGTGCGCGGCCACCGCCGAGGACATGCACAGCCGAGAGTTAGTATCGATGTTCGCGCTGCCGATGAAACCTTTCATCAACTTGTTGGCGACGTAATAGTCCTCGGTCAGCAGTTGCCCGGAGACATAGAATGCCACCGCATCCGGCCCATGTTGCTCGATGATGTTGTTGAAGCCATCGGCAACACGGGTCAGCGCTTCATCCCATGAAGCGCGTTGACCATCGACGATCGGGTATAGCAGGCGACCTTCGTTATCCAGCGTTTCAGCAAGAGCGGTGCCCTTGGAACACAGGCGGCCCAGGTTGGCCGGATGTTGCCGATCACCGGTGACAGTCACAGCACCAGCCACAACATCCATCACCACGCCGCAGCCGACGCCGCAATACGGGCAGGTGGTGCGAATGCTTTCCGGCATCGCTAAGCCGCCGCTTTGCATGCTCCGGCCTTGACCTCGAGAAACACCACGCCATGCGCGACACGCACCTCATGGCGATGCGCGCAACCCACATCCGGTGCGACCGCGTTGCCGGTCTCCAGGTCGATCACCCAGTTGTGCAGCGGGCAGGTCACGCGAGTGCCGTGCACGATGCCCTGCGACAGCGGCCCGCCCTTGTGCGGGCACTTGTTGTTCAGCGCGAACACCTTGTCGTCCACACTTCGGAACAATGCGATCTCGCCATCGTTCGTCTGCACCACCCGCGAACCCTGTCGCGGGATGTCTTCCAGGTTGCCGATTTGTATCCAGTTCATTTTTCCACCTCATTTATTTTGTAGGGTGGGCGCGTTTTTTGTGCCCACGCTGATACCTTTCAAAACAACAACCGGTATCTCACATATCACGAAATCGCTAACCACCGCGTGGGCAGAAGGACTTGCCCACCCTACGCAACTGCATATAATCCGTTCGTCCTGAGCTTGTCGAAGGGTGAATGGATTTACCTGTAGCCATTCATGGTTCGACAAGCTCACCACGAACGGCTTTTAAAATTGCCCTTCGGATTTGTCACCATGATTAGACCGTCGCCAGCGCCTTGTACTCATGCGCATCCTTGCCTTCTGCGCGCTCCTTCCACGGGTCGTCCTGCGAATATTTTTGCGATTCGAAGAAGCGCGCATACAGCGCGGCGCGCCCCGCCGCATCCTCGACGACATGCTGTTTGACATAGGCCAGCCCGACGCGCTCGATCCATGGTGCGGTGCGGTCCATATAGTGCGCACTCTCGCGATACAGCTGCATGAATGCGCCACAATATTCCAATACCTCTGCTTCGGTCGCGACCTTGCACAGGAAATCGGTGACGCGCACTTTGATGCCGCCGTTGCCGCCGACATGTATCTCGTAGCCCGAGTCCACGCACACCACGCCGAAATCCTTGATCGTGGCCTCGGCGCAATTGCGCGGGCACCCGGAGACCGCGATCTTGAATTTGTGCGGCGTCCATGAACCCCAGGTCATCTTCTCGATCTTGATGCCCATCGCTGTGGAATCCTGCGTGCCGAAGCGGCACCACTCCGAGCCGACGCAGGTCTTCACGGTGCGCAACGCCTTGCCGTAGGCATGGCCGGAAACGAATCCCGCCTCGACCAGCTCGCCCCACATCTTCGGCAGGTTCTCTTTGCTGATGCCATACAAGCCGATGCGCTGTCCGCCGGTGATGTGGACGGTGCGCACTTCATGGCGCTCTGCGATCTCGGCGATAGCGCGCAATTCGGCCGGCGAAGTCACGCCGCCCCAGATGCGCGGGATCACCGAATAGGTGCCGTCCTTCTGGATGTTGGCATGCACGCGCTCGTTGATGAAGCGCGAGCGGCTGTCGTCCTGGTATACACCCGGCCACGCCGCCATCAGGTAATAGTTCAGCGCGGGGCGGCACACGTGGCAGCCGTCCGGCGTCTTCCATTGCAAGGCCTTCATCAGCTCGGGGATGGTCTTCAATTTCAATTTGGTAATCGCCTCCTGCACGTCATGATGCGCGTGCTCGGTGCAGGCGCACAGCGCCTTCTTGCTCGGCTTGGCCGAATAATCGCCCAGCGTGTTCGCCAGGATCGCCTCGCACAATCCGGTGCACGATCCGCACGAGCTGGAAGCCTTGGTATGCGCGCGCACCTCTTCCAGCGTGAACAGTTTCTTGTCCAGGATGGTCTTGACGATGGTGCCCTTGCTTACGCCGTTGCAGCCGCAGATCTCCGCCGAGTCTGGCATGTTCGCGACGTTGGATGCACCGCCGCGCCCTGAGTCGCCGATATGCATCTGGCCGAACAGGATATGCTCGCGCATCTCCGACACATCGGTCTCGTCGCGCATCATCTGGAAATACCACGGGCCGTCCAGCGTGTCGCCATACATCACCGCGCCGCGCAATTTGTTGTCGCGCAGCACCAGCTTCTTGTACACGCCGCGTGCCGAGTCTTGCAGCAGCAACTCTTCATCGTCCGGCCCAGGATTGAAATCGCCCGCCGAGAACAGGTCGATGCCGGTCACCTTGAGCTTGGTAGAAACCGCCGAACCTTCGTAGCGCATCCGCCCATACTCGGCCAGATGGTTCGCCGCCACCTTGGCCTGCTCGAACAGCGGCGCGACCAGCCCGTAACATTGGCCGCGATGCTGCACGCATTCGCCCACCGAATAGATCTTCGGGTCGTAGGTCTGCATCGTGTCGTTCACCACGATGCCGCGCTCGCAATGGATATTGGCCGCCTTGGCCAATGCGATGTTGGGCCGTATGCCCGCCGCCATGATCACCAGGTCGGCAGGAATTTCTTCACCACCCTTGAAACGCAGGCCGGTCACCTTGTCGTCGCCCAGTATCGCTTCGGTCTGGCGCGACAGATAAAATTTCAGCCCGCGTTTCTCCAGCTCGTTCTTCAACAGGCCGCCGCCCACCTGGTCGAGCTGGCGCTCCATCGGCCAGTCGCACAAGTGCACCACCGATACTTCCATGCCCTGCAACGACAAACCATTCGCCGCTTCCAGCCCGAGCAGCCCGCCGCCGATCACCACCGCGCGCTTAGAATTTTTGGCAGCCACCAGCATCTTCTCGACATCGTCTATGCTGCGATACGCCAGCACGCCGGGCAGGTTGATGCCGGGTATTGGCAGCATGATCGGGTTGGAGCCAGTCGCGATAAGCAGGCGGTCATAGGGTATCGCCAGGCCGCCCTCGGCTTCCACCACGCAATTTTTCCGGTCGATCTTGGTCACCAGCTTGCCGGCATGCAGCGTGATGTTGTGATCCTTGTACCAGCTCCAGTCGTTGAGCACGGTGTCCTGGAACTTCATCTCGCCGGACAGCACCGGCGACAGCAGGATGCGGTTGTAGTTGGGCTGCGGCTCGGCACCGAACACCGTGATCTCGAATTCGTCCGGCGACATCTTGAGCAACTCCTCGATGGTGCGTATCCCCGCCATGCCGTTGCCGATCACGACCAGTCTGGTTTTTTTGTCAGTCTTCATATCATCCTCGCAATAAAAAAAGCGCCGTCCTGCACCACCTCATCCCAACCTTCTCCCCCGTGGGGGAGTTTCGATTGCCTCCTCTACCGCGTGCGGGAGAGGATTGAGGAGAGGGTGCCGGAGCGACGCCTTTGTCGGTATTTACAATTCCCTTTCCACCCGCCGTTGGGCCAGAAAGGTTTCTCAGTGATTACTTTGCAAGACCTGTGCCACTGCGTGTTTACTGTGTTTCCGCGTGGCACGGGCACATCAACCGCATCTATTTGGTGCGAAATGGCATGTTGTAGCAAGTGTGGCGGCTGACTTTGGTGCATAGCGTTGGTGCTATGAATAATCTAGCGTGCCGGAGATATTGCGAACCGACCCTTTTATCATTGAAACTGGCAAGTGATAAAAGAGGCACATGGCAGTATACTGAGCGGCAGAAAAACTTATGCCAATCCGCGTCAAACAGGGAGCATTCTTGCTTGCAGTTATTGAACAAACACGATTGAGGGTATCAAGGAACACCGAGGCGAAACGAAAGTCGCAGCTCGGCCAGTTTCTGACGCCCGCAAGTACGGCCCAGTTCATGGCCGGTTTATTTACATCTACAGATGACTCACAATGTCGCCTGCTTGATGCAGGCGCTGGTATCGGCTCGCTTACAAGCGCCTTTCTTGAACGGTGCATTAAAGGTGATTTGAAATTCAAAAAGGTGGAAGTAACCGCCTTTGAATTGGATAGCCTGATTCACAAAGAATTAAATGACGCGCTGACCAGTTACAAAAATAGGCTGTCTCTCGATTTTGAAATACTGGGCGGCGACTTTATCGAGCATGCGGTCAATAGAATTCAATTCAGTTCTGGTAAGGGTTTCACTCACGCAATCCTGAATCCGCCTTATAAAAAAATCAGCAGCGACTCCCACCATCGCCTGTTACTTCGACAGGCGGACATTGAAACCGTCAATCTCTACTCGGCGTTTGTCGCTTTGGCTCTGGCGATGATGTCGCCTGGCGGACAAATTGTTGCAATCATTCCGCGCAGTTTTTGTAACGGGCCGTATTACCGGCCATTCCGCGACTTTGTACTTGAGCGGGCTGCAATCCGGCACATGCACTTGTTCGACTCGCGCAGCAAGGCATTCAAGGATGACGATGTGCTGCAAGAGAACATCATACTGTTGCTTGAACGTAGCCAGAAGCAAGGCGACGTGACTGTGACCACATCGACCGACGACAGCTTCGTCGATTTCGTGACGCATAAGCATCCGTTCAACCGGATTGTTTTCCCGCACGATACCGAACGCTTTATCCATGTGCCCACATCAGCAGAGCGCAATGCAATAGAGCTATCAAGCGCGATCCGCTCTTCATTGGAAGATATAGGCGTCAAGATATCGACCGGGCCGGTAGTCGATTTCCGGCTGAAGGAACATCTCCGCGACATGCCCGAAACAGGCACAGTTCCCCTGCTGTACCCTGCACACTTTTCCGGACAAAACATCGAATGGCCCAAGCCGGAAATCAAGAAGCCCAACGCAATCCAGCGCAACGCTGAAACAGAAAAGTGGCTTTATCCGAATGGCTACTACTGTGTGGTTCGGCGTTTTTCATCTAAGGAAGAAAAACGTCGCATTGCAGCAAGCGTAGTACAACCAGACATCTTTACCAATGCCAAAATGCTGGGCTTGGAAAATCACCTGAACGTTTACCACGAGAACAAACACGGCCTGCCCGAAGTACTGGCGCGCGGCTTAGCTATTTACCTCAATACGACCGGTGTTGATGAAAATTTCCGCCGTTCGAGCGGGCATACCCAAGTTAATGCGACTGATCTCAAGATGATGAAGTACCCGAGCCGGGCAGCGTTGATTAAGCTTGGCGAGTGGGCGATGCATTGCGGCGAACCGACGCAATGCATGATTGATGAACAACTGGAAAATTTAGCCTCATGACAAAGAAAAGGAATCATATCGAAGAGGCAAACCAGATACTTATTGCTCTAGGTCTACCCCGCGCACAGCACAACGATCGTTCCGCGTTATCTCTGTTGGCGCTTCTCAATCTCACACCCGACAAGAAGTGGGTCAAGGCTGAAAATCCGCTTATCGGCATCACCCCGATCATGGACTGGTCGCGTGAGCACTACGGCAAGAAATACGCTCCTAATTCTCGCGAGACTTTTCGACGCCAGACGATGCATCAATTTGTCGATGCGGGAATAGCTCTCTACAACCCGGACAAACCTGATCGCTCGGTGAACAGCCCGAATGCGGCTTATCAAATCGCACCCGCAGCCCTGACGCTGCTGCGTAGTTTCGACACCAGCAAGTGGAGCGATAATTTGTCGACGTATCTGACTCAGAACAAATCTCTGGCGGCAAAATACGCGATGGTGCGAAAACAAAAACTTATCCCAGTGCAGATTGCGCCGGGCAAGAAAATCAAACTCAGTCCCGGCGAGCACAGTAAGCTAATCCGCGCCATCGTCGAAGACTTCGCCCCGCGCTTCGCGCCGGTCTATGCAGGTGACACAGGCGACAAATGGGGTTACTTTGATGCGACCTTGCTGGACAAACTCGGTGTTGACGTGGATGCACATGGCAAGATGCCAGATGTCGTGCTCCACTTCGTCGAAAAGAATTGGGTATTGCTGGTCGAGTCCGTCACCAGTCACGGCCCGGTCGATGGCAAGCGACATGCCGAGCTGACTAAACTATTCGCAGGTTCAAAAGCCGGGCTAGTATATATCACCGCGTTCCCGAACCGCGCCATCATGGGCCGGTATCTGGGTGAAATCGCTTGGGAAACAGAAGTATGGGTGGCCGATGCGCCTTCGCACTTGATTCACTTTAATGGTGAGCGATTTCTAGGGCCTTATACAACAACGTAGAAGGAATAGTGCTCAGTCCCTGAGATTTGTTTACATAAGGGAATTAAAGGGGTCGGGTTCCAATACTGTTCGTTTAGCATGAATTGGCGAATTCGTAATGGCGGGAAACCGGCATAGGTTTGCGCATGACTGGCGAGAAATTCGCCCCCGTGTCTGATCGCCTTGATGAATCGTAACTCGGATAGGGGGAGTTTCTTCGCTTGACCATGCGCGGCTTTATCTTGCCCCGGCTGCTGGTAGCGCGAAGTGTAGAGGCCTCGAACAGCAAACCTTCAAACCACCGCTTTCGCCTTCTTGGCTGCGCTGGGGGGGAATGCCCCGGATTGGGGTTGGGCTCGGCGTAACAGATGAACATGCCCGGTAAAGGATAGCCTTCGCTGAAGTATCCGATATTTGCTGACCGCCTCGTGCATGAGCCAGCACACCGCATAGTGCATCAGCACCCATCCGTAGAATTCCTGGCGCACACCGTCCGGCGTCTTGCTGCGAAAGACCCTCCGTCGCTGCAGAAGGTGCGTCTTGAGCTCATCGAACACCGCCTCCACCTCCCACCTTTCGTGATAGACCGCCGCCAACTCCAGCGCGGGCGCTTGCGCCGGATCAAGCAGGGTCGTCAGCAGGCGGTAGCGATCCTGCGCTTGCGGCACGCCATCCAGCCCGTACTCGATCACGCGCACAATGATTTCTCCGGCGCGCGTTTTGCGCGACTTGATGTCCGGGTAGATGGCGCTCAAATACGAGCCATCATCGAGCGTTTTAATGACCGGGAGCTGCCGGTTAGAGCTGCATCTCCACAGCAATTGCGCCCCTGTTTCGCTGGCCGCCCTCCAGTACGAATAGCCATTGAAGCCGCGATCCGCCAGGCACAACATACCGGGCGTCAAGCGGGGCAGTAGAGGTTTGCAAATCTCCCATTCCGAGGCGCGGTAGGGGCCGATGTTCGCACCCAGAATGGCGTGGGTGGCACATTCGACGAGCACCGCGCACTGCGCTTGCGGATACCCCGCCTGGCCGGTGCGGCTGCCGGGATAGCCAAACTCTTTGATGTTCTCCGCTTCGGCGGGAATCTCGAAATTGCTGCCGTCTATGGCGACGAGCCGAAACCCCGCATAGAACGCCTCGGGCTGTTTGACGGGATCCGCCAAGGGCACGCACGCCTGCTCTTGCAGTGACCTGAGAGGGGCGACCCCGAGTTTCCTGCGGGCGGCGCTGATCGAAGACTTGGTGACGGCGCCAACCGCCTGGCCTTTGCACTGCCATACCAGCCCTTGAGCAACCGCCGCAAATACGTCTTCATACGCGGCTTCTGGGTAC
>JANXXX010000004.1 GCA_025350405.1 Gallionella sp.
GTGTGCTGTTGCATTTTGGGAGGCGGGTATACTGATCATCCAATGGCTGTCCCAATAAATGGACGGGGTCAATTAGTCAGTTTCACTCTATCGTAAACAACTTGGCGAAATTCGCAATCTTAAGGATCTGTTCAACCCCCGCCGTAGGCTTGCACAACTTAAGGCTTTTGCCAGCCGCATTTGAGCGCTCGCGCAGCATCAGCAACATACCCAGCGCAGAACTGTCGAGATAATCGACACCGGCCAGATTCACCTCAATCGCGCCAACGGCTGCATTAGTCAATTGAGGATCATAGGCCTCCTTGAACTCGCGCTGCACATTGAAATCGAAACGGCCCGTAATATTAATCGTCGCAGTATTACCTGTAACATTCGCGTTAATGCTCATTGCACCCTCCCCATAAAAAAACCAATCTGTGCCGATCCAAAGATCCTCCCGCCAAACCCGATACCATTATATTTATACCCTGATATTCCGGGCACCGCCTTGTGCCAGCCTGCTTAGCACGCGCGATGTCATTTCCTGTATCGGTACAATTTCATCTACCGCACCCACCGCTATCGCCTCGCGCGGCATGCCAAAAACCACGCAGGTTTCTTCATTCTGCGCAAAATTATAGGCGCCCGCCTGACGCATCTCCAGCATGGCATTGGCACCGTCCTTGCCCATGCCGGTGAGCATCACGCCGAGGACATTGGGGCCGGCATTTTTCGCCGCCGACCTGAATAATACCTCAACAGAGGGCCGGTGATGGTTAACCGGTGCAGCCTGGCTCAATTCTGTCATGTAATTTGCGCCGCTGCGCTTGAGCAGCAAGTGCGAATGGCCGGGAGCAATAAAGGCATGGCCCGGCAAAACACGTTCATTCCCCTGCGCTTCAACCACCTTGATTTTACATAAGCTATCCAGCCGTGCGGCAAAAGATTTGGTAAAAGCTTCGGGCATGTGCTGCGCAATCAGTATACCCGGCGCATCGGCCGGCATGCGTATCAGAAACTCCTTGATCGCCTCGGTGCCGCCGGTAGAAGCCCCCAGAATGATGATCTTTTCGGTACTGGCAATGCGGTTCCCCACTGCCGGCAAAGATTCACGCGGTGTGACGGATGACCCATGCTGCCGCGCCAGGCGTGATTTGCTCAGGTATGCCGCGCGTATTTTATCCGCTATGTCATCGGCATATTCGCGCATGCCTTCGATAATGCCCAGCTTGGGCTTGGCCAGAAAATCAACCGCCCCAAGTTCCAAAGCGCGCAACGCTGCATCCGAGCCCTTTTCGGTCAGGCTTGAAATCATCAGCACCGGCATCGGGCGCAAGCGCATCAGCTTTTCAAGAAAAGTCAGTCCGTCCATTTCCGGCATTTCCACATCCAGGGTGAGCACATCCGGATTGAGCGACCTCATCAAATCCCGTGCCTGCAGGGGATTTGATGCCGCGCCTATCGCCTCCATATCCGGGTAACTGTTGATGATCTCTTTTAAAATACTGCGTATCAGTGCTGAGTCATCAACAATCAGGACTTTTATTTTTTGCGGCGGGACTGCGCTTTGTGACATTTAATTATCTTTCACTGATTAATATTCAGGGCTTGAAAATACCATTTCACTATCAAAATAACCTTATAGCCTTGTAGGTCAGGCTTGAGCGTATGCGTTGGGGCTTTAGCCCCTTACGGCTACGGCCTACTCCTTGCGGGTGCAGCCTGACAATTCCCTGTCGGATTGCCCCGCAGGTGTTCTTGGTACAAGTGCCTACAGCACTCATACCACAAGAACCTCTTCGAGGTGTACCCTTTGGGTAAAACCCGACCTACAATATTTCCCTAATACGCATTTCCCGTAGGTCAGGCTTGAGCGTATGCGTTGGGGCTTTAGCCCCTTACGGCTACGGCCTACCCCTTGCGGGTGCAGCCTGACGCTTTCTGCCGAATTAATCACGCAAACTAAAACAACTCCACATCACCCTGTATATCTGCCGCCTTGAGATGCAAGCGATAGGCCTTTTCACGGTCGGCAATGGTTTCATTATGCATTTTACGCAGCTTTTTCACCAGTACCCGCCCGCTATTCGGAAAAAAATACACTTTGCGCGGAAATACGTCCAGCAAATCCTGTCCCGCAAGGGCAATACCCTCGGTGCGCAAATAATTGAGCGCAAATTCGGCATTGCGCCCGCCCACATTGGCCGTGACAATACCGCTCAGCACATTGCCGCCGCCAAACACCTTGGCTTCAAGGTTGTGGCGGCGGGCACCCATTTTTAACAGCTGGTTGATCATCATTTCCATCGCATAAGTACCGTAACGCGTGGAGACATTGGTTGGCTCATTGCTGTCGCGGTTACTGTCCGGCAGCATGAAATGATTCATCCCGCCTATGCCGCTGACGCGGTCGCGGATACAGGCGGCAACACATGAACCCAGCACCGTCACCAGCACCATGTCGCGTGCTGTGACGTAATATTCGCCGGGGAGTATTTTTGCCGCATTGATGTCGAAATCGCGGTCGTAATAGGTATTCGGGGAGAGCGTTTCTTCGAGGCTACTGTCCATGAGGCATATTCTCAGCGGCGTTGCCTGGGGTCGTCAACGCTGCTTTGCGCGCGTGCCTTTGCAGAAAGCTCATACACCGTCTTGCCGCGCAGCTTGAAATAATCGTCCGCATTATGAAAACTTTCCGAGTGGCCGGCATACAACAGGCCGTCCCTGCGCAACAGCGGCACAAATTTTTTCAGTATCGCCAATTGTGTCTGCTTGTCGAAATAGATCATGACGTTGCGGCAGAATATAGCGTCTACCGGCGGGCGCACCGACCAGTTGTCATGCAGCAAATTCAGCTGGCGAAAGGTGATCATGTCGCGCAGCTCCTGGCGCACCCTCACTATGCCGGCCTGCGCACCGGTACCGCGCAGAAAATGCCGCTTCAGCAGCTCGGGCGAAAGTTTGGCGATGCGCTCCTCCGGGTACACACCCTCGCGCGCTGTGGCCAGCACATTGGTATCCAGATCGGTTGCCACGATGCTGACCTGGGATGCATCGCGCCCCAGCGCATCCAGCACCGTCATTGCCATGGAATAAGGCTCTTCTCCGGTCGATGCGGCGGAACACCACAGCACGATGGGATGCTTGCCGCGCAATGCTTTTACCTGCTCGGCAAGCAGGGGAAAGTGATGCGGCTCGCGGAAAAACGAGGTGAGATTGGTGGTCAGCGAATTGGTAAAAGCTTCCCACTCTGTTTCGTTGTTGCTTTCCAGCAAGGCGAGATACTCTCCAAATGTATTCAAGCCGGTTGCACGCAAGCGCCGCGACAAGCGGCTGTATACCAGTTCCTGTTTGGATTCGCCCAGCGAAATGCCGGCATGATCATAGATCAGCTTGCACACACGGGCGAAATCCTGTTTCGTAAAATGAAACTCTCGCCCCTCTTTGACTACCTGGTTATCGGGCATGTTACATCCTCAGTTTTTGCGATCATTACGCAGGATCACTCATGATACCTATCCCGCATCCCAGCTCCGCCTTTAAAACTCTTCCCACTCGCTGTCAGCACTTTTGGCGGCCTTTGCGGGCAGGGGCGCTATTGCCCAAGCGGAAGGTGCTCACCAGCCTGGCCAGTTCCTGCGCCTGCTCTTCCAGCGACTCGGCGGCAGCGGCGGCCTCTTCCACCAGTGCCGCATTCTGCTGGGTCACGTCGTCCATCTGGGTGATGGCAGCGTGGCCCAGAAATCGGCGAACGCCTCCACCGGCATGTTTGGATGGCGCGCGACGTTTTGCGGCTGGCCGAGCATCTCCGCTTCGCTGAAGCCGCTGATGCGCCTGAAGTCGTCGTTGATGTAGGTGCTGACACCGCGCAGGTCGGTTTTGGAGACGACAGAATCCGTGTCTTTCAACACGTATTCGTTGCTGGTTACCGGCATATTTACACGCATGATTTTTACTTCCAATATATTCTGTCAATATATTCTGTTAGTTATAACGGCAATTTCACAGCAAACTTTATGACACTACCTCATCCACCAAAGCCATTTCCTGGCTGTTCATCAGTTTTTCGATATCAACCAGTATCAGCATGCGCTCATCCACGGTGCCCAGGCCCATGATGTAGCGCGTATCCAGCGCGGCTGACAGGGCCGGCACCGCCTTGACCTGCTCCGGCGCAAGCGACAGCACGTCGGATACGCTATCCACCACGATGCCCACCACGCGGCTGCCCAGGTTCAGGATGATCACCACAGTGAACTGGTCATAGTCGATTTTTCCCAGATGGAATTTGATCCGCAGATCGATAATGGGCACGATGATGCCGCGCAGATTGATCACGCCCTTGATGAATTCCGGTGTATTGGCAATCACCGTCACCGCGTCGTAGCCGCGTATCTCCTGCACCTTGAGGATGTCCATGCCGTATTCCTCATTCCCCAAAGTAAAGGTGAGAAACTCGCCGCCCGCAGCACCGCTGCCTGTATTATTTTCTGTTGCCATGTTTACCTCCTTGTTTTTAGGATTGCCGAGCGTGGATTCAGGAAACCCGTGCACATCCCCAGTCCTCTATCCTGCCCTTAGAATTCTTCCCATTCCCCACTGGCCGCCTTGGCAGGCAGCGCCTTGGCTGCGGGTTTCTTTGCCGGCACCGGCAATGCCTGTTTAGCGGCTGGCTTTGCCATGGCAGGGGGTGCCGGCACACGCTGGGTTTTCGAGCTATCCATCTTGAACACGCTGACCGAAGCGCTGAGGTTCTGCGCCTCCTGTTCCAGCGACTCGGCGGCAGCGGCGGCCTCTTCCACCAGTGCCGCATTCTGCTGGGTCACGTCGTCCATCTGGGTGATGGCCTGGTTCACCTGCTCGATGCCGGCGCTTTGTTCTGCCGAGGCAGCGCTGATTTCCGCCATGATGTCGGTGACGCGCTTGACCGAGCTCACCACTTCATCCATGGTCTTGCCCGCCTTGTCCACCAGGTCGGTGCCGACTTGCACCTTGTCCACCGAGTCGCTGATCAGGGTCTTGATTTCCTTGGCGGCGGCGGCAGAGCGTTGTGCCAGGTTGCGCACCTCGCTCGCCACCACCGCAAAGCCACGACCCTGCTCGCCCGCACGGGCCGCTTCCACCGCGGCGTTCAGCGCCAGGATGTTGGTCTGGAAGGCGATGCCGTCGATCACGCTGATGATGTCCACGATCTTCTTCGAGCTTTCGCTGATGGAAGACATGGTATGCACGACCTGACCCACCACTTCGCCGCCCTTGATGGCGATGTCCGAGGCGCCGGCCGCCAGCTGGTTGGCCTGCTTGGCGTTCTCGGCATTCTGCTTCACAGTGGAGGTGAGCTGTTCCATGCTGGCTGCGGTCTCTTCCAG
>JANXXX010000033.1 GCA_025350405.1 Gallionella sp.
GGAACCCGGATACTGCTTGATCAGCGTGAGCGCCCGGCTTTCCAGTTCCACATAGCGCCCGGCGTTGAACAGGGCGATCAGCTGGTTCAATTCATCTTGTGTCGGCGCTGGGAGGCGTGCGTCCAGGGAGCGAGCTTCGACTTTCCCCTGACAACAATTCTTGAATTTTTTTCCACTCCCGCAGCTGCACGGATCGTTTCTTCCCAGCTTCATATTCACCATCCTCTACCAGTCAGCGTGCAGTGTTCCAATATTTTGCGCTGCGGTCAATTAGGGCATGTCAGAAGAATTGCGCAGACGATGTTGCGCAAGCGCAGGCTAGGAGTGAATTTGGGCCGTCAGATGCTGCACCAATCTGCGCACCCGGGGTGCGATCACCAAAACGGCAGGAAAAGCGATGGGCCACGCAATGACAAAACCGAGCAGCCAACTCGATATGAAATCTTCAAAGCCGTGATAGATCGCCGTCAATACGCCGGACATGATGAAAGCCATGCTGAGCGACATGAACAAGGAGAATAATAAATTGGCATGGCGAGGATGAATGGTCATATCGATTTGCGTAGTTTCGGCCATGACGCTGGCATGGCCGAAGTTATGAAGGATTATTTTGTGGCGGCGGGGCTCAGCTTCTTGTATGAGCCGTAGAGCATGATCAAGGTGCCGATGATGAACAGGATCAGGAAGATGTGATATTCGGTGAAAGTTTTTCCCAGCGAAGAAAACAAACCCCTGGCGCCCGCTACGACCATCGTTATAGACAAGAGCATTTCCGCGATGGCTGCATTGACAGTGGATACCGATGAAAATTTGAACGTTTCAAAAAACAGGATGATCAACACCATCCAGAAGAACATCTTTGCTGCCTCAGCAAAAGCAGTGCCCGTCAAAAACGTCAGGGCCACGAGTGTCAACAACAGCCCGATACGAACCAGATTCTCCGCACTACCAAAATCTACTTTAGTCATACATCTCTCCCAATAATGAATTGCGCTTGATTCACTAACACTCTAGCAGATAAGAAAACCCTGCATCAAAAAACTTTTAGGTTTGGTAAGCATTCAATAATTAAGGAGCCGACAAATAAAGCCCGTTCGTGGTGATAAGCAATGACCTGCCGCGCCGGCGGCTTGGTCAAATGGCTGGTTATCAGCACGGGCAGGGAATGTATCGAACTATAGTTGGGTCTTGTTAAGCGCTTCACTAACTGTTTTTAGTTGTCATGCCTTTGCGGTAAGCTACGTACCTTGCCAAACCGCACAATTAACCATTGCTTGTCGCAAGCTTTTTAAAATAAAACATCATGGAAAATAAAGGGAAGTTTTTTTGGGGTTTGTTGAGGGGCAACAATTTGCAGTTGATCTTGGCGGTAATTTTTTTGGGAACAGTTATTTCTGCGATGATCCCTCCCTTTCAGTCCCCAGACGAATTTGATCATATCAAGAGGGCTTATTGGCTGACTAAGGGCCAGTTTATTCTTGATTCGACGCCAGGGATTTCATCTGGGGGCTGGGTGGACTCGGGTCTTTTGCAATATATGAATTTATACGGCTCACTACCGAACAATGCTGAAATGAAAGTTTCGCATGAAGTTGGTTTTTATGCGCCGAATATAAAGTGGTCCGGTGTTCGCGTTTTTAGTCCTGCCCCGGGTACTGGATATTACTTCCCTTTGGCATACACTCCGCAAGCGCTTGGATTAATGGTCGGGGAATTGCTGGATCTTTCTGTTGAGACATCTTATCGCTTGGCCAGGCTCATGGTGCTGGTTTCAAGTGTTGTTCTGATAGCGATGGCGTTTGCGATATTTCCGGTAAATCCATTGGCCATTGCTTTGCTCGTTTTACCCATGAGCGTATTTCAATTTTCTTCAGCCTCTCTTGATGCATTTACAACAGCGTTAACCTTCTTTGCAATAAGCATCTTCCTGAAGATGGCAGATCGGAGGGGAGACGATATGCCCTGGTTTGCTTATGCGCTTGGTATCAGCGTATTTATTCTCGTGAGCTGCAGATTGCAACTGATTCCATTCTTGGTTCTTCCATATTTAATATATTTATTTACCAAAAATAAAAATCATCTTTACTTCGCGGCGATCATTTCGATTGCGACTTTGACATGGATAATTTCTGCCATAAAGCTCACCCATGACTACAGGTATGCCGCCAATTTGCCACCGTTCGAGGCAATAAAATATTGTTTAACCAATCCTACCTATTTTATCGAAGCCTTTGCCAATACGATCGGAAGCGGTGAATTTTTGAAACTCTACATGCAACAATTTATCGGCATGTTGGGGTGGATGGATACGTTGTTTCCGGATGGTTTCTATTATTCAATGTTGGGCATGCTGGTTGTGCTTGCGATTTACTCTGCATCACTAAACAAGACAGGCTGGCCCCGCAATTCTTTATTGGGCATTGCCGGCGTATCTTTCCTGCTTATTTTCCTGGCCATACTGATCACGGCTAACCCCACGCCCTCAAAAGATATTCATGGAGTGCAGGGGCGATATTTCCTGATACCGGCTTTGTTGGTGAGTTATGCCTTAACCGGTACAATCGAAGCATTGCGCGGAACCAAACGAAAAATCCTGCTTGCGATGCTGGCCTTGTTGGCGGCCGCTACGATTTGGTTTTTGCCGGATTTGCTGATCCACAGGTACTTTGTTTGAAGGTGCCACGACAGACAAAGTAAAGCGCCCAGCCAGATAAACCCGAGTGACTTCAAGACTTGATTGTCAAAACAACATGACCCCAAAAATTGCTGTAGTCATACCCTGCTACCGGGTGAGCAGCCATGTCCTGGATGTAATCGCGAATATTGGCATGGAGGTCTCGGCTATTTTCGCGGTGGATGATTGTTGCCCGGAGGGCAGTGGAGATTTGATCACCAGGCATTGTAACGATGCGCGAGTGGTGGTCGTGCGTAATGCACAAAACATGGGAGTGGGCGGGGCGGTATTAGCAGGTTATAGCGCCGCAATCGAGGCGGGTGCGGACGTGATTGTAAAAGTGGATGGTGACGGGCAAATGGACCCAAGATTAATCCCGGTATTTATTGCGCCTATCGTGGCAGGGGAAGCAGATTACACCAAGGGCAATCGCTTCTATGACCTTGAGGGAATCCGCACGATGCCCAATGTTCGTCTTTTTGGTAATGCCGCACTGTCGTTCATGACCAAGCTTTCTTCGGGTTACTGGGATATATTTGATCCCACCAATGGATATACCGCAATCCATGCTGATGTGGCCCGGCATTTGCCTTTTGAAAAAATCAGTCGCCGTTATTTCTTTGAAACCGACATGTTGTTCAGGCTCAACACGCTGCGTGCAGTTGTAGTTGATGTGCCCATGGATGCACACTATGGTAATGAAGTGAGCAACATGAAAATGTCTACAATTGTAGGCGAGTTTTTTTTCAAGCATATCCGCAATTTTATAAAACGAATTTTTTACAACTACTATTTGCGCGACATGTCGCTGGCCTCCATAGAGCTGCCGTTGGGTTTGTTGCTGGTAAGTTCCGGAGGCATCTTTGGTGCTTACCACTGGTTCAGTTCGATGCAGGAAGGTGTTGTAACACCAGCCGGTACCGTCATGCTGGCAGCCCTGCCGATTCTATTGGGGACCCAGCTGATATTGGCTTTTCTGGGTTACGACATTGCAAATGTGCCCCGAAGACCGCTGCATAAGTCGCGCAATATTTAGAATAGCCACGCACCTTGAGGAATCAGATGGAAAGCGAAGATCAGGCCTGGCTGAGTTACCGCGCTAGATTTGCGGATGTTTACGATGAGTCCAATTATTCCAGCCCTTTGCAATCAGCGGTGATGCGAGCAAGTCATCGCCTGACAGAAAAGCGCTTTAATCAACGCGACCATTTCCCCAGAGTACTGGAGATCGGCGCGGGCACCAGTGAACATCTGGGTTTTGTTCGCCACAGTTTTGATCAATACGTCTTGTCCGATCAAGATGCAAAAACGCTGGATGTTGCCAAGAGCAAATTAGGCGCCAAATTTGGCAACAAACTGTCCTTTGAAACACAAAGCGGTGGAGAGTTAAGCTATCCCGACAACAGCTTCGACCGGTTGATCGCGACCCACGTGCTGGAACATATCTATCAGCCGCACCTTGCAATCAAGGAATGGCGGCGCGTGGTTAAGGATGGCGGCGTGCTTTCGATACTCATCCCGACCGATCCGGGTATCGCTTGGCGGCTGGGCAGGCATTTGGGGCCAAGGAAAAATGCAATTGCACAAGGCATCGCCTACGATTACATCATGGCCAGAGAGCATGTCAATTCATGCAACAACTTGATTGCATTGTTGCGGCATTATTTCCCCGAGCGCACAGAGTCGTGGTGGCCATTTCCAATGCCTTCCATTGATTTGAACTTGTTCTTTGTTTGTCATGCAGTGGTCAGAAAGGCGGATAACTGAAATGCTTACCCAGATAGTCGCGTTTTTGTGCGTGATTGGTTTGGCCGTCGGCCAGATACTGTTCAAAGTCAGTGCAACCTCGCTGACAGAAACGGGAAGCTTCTTCTCGTTTAAAACGGCCTCAACCCTGATTGCCGCAATGACACTTTACGCAATCACCTCCATCGCATGGGTTTGGGTATTGCAGAAAATAGAGCTCGGGCGCGTATATCCTTTGATGGCCCTCGCCTTCGTGTTCGTCCCGCTTGCCAGCCATTATGTCTTTGGTGAACGCTTCCAGCCGCAATACTTTGTGGGAGTTGCCTTGATCATGGTGGGCATCGTAGTCGCGGTTCGGAGTTAGCATGAGCAACATTATCAATAATTAAAATTCACTGAAGAAATGTCCCGCATCCCACATTTCGAACATAACTCAGAGCGTTTAACACATCCCAGCTACCGGCCAGACATTGACGGTTTACGAGCAATAGCGGTTCTTTCCGTTGTTGGGTTTCACGCCTTTCCTGACTTGATATCGGGAGGTTTTATTGGCGTTGATATTTTTTTCGTGATTTCCGGTTTCTTGATCTCAACGATCATCATCGGAAGCCTGGATCGCAGCAGCTTCAGTTTTGTTGAATTTTACATTCGCCGTATCAACCGCATATTTCCCGCATTACTGCTGGTAATGATCGCAGCCTTTGCATTTTCCTGGTTTGCGTTACTCGCAGACGAGTTCAAGCAATTGGGAGAGCACATTGCGGGAGGGGCCGGCTTTATTTCTAATTTCGTGTTGTGGAATGAGAACGGCTACTTTGACAATGCCGCAGAGACAAAACCATTGCTGCACCTTTGGTCGCTCGGAGTTGAAGAGCAATATTACATACTCTGGCCTCTACTGCTGTGGCTGGGATGGAAAAGCAGATTCAACCTGTTAACGATCACAGTTGTGATTGCTGCTATTTCATTTGCGTTAAACATCAGGGATGTCGGCAGTCATGCAGTTGCTGCATTCTATTCTCCTCAAACACGCTTCTGGGAATTAATGGCGGGATCAGTTCTGGCATATCTGGCGCTGCATAAACAGCAAATGATATCTGTTCATCGGCACAGGCTGGACGCCTGGCTTTTAAAAATCACCCATATACAAATAACCGGAGAAGGCGGGCAGACGTTCAGCAATATCCAATCCGTGCTGGGCGCAGTTCTGATATCGGCCGGGATTTTCGTAGTTAGTAAAGGGACAGCGTTCCCGGGTTGGTGGGCATTGCTGCCGACGCTTGGAGCCGTGCTGATTATTTCTGCGGGATTGGAGGCGTGGATAAATCGTGTGGTTTTGTCCAGCCGTATCCTGATCTGGTTTGGCCTGATCAGCTTTCCGCTTTACCTGTGGCACTGGCCATTACTTTCATTCGGCAGAATTATCGGGGGCGAAACACCGTCACTCGTATTTCGGATCGCCGCAGTATTGATCTCCATTGCACTTGCTTATCTGACATACCGATTTCTGGAAATACCCATACGGTTTGGCAAACAAAAACGGACGAAAGCAATCATCCTTTTCCTTTGCATGATTATCGTGGGTGTCACCGGTTATGCCACTTACCTGCAAAACGGTTTTGCATTACGACCAGGGAATGTGGCATCAAGCCAAATTACCGCCCAATTCGATTGGGAAAATTATTTACAGAATGAAACATGCCGAAAGTCTTTTCTCACATTCAATGGAGCGCATTGCGCAATGGTAAAGGCTGCCGTGCCAACGATTATCCTGTTGGGTGACTCGCACAGCAATAATCTGTATCCGGGCATGGCAGAGTTTACGGTTCACACTTCAGACAATCTCCTGAATTTGGCGCATGGTGCATGCTTGCCATTTTTTGATGTTGCATCTTTTCAGGTGGGTGATACGGATGTGTGCGCGCAAATGATGAACAACACACTTGATTTTGTTGTCCGTCAAGAATCGTTGCGCGCTGTAATCATATCTTTTCGCGGTCAGCTCTATCTTTCGGGGAAAGGAAATGGCGCAGTAGGGAATGAGGATAAATATAATCGAATTCTCAAGCTGACCAGCCACCCGGAGATTGCGGATTTTCGTGAGATCTTCAAAATATCAATGCAAAAGACGATTAAAACTTTGCTCGAAAAAAACAAGAAGGTCATCTTTATTTTGGACATGCCCGAGCTTGGTTTTGATCCAAAAACTTGCGTAGACACCCGGCCGCTGAAGCTGACAAATAATATCAAGAGCACATGCGCGGTATCGAGGCAGGAATTCGAGAAGCGCAATCATGAATATCGTGAGCTTGCAACATCCGTACTAAAAGAGTTTCCGGCGGTAAAAATATTCGATGCTGCCTCTTTGTTGTGTGACGCGAAGTGGTGTTGGGCAATGAAGGATGGCAAGATGATGTATCGTGATGATGACCACCTGAGCGTGGAAGGTTCACGTTACATATCCAGCGAACTTGTCAAACTGATTGAAGCGGAACCGGGCCAGCCTGCACATTGATGTCCCTATACATCGATGGCGAAGTGCCATCGTTCTCGTCCTCGTCGGCAACCACTATATAAATCGAGCGTTTTCAGCCGCAATACTTCGCGGGTGTAGCCCGGCCTCCCGTGCCGTGCTCTAGTAGCCATTTCTGGTTATCAGCCCTTTGCGGTAAGCTACGCCCTTTTCGATTTAACACTAGAGATACAGCACATGGCCCAATACGTAATGTCCATGCTCCGTGTGAGCAAGATCGTTCCCCCCAAGCGTCAGATCATCAAGGACATCTCCCTCAGCTTCTTCCCCGGCGCGAAGATCGGCCTGCTCGGCCTGAACGGCTCGGGCAAATCCACCGTGCTGCGCATCATGGCGAACGTGGACAAGGAATACGACGGCGAGGTGCAACACCTGCCCAACATTTCCATTGGTTACCTGCCGCAAGAACCGCAGCTCGATCCGGCCAAGACTGTGCGCCAGGAAGTCGAATCCGCTTTGGGTGAAGTGATGCAGGCGCAGAAAAAACTCGACGAAGTGTATGCCGCCTATGCCGAGCCGGATGCCGACTTCGACGCGCTCGCCGCCGAGCAGGCGCGGCTCGAGGCCATCATCGCCACGTCGGGCAGCGATTCCGAACACCAGCTCGAGATCGCAGCAGATGCATTAAGGTTGCCGCCGTGGGATGCACCGATCAAGAATCTTTCCGGCGGCGAGAAGCGCCGCGTCGCGCTGTGCAAGCTGCTGCTGGAAAAACCCGACATGCTACTGCTGGACGAGCCGACTAACCACCTCGATGCCGAATCGGTGGAATGGCTGGAACAATTCCTGGTGCGCTTTCCCGGCACCGTGGTCGCGGTTACGCACGACAGATACTTCCTCGACAACGCCGCCGAATGGATACTCGAACTCGACCGTGGCCACGGCATCCCGTGGAAGGGCAACTACTCGAGTTGGCTGGAGCAGAAAGAAGCGCGCCTCGAGCAAGAGAACAAGCAGGTCGACGCACACATGAAGGCGATGAAGCAGGAACTGGAATGGGTGCGGCAAAATCCGAAAGGACGCCAGGCGAAATCCAAGGCGCGTATCGCCCGCTTCGAAGAGCTCAATTCGATGGAACACCAGAAGCGCAACGAGACGCAGGAAATTTTTATTCCCGTCGGCGAGCGACTCGGCAACGAAGTCATCGAGTTCGTCAATGTATCCAAGGCCTATGGCGACCACCTGCTGATAGACAACCTCAGCTTCAAGGTGCCGCCCGGCGCGATCGTCGGCATCATCGGCCCGAACGGCGCCGGTAAATCCACGCTGTTCAAGTTGATCACCGGAAAAGAAAAACCGGATAGCGGCGAAGTGAAGATCGGCACCACCGTAAAAGTTGCGCACGTCGATCAGGCGCGCGATTCGCTGCAGAACGACAAGACCGTGTTCGACGCGATCTCCGGCGGCAACGACATCCTCACCGTGGGGAAGTACGAAACCCCGGCGCGTGCCTACATCGGCCGCTTCAACTTCAAGGGCGGCGACCAGGCCAAGATCGTCGGCCAGCTTTCCGGCGGCGAACGCGGACGGCTGCATCTGGCGCAGGTGCTGATCTCCGGCGGGAATGTGTTATTGCTCGACGAACCGTCGAACGATCTGGACGTGGAAACCCTGCGCGCGCTCGAAGATGCCCTGCTCGAATTCGCCGGCTGCGTGCTGGTGATCTCGCACGACCGCTGGTTCCTCGACCGCATCGCCACCCACATCCTCGCGGCGGAAGGCGATTCGCACTGGACGTTCTTCGATGGCAACTATCAGGAATACGAGGCTGACAAGCGCAAGCGTCTAGGTGAAGAAGGCGCGAAGCCTAAGCGGATTCGGTATAAGCCGATTAGTAGATAACGATCTACTCCCCTCGCCCGCGTGCGGGATAACCAGCGACTTGGCTGGCGTTTTTTGACAGCCTAGTCGAATGGCTAGTAGTTCTATCAGAGGGGGCGGGGGAGAGGGGCAACTGCCAGCCCACAATGGATGCAAGCTGGTGTAAGATTCCCCCATGAAATTTCGAGCAGGAGGCAACAATGAGCGACCGCATTACCATTGACCCCGCCGTATGCCACGGCAAGCCCTGCATCCGCGGCCTGCGCTATCCGGTTGAAAACGTGCTGGAGTGGCTGGCCAGCGGCATGTCAACAGAAGAGATTCTGAGGGACTACGAAGACCTGGAACGCGAAGACATCCTGGCGGCGCTTTCTTACTACAATGCTCCTGCAGGGAAAGGAGATTCACCATGTCATTAGCTGAAAACATTTATCACCATAGCCGCAAGCTTCCCGAGCAGGCAGCACGCGAGGCATTGGATTTCATCCAGTTTTTGGAGCAGCGCTATGTTGGCAAAGCAGCCACGCGTCCCGAAGATACGGAAACTTTTCTCGCGGCTGTTGTGGGCACATTAGGCGATGACTTTCCCGACGACATTACGGACGACATTACGGACGACGATCTCGGCACAGACGCGCTGCTCCACTAGCAGACGTTCTTCGACGGCAACTATCAGGAATACGCAGCGGACAAGCGCAAGTGTCTAGGTGAATAACCAGCGCTAGGTCGTCGTATTGCTGAGGCCTAGTCGAAGGGTATTTGCTCATGGCCCCGCTTCTATCTACAATGTCCATATTCAAAACGGAGATTGACCATGCAAGCAATCGAATTTGTCAGCAAGGCTCATGATGGAGTGGTGGACTTGCCCCGCGAGCACCAAGCTTGGAATGGTAAAGATGTGCGCGTGATCTTGTTAGAGGCCGAGAGCGCGCAGACCAAGCGCAAACCATTGTTCAATGCCGCAACCATTTCCACGCGCGGTTACCGCTTCAATCGCGATGCCGCCAATGAGCGGTAAGACTTTCCTCGACACCAATATCGTGGTGTATCTCTATTCCGGCGACGAGCCGGAAAAGCGAGCTGTAGCACTCGCGCTCATCGAACAAAACAATTCCATTGTCAGTACGCAAGTCCTGAGCGAACTAGCCAACACCCTGAGCCGCAAGTTCAGCCTGTCTTTTGATGTGGTAGCGCAAGCGGTCGCGGAAGTCCGCGATGCCTGCACTGTCGTTCCCGTGATGCCGGACACCATCACCCAAGCATTGAACTTGACGCAGAAATATAAATTCTCCTATTACGACAGCTTGATTCTGGCGTCATCTCTTTCAGCAGGATGTGAGACGCTGGTCACCGAAGATATGCAGCACGGGCAGGTCATTGAAGGTGTGATGACAATACGCAATCCGTTTGGGAAATGATTGCGATGCTGACCCCGATAGTCGCCACTCGACCGCATTGCCACCCACATCCTCGTGGCGTATCCAGCGACTTGGTTGCCGTATTGTGGCGGCCTAGTCGAATGGCTAGTAGTTTCATCAGAAGGTGATTCGCACTGGACGTTCTTCGACGGCAACTATCAGGAATACGAAGCTGTCAAGCGCAAGCGTCTGGATGAGGAAGGCGCGAAGCCGAAGCGGATTCGGTATAAGCCGATTAGTAGATAAAATGAATCTCCCCTCCCCCGCTTGCGGGGGAGGGGCTGGGGGAGAGGGGATGAAGTTAGACACAACATCACCAGCACGTGGAATAATGCCCCATGGAATTTGAAGCCGATCCAGTTAAGGCCGCGCAAAACTTCAAGAAGCATAAAGTCAGCTTCGAAGAAGCGGCTTCCATATTCGGGGATGCAATGGAGCTCACTTTTCCCGATCCCGATCATTCCGTGGGCGAGGTGCGATGGCTATCGTTTGGTATGTCTAGCAGAGGGCGAGTTCTTGCAGTTATTTACACAGAGCGCCGGGGTAAGGTCCGGCTAGTCAGTGCACGAGTTGCTACGAAACATGAAAGGAAAACTTATGAAGAAGACTGAAGAAATGCGCGCCGAATATCGTCGCGAAGACCTCGGGAAAGGTGTCCGGGGAAAACATCACGCCGCCTTCCAAAAAGGCAGCAATCTGGTGTTGCTCACTCCCGAGTTGGCAAAAATATTCCCTACCAATGAAGCGGTGAACGCAGCGCTTGAATCTCTGGTGGACGTTGCGCGTTCGGCGGTAACAAAAAAACGGCATACAAGCGGAACGGCGGCTAAACGCAGCGCTGCCAATTCGCGATAAGCAATGGCCACTTCCCTCGACCGCATCGCCACACACATCATAGCTGCTGAAGGCGATTCGCACTGGACTTTCTTTGATGGCAACTATCAGGAATACGAAGCGGACAAGCGCAAGCGTTTGGGCGAAGAGGGAGCGAAGCCCAAGCGGATTCGGTATAAGCCGATTAGTCGGTAAGTGTTTCAGTTTGCGCCCATCAATTTGGGCGCAGTACCTTTGATTGGCGTTAAAGCAAGGGGCTAAGAGTGGCAGGTTTCACCAGTGACGAAACTTTTCTTCACACCCTAGCACGGCGCTCCTTTTTGCGATTTTGGAGTTGGCCGAACTTGTTTCGCGATCAAGGTGATAGCACGAAAGGAGGAGATGGAAAAGAAATATGTGATTTGGTCATTATTTTCGGCGACGATATTGTGCTGTTCAGTGATAAGCGAAACAAATTCTCCAAAGAAAAATCTCGTGATGTCGCTTGGTGTCGTTGGGCAAGACAAGCAATTGGAGAATCATTAATTCAGGTTAGCGGCGCGAAAAGATGGTTGCAAAAATATCCTGATAGCAGAGCTAATGGGGTCAGCATCGCAATAGTTTTTTACAATTTGAGCTAATTAAGCGAAAGGTACTGGAGTCTGAGGTCTCCCCTCAAAACCCCGTTGCATTTCAATAAAGTAGGGCGTACTGTCCGTTCCAAAACAGCACATGCATGGCAGGTTTATTGTCTCTTTCGTAGCGACCAAACTGCGAAGGAGAGCCCACCATGCATGCGAACACAATCTTACACCGCATTCTTTCCACAAGCATCCCAGAAATCCACGCAAAACGCTTAGCCAGTCTATTGGCTGCTGTCGAGGCAGTGGTAACGGGCAGTCGACTAACGTTAAGCGATATGGGGCGTGGGCTGTCCGGCTCGGTCGCCGTCAAGCACAACATCAAGCGCATTGATCGATTGCTCGGCAACAGCGCGTTGCACACTGAATTGCCGAGGCTGTATGAAGCACTCGTCCGGCAATGTTTGGAAGGAATGTCCATGCCGCTGATCGTCATCGATTGGCCGGATTTAACACCTGATCGGCAATGGCAATTGTTGCGCGCTTCGGTTGCTGTGGAAGGTCGTAGCGTAACCCTGTATGAGCAGGTTCATCCACAATCGCAGGCAACATCACCGTCTGTGCATCAGACGTTTCTGACGCAACTCGCCGCCATGCTACCGACAGGCTGCGTGCCGATTCTGATTACCGATGCCGGTTTCCGTGGCGCGTGGTTCAGATTGGTCAATCGCATGGGCTGGTACTGGATCGGGCGCATTCGTAACCGCGATATGGTTAGTCAGGCCAATGGTGATACATGGGCTGGTTGCAAAACACGCTATCCACTTGCCACAACCAAGGCGAGATCACTTGGTCAATACGACTATGTGCGCAATCATCCGGTGCCTTGCAGGCTGGTGCTGATTAAGCGCATCAAACAAGGTCGTCACAAGAAGGGAAAATTCGGCAAGCGGCTGCATTCAAAACAAAGCCTGAAGAGTGCTCGTGCACAACGCGAACCTTGGTTATTGGCCGTATGCCCGAAGCTCACCCATCTCAGTGCTCAAGCTGTCGTTGCTGTGTACGCACAGCGCATGCAAATTGAGGAGTCATTCCGCGATTTGAAGAGCGAGCGTTTCGGTTTGGGATTCTCCGCTAGCCGATCCACACAGAAAGATCGCTTGGGTGTGTTGCTACTGGTTGGCTGTCTCGCAGCATTCGTGCTGCGCTTGATCGGCGAGGTGGGCAAGGCGAAGCAACTGGACTTCCAGTTCCAGAGCAACACGCGGCGTTCACGCCCGGTGCTCTCGGTGATTACCCTGGCGCTGCAACTTGTACAACATGGGATGGCAGCATTCCCGCCGCGCGAGCTTGGTGCAGCCCTTGAACGGTTGCGTTATGATCATCCTGCGCTGCAACTTTGAGGGGAGACCTCAGTACTGGAGTCGAATTGTTTCAGTAATGATATGGGGAGGGGGTTAAGATGAAACAGTGGTCAACATCAACAACTTTAAGCACTGCCAAACTTCATAAGGTTGGGCAAATCGGATTATTTGCATGCTTGTTGAATCTAATTTGTGTGCCAATATCAATATGCGAGGTTCTACAAACACCACTGCAGCCTGGCACTCGTACTTATCTGGAACCCATCCCGGTCGAGGGTATACCACCAAGTAGCGCGAGTCGACCAGCAAGATGCCAGGAGCGGTCTGACTTTAAAGACACTTCAGTACGTGATATTGGTGGAGGGATTGCGATTGTGATCATTCCGACTTATGAAGAAGCAAAAAAGATTGCTGCGAATATTATATTTTCCTTCCACGATAAAGATGCAGTAACTATGTATCCGGAGAAATTCCAACTTGAGATATTTTCCGGTGAAAAAATTGTTTTACTTGGAAAAGTAATAAAGGTAAATAAATATGAGAGAGAGGATAACAATTACGCTATTGAAGCTTATGTTGAGTTTCCTTTGCAGGGTATAAGTTTCGACAATGTAAGGTTTATATTTCCGGAAGGATCGTTTGTATCCAATAGCAGGTACGTAAACAATAATATCAAGCCATTCGGATTCAAAAGGACAGCTCTGGTAATTAGCAACAATCATGTTAATAGTGCGGATCCATGTATGTACTTTAAGAAACAGTAGGAATTAAATCACAAGCTAACGGGGTCAGCATCGAAATAGTTTTCAAAGGTGGACGAGGTTGTAAGCAAAACTGAAGCTGCCCTTTTAATTCAGCATATCGCCGGGAGTGAGCATGTTGAAAGAACTGGCCAAAATCATCGAAGCGCATGGCGGCCTGCCCTATTGGAATTCGCTCGACAGCATTGAGGTCGAGCTCTCGGCCAACGGCTTCTTGTTCTTGTCCAAGGGCGTGACGCCGCAGCGACACGCGCGCATCACGATCTGCACCTCGCGGCCCGAAGTTGTCATGCACGGTCACCCTGCACCCGGCCAGTCCACGCGCTTCCTTGGGGGTGAGCGGGTCGAGATCGTAGATGCGAACGGCAAGGTGTTGCAGTCGCGCGACCATCCGCGCGATGCCTTCAGCAAATTGCGCAGGCTATTTCGCTGGGATGCCCTGGACTTTGCCTATTTCAGCAGTTATGCGATGTGGGGTTACCTGACGGCGCCGTTCCTGTTTCTGCACGAGGGTGTCGAGGTCACGGAGGCAGGCAATGCAGGCGATGGCTATACCAGGCTGGTGGTAAGGTTCCCATCGTCGCTGCCTGTGCATTGTGCCGAGCAGGAATTCTTCTTCGACAAGGATTATCATCTACACAGGCTGGATTACACCGCCGAGGTGGTGGGCGCGTGGGCAAAGGCAGCGCATTTTTGCGAGGAGTACAGGCAGTTCGGCGGGTTATCGCTGCCGACCAAGCGGCGCGTCTATCCCAAGTTATTCTTCAATAAGCCGGTGAAGTTGATCACTCTGGTGGCGATCGACATCCATGATGTGATTCCGAAATTAAGGAAGCCAGGTTCGAAATAGTTTCAGGGTGCCACGATGGAAATGAAGAAAATCAATTCGGACAAGCTACGCGCTACAGTTTACGATGCGCGCGCCCGGATACTGCAGGCCCTGCTTGGCTCATGAAGCTATTCTTCATTACGCTGTGCCTGTTCATCGCGCTGGTTCCAGCCGCGAGAGCCGCGGACGAAACGGCTGATTCTTCAGTTGCCAAGTATCCGTATCTTGCCGACCGCCGCAAGGAGCAATTTGAGACCAGCTTCGCGTACGCGGTCTTCCCCTTCCCGTATGCGCTGCCCGGCATCGGCAAGGGTCTTGCCCTTGCCGGCGGCGCCATGAACATCGCGCATACATACACCGATGCATACGGCATCGTATATGGCGGCGATGTTCAGGGAATGGCGGCTGGTGTGGGCGATATCCATATCATCCCGCGAACGCTGATCCTGGATGTCGGCGCCGGCGAGGTGAACAAGGCTTCGATCCAGAACTTCAGGGAGCGTGGCATGAGCTCGGACAAGGATAACTACCTCCTGCTCGACATAGACAATTCGGAATATTACGGCGGCAGGTTGACGGCCACGTTCTTCGATCGCCGCTTTGAAATGTACGGCGCATGGTACGGGGGCGCTTCGAAGCTGCATGGCATCCGGGACAAGGACGGCAATGTGATTGTCGTGGCGCAGGATGCTTCCCGCCGGCAGTTTCACAGGACCTTGATCGGAACCCGCCTTGACCTGACCGACGACTATGACGACCCCCGGCGCGGGGCTCGTCTCGACGTAACCCGGTCATCGTCCCCGCCCAGCGATTCCGGGCCGGACTTTTCCGTGATGGACTACAACATCACGGCTTACCTGCCCATCGGCAAGCGCAGCACATGGGCTTTCAATTTCCTGCGCTCGGACGCGGTCGTCAGCCATCAAGGCGAGACCGATCCGGCCAAAATCCAGAATCAGCAGGGAATCAATTGCAGCAATCCCTCGCTCACACCACAGCAACAGCAATACTGCACCGATGCGGTGAACCTGACAATCGCGAACAATACTTACGGCACGGCCACGTCGCTCGGCGGTTTCAGCCGTCTGCGATCCTATCCACAGGGAAGATACAGCGGCGCACACACCCAGTTTTACGGCACCGAGTTCCGCTGGAATCTCACGGACGAGAACACACCGTTCGATCTATTCATCATGAAGGACATCCGCACCTCATTACAGCTTGCCGCTTTCTACGAACTTGGCAGCACTGCCGATCTGAGTAGCGACGTGGGCAAGACATGGCGGGAATCCTACGGAATAGGGTTCAGAATGGTCACGGCTTCTGGGGTGGTGTTCCGCGCAGACCTTGCGAATGGGCATGATGGCATCGCGACAGATGTGTTCATCGGTTACCCGTGGGAGATTTGAGCGATATATGATGAATCACATAGGGACGGAGCTCAAATAGTCAAAGGGGATCAAAACAGCTCAAGGATGCCACCATGCAGCTAACGGGGTCAGCATCGCAATAGTTTCAGGACCGCAGTGATATGGGTTCAGAGGAGGTAATAAATAAGACTCTAAGGAAGCGCCGAACAAGTATCCGCATGAAGCGGAAACTATTCAGGCGCGCCCGAATTGTTAAAAAACTGATCTGTTTTCACTTTTTTTCACCCCCAGCAGACTTCTCGCCGGGGTTTTCTTCTTCATCTTACTCACGC
>JANXXX010000034.1 GCA_025350405.1 Gallionella sp.
ATAACCGACTTTCACCAGACTGCCGTCCGGCAATTCGATGCGCCCCGAGCCCTGGATCTGCAGGAAGAACAGATCGACCGCATTATCCACCCAGAATAATTCACGCCCTTGCAATGGAGCCTTTCCGTTATCGATCTCGCCACGATTGTAATAAGGCACCACACGGTTGCCTTGCAGCCGCCCGCGCAAACGCAGATCTTTCAATTGCGGATACTGGTCGCCCAGGTCTATCGTCAGCAGATCGTCCGGCGAGCCATACAGCGGGTAGCGGAAGCGGTCGGTCTTGACCCGGCTGCCATACAGCCTGGGTTCGTAATAGCCGGTGATCAAACCTTGCGACGACCCATCCGGGTTGTACACTTGATAGGGTGTAAAACCTGCCTCAAAAAAAGCGTGTAACGAGTTGTTGTCTGGTGGCAGCGTCATTTCGTTGGCGCGTGCGCAGATTATTTGCCAGGCTGGTTTGTTTTTCAGCGCGTTACAGCTCTGCCAAAAGGCTCCCCAGGTTGGCTGTAAATCTATCGTTTGCCAATCCGGCAACATCTCCCACTTGCTGACCGCAAATGGCGTGTAGGAGGTAACAACAGATGACACGGACGTAGCTGAGGGCGACACGACCGGCGGTTTGGGTGTGCTTGTGCAGGCGGCCAGAAAAAATAGCGCCAGCAGCGCGGAACGCAGCGGCACTCCATGCTGTGCAGAAGCCATTGAGCGTAGTGGGTGCAATGCCTCTGCTGTGTGAGCCAACAATTTCTTAATGCAAAACACGTGGCACACTCAACACGAATTGTGGGATCTCGACCTCGAACTCCATGCCGTCCTCGGCCTGCATCTGATAACTGCCGCGCATCGTGCCGACCTGGGTGGTCAACACCGTGCCGCTGGTGTACTCGAAACTCTGGTTCGGCTTAAGCAAAGGCTGTTCGCCGACTACGCCCTGCCCGCGTACTTCCTGCACGTGATTATGCGCATCGGTGATGATCCAGTGGCGGCTGATCAGCTTGGCGGACGATGTGCCGAGATTGGTGATGGTGATGGTGTAGGAAAATACGAAACGGTTGCCGGGCTCATCGGATTGGTCCGGCAGGTAGTTCACCAGCGTCTGTATGACGACGCCATGTTGAGCAATTTTTTCCATGCGCGGCATTTGAACCGATTTTGGCTTATGTCGCAAGGGTTTCGCGGTACTTTTATGCTAATCTGCGCGAATATTTTTCGGCCAGCAAAATCATGAACGGTTATTTGAAACGCATATTAAACGCGCGCGTCTATGACGTGGCAATCGAAACACCGCTGGAAGTGGCGCCCAATCTGTCGGCACGCATCGGCAATACGATCTTGCTCAAGCGCGAAGATATGCAGCCGGTGTTTTCCTTTAAGTTGCGCGGCGCATATAACAAGATGGCGCAACTTACGCCCGAGCAGTTGAAACGGGGAGTTATCGCTGCCTCGGCGGGAAATCATGCACAGGGCGTTGCGCTGTCTGCGCAAAAACTCGGCTGTAAGGCTGTGATCGTGATGCCCACCACCACGCCGCAAATCAAGATACAGGCGGTGGCCGGACGCGGCGCGAAAGTGGTGCTGCACGGCGATTCATATTCAGATGCCTATCAGCATGCGCTGGAGCTGGAACAGAAAAGCAAAATGACGTTCGTGCATCCCTATGACGATCCTGATGTGATCGCAGGCCAAGGCACTATCGCGATGGAAATCCTGCGCCAGCATACACAATCCATCCATGCGATCTTCGTTCCGATAGGTGGAGGAGGGCTGATTGCGGGTGTGGCGGCTTACGTCAAGCAACTGCGTCCGGAAATAAGGGTCATCGGTGTGCAGCCGGTGGATTCCGATGCGATGTATCGCTCGCTGAAAGCCAAGAAGCGCGTCACGCTCGAGCATGTCGGCCTGTTCGCCGACGGCGTTGCGGTCAAGCAGGTCGGCACAGAAACCTTCCGCCTGTGCCGCAAGCTGGTCGACGAGATCATCCTGGTTGATACCGACACGGCGTGTGCCGCGCTCAAGGATGTGTTCGAGGATACCCGTTCGATCTTGGAACCGGCAGGGGCATTGGCCATCGCCGGGATCAAGCTGTATGCTGCACGCGAAAATCTCAAGGGTGAAACCTTGGTTGCCATCGCCTCTGGTGCGAACATGAATTTCGACCGTCTGCGCTTCGTTGCAGAGCGTGCCGAGATCGGCGAGCAGCGCGAGGCGATCCTTGCTGTGAGCATTCCGGAAACGCCCGGCAGCTTCCGCAAATTCTGCGCCTTGCTCGGCAAGCGCAGCATCACCGAATTCAACTACCGCTACGCCGACTCTAAAGAGGCGCATGTGTTCGTCGGTATCCAGGTGCGAGATCAACTGGAAACCAGCGAGCTGGTGGACAAGTTGCAGCGCAGCAAATTGGCCACGCTGGATCTGAGCAACAACGAAATGGCCAAGCTGCACCTGCGCCACCTGGTCGGCGGCCATGCACCTGAAGTCAAGGACGAGATCATGTTCCGCTTCGAATTCCCCGAGCGTCCGGGCGCGCTGATGAATTTTTTAAACAGCATGAGCCACAACTGGAACATCAGCCTGTTCCACTACCGCAATCACGGCGCGGATTACGGCCGCGTGCTGGTCGGCATGCAGGTACCGCATCACGACAAGAAGGCGCTGAAAAAATTTCTCGACACGCTCGGCTACCGCTATTGGGATGAGAGCGGCAACCCGGCGTACCGGTTGTTTTTGGGCTAGGCGATCATGCCGGCTTTGCCGCACATGACCAAGCTGGGCATCCGCAAGCAGCTCATCACTATGCGCGAGCAGCTCTCACCTGAGACGCGCGCCGCGCACAGCACAGTGATCACCGCACGTTTGCTGCAACTGCCTGAGTACCGACGGGCCGGTGCGGTGCTGGGCTACATGAATTTCGGCGCGGAATTCGCCAGCGAACTCTGGATACAGCGGGTGCTGGCGGATGGCAAAAAATTGGCTTTGCCTCGGGTGAACCGCCATACCAACCAGCTTGATCTATATTGGGTGGATGACTTGGAAAGCCAGTTGGAGTCGGGGTTGTGGGGGATACGCGAGCCGATAGTCGAACGTTGTGAGCGGCTGGTCACGCTAAATGAGGTAGAATTCGCACTTTTACCGGGGGTGGCATTTACCCGGGATGGGGCACGGCTGGGCTATGGCGGCGGTTTTTACGACAAGCTGTTGATGAAACAGCTAGCCATTCGACTAGGCGAGCAAACAACACTCGCCAAGTCGCTGGTTATAGCCCCTGAGACGCATCGCCCCACGTTGGCCGCAGCAGCCTTTGCGCTGCAACTCGTCGAACAAATTCCGCAGGAAGCGACGGATGTAAAAGTCGAGTGGATCATCACCGAGCAAGAAACAATCGCTTGTTCGGGATAAGAGTAACCAAAAATTACGTTGCAATAAGTGAGAGAACGCAAAGATGGCATCAATACCTGATTACGATCCGCAAGAAACCCAGGAGTGGCTGGATGCCCTCCAGTCAGTACTGGAAAATGAAGGCGCGGAACGCGCGCGCTTTCTGCTCGGGCAACTGCTGGACAAGGCGCGCGATTCCGGCGCAGGCATGCCGTTCAGCGCGACCACCCCGTACCGCAACACGATACCGGCGGACGAGGAGCAGCGTTCCACTGGCAATCAGGATCTGGAGCACCGTATCCGCGGCTTGATGCGCTGGAACGCGATGGCGCTGGTGCTGAATGCCAATCGCGATTCGTCCGAGCTGGGCGGGCATATCGCCAGCTTCGCCTCTGCAGCCACGTTGTATGATGTGGCGTTCAATCATTTCTTCCACGGCAAGACCGACACGCATGGCGGCGATCTGGTGTATTTCCAGGGACACTCGTCTCCCGGCATGTATGCGCGCGCCTTCCTCGAAGGGCGTATCAGCGAAGAGCAGATGTACAAGTTTCGCCAGGAAACGGAGGGTAACGGCTTGTCGTCTTATCCTCACCCGTGGCTGATGCCGGACTTCTGGCAGTTCCCCACGGTGTCGATGGGCCTGGGGCCGCTGATGGCGATCTATCAGGCGCGCTTCATGCGCTATCTGGAACATCGCGGCATGGCCCAGACCGCCGGACGCAAGGTGTGGGCATATCTCGGCGATGGCGAGACCGACGAGCCGGAATCGCTGGGCGCGGTCTCGATGGCCGGGCGCGAGAAACTCGACAACCTGATTTTTGTGGTGAACTGCAATCTGCAGCGCCTCGACGGCCCGGTGCGTGGCAACGGCAAGATCATCCAGGAACTGGAAGGCGTGTTCCGCGGCGCGGGCTGGAACGTCATCAAGGTGATCTGGGGCGACCAGTGGGATCGTTTGCTCGCCAAGGATAAAAACGGTTTGCTGCAAAAGCGCATGCAGGAAGTGGTGGACGGTGAATATCAGACTTACAAATCCAGGGATGGTGCGTATGTGCGCGAGCATTTCTTCGGCAAATATCCGGAGCTGCTGGAGATGGTCGCCGATATGTCTGATGCCGAAATCTGGCGGTTGAATCGCGGCGGACACGATTCGCGCAAGGTATTCGCCGCTTATGCGGCCGCCACCCAGCATACCGGCCAGCCAACCGTGATTCTCGCCAAGACCGTGAAGGGCTATGGCATGGGCGAAGCGGGCGAAGGCCAGAATATCACCCACCAGCAAAAGAAAATGGCCGGCGAGGTATTGCTGCAATTCCGCGACCGCTTCAATATTCCGCTGAACGACGAACAAGTGGCCAGCCTGAATTTCTATCGCCCGCCTGAGGACAGCCTGGAGATGAAATATCTCAAGGAGCGCAGCAAAGTCATGGGCGTGGTGCCGCAGCGCAAGCCGGTAACTGAGCCGCTACAGATACCCGGCCTGGAAACATTCGATGCGTTGCTGAAAGGCACTGACGAACGCGAGATTTCCACCACAATGGCATTCGTGCGTATGCTCGGCATTCTGGTCAAGGATAAAAACATCGGTAAGCAGGTTGTGCCCATTGTGCCGGATGAATCGCGTACGTTTGGCATGGAAGGCATGTTCCGCCAACTCGGCATTTTCTCGCAAGTCGGCCAGCTCTATACGCCGCAGGATGCCGATCAACTGATGTTCTACAAGGAAGACCAGAGCGGCCAGATATTGCAGGAAGGCATCAACGAAGCCGGTGCGATGTCGTCATGGATTTCCGCCGCGACTGCATATGCCAACCACGGTGTGGCGATGCTGCCGTTCTATATTTATTACTCGATGTTCGGCTTCCAGCGCATCGGCGATCTGGCCTGGGCTGCCGGTGATTTGCGCGCGCGCGGCTTTCTGCTCGGCGGCACGGCGGGCCGCACTACATTGAACGGCGAAGGCTTGCAGCACGAGGATGGCCACAGTCATTTGATGTCGGCGACGATTCCGAATTGCGTGTCTTACGACCCGACTTTCGCGTATGAGCTCGCGGTGATCATTCATGACGGCATGCGCCGCATGTATGTCGAGCAACATGACGTGTTCTATTACCTCACCGTGATGAACGAAAACTACACTCATCCGGCGATGCCGAAGGGCGCAGAGGCGGGCATCATCAAAGGCATGTATCTGTTCAGCGAAGGCAAGGCTGCAGACAAGGCACCGAAAGTGCAACTGCTCGGCAGCGGGACGATATTGCGCGAGGCGATCGCGGCGGCAGAATTGCTGAAAAAAGATTTTGGTGTGGCGTCGGATATCTGGAGCGTCACCAGCTTCACCGAACTGCGCCGAGAAGGTCTGGATTGCGAACGCTGGAACATGCTGCATCCCGAAGTCAAGGCGCGCGTCAGCTACGTCGAGCAATGTCTGGGCGGCCGCGACGGCCCGGTGATCGCGGCGACCGATTACATGCGTTCGTTCGCTGACCAGATACGCGGCTTCCTGCCTAAGCGATACAAGGTGCTGGGCACGGACGGTTTCGGCCGTTCCGACACGCGCAAGAAGCTGCGCCAGTTCTTCGAGGTGGATCGCTACTACATCGCGGTTACTGCACTGAAGGCGTTGGCCGATGAAGGCATGATCAAGGCCAGCGATGTCAGCAAGGCGATCAAGCTTTACAACATCAATCCGGACAAACCCAACCCAACGACTGTTTAACATGATGTTGAAAAACTACTGCGCTCGGCACAACTGTGTTGCTCAAGGACTCAAAATGCTCATTTACTCAAATGTAAATTCCGCTTTTTGCGAGTTGGTCGGCAAGCCGCCCATTCCTGCGAAACCCGCTTCGTCCTTTCGCGCCTTGTTCTGCCTTCGCTCGCAACGTTTTTCAACACCTTGTTTCAGGTTTTAGGAGAGACGTACAGTGACAGAAATAAAGCAAGTTTTGGTGCCGGACATCGGCGATTACAAGGATGTGAGCATCATCGAAGTGATGGTCAAAGTCGGTGATACGATCAAGGCCGAAGACAATCTAGTGACGCTGGAAACCGACAAGGCGGCGATGGAAGTACCGTCGCCTTACGCCGGCGTGATCAAGGAGATGAAGGTCAAGGTCGGTGACAAGGTGTCGCAAGGCTCGCTGATTTTGCTGCTGGAATGCAGTGGGGCGGCGAGTGGGCCTAAGGCTGGCAAGCCAGCAGCGCAAGCGGCAGCCGCTCCAGCTATATCCGCTCCGGCGGCACCGGCAGTTGCCGCCAAACCGGTAGCGGCACCTATAGTTGCAAATACAGTTCAACCGTCTGTACCGGGCGGCAAAGCTCACGCCAGCCCTGCGATACGCCGCTTCGCGCGCGAACTCGGTGTGCAGGTTGCACAAGTCAAAGGCAGCGGCGAGAAAGGCCGCGTCACCAAAGACGACGTGCAGAATTACGTCAAAGCTGCGCTCGTGCAGCCGCGCGGCGGCGCAGGCAGCAATGGCTTGCAGGTGCTGGCGATGCCGGTGGTGGACTTCGCCAAATTTGGCACGATAGAGACAAAACCGCTGTCGCGCATCAAGAAGATTTCCGGCGCGAACCTGCACCGCAACTGGGTGACCATCCCGCATATCACGCAATTCGACGAGGCCGACATCACCGAAATGGAAGCCTTCCGCAAGGAACTGAATGTCGAATACGCCAAGCAGAATATCAAGATCACACCGCTGGCTTTCATGCTCAAGGCGGTCGTGGTCGCGTTGCAGGAATTTCCGGAATTCAACGCATCGCTGGATAACAGCGGCGAGAATCTGGTGCTGAAGAAATATTTCCACATCGGCGTGGCGGTGGATACGCCCAATGGCCTGATGGTGCCGGTGCTGCGCGAAGTGGACAAGAAGGGCATCGTGCAAATTGCAAAGGAGCTGGGCGAAATTAGCGCCAAGGCGCGCGAGCTGAAGATCACGGCTGCCGAGATGCAGGGCGGCTGTTTCTCGATCTCCAGTCTGGGCGGTATCGGCGGCACGGCGTTCACGCCGATCATCAACGCGCCGGAATTGGCTATCCTCGGCGTGTCCAAGGCCAGCATCAAGCCGATGCATCAGGACGACACCTTCGTGGCGCGCCTGATGTTGCCGCTGTCACTGTCATACGACCATCGCGTGATCGACGGCGCGGCTGCGGCGCGCTTTATAGTCTTTCTCTCGCAAGTGCTGGCAGACCCCCGCCGGCTTGCGTTGTAATCCCTGACTTTGCAATCAGCGAACAAAAAAGCAATCGGCATTCCCGTAGGAATCTTGGGCGGGACGTTCGACCCAATCCATTTCGGGCATCTGCGTCTCGCCGAAGAAATGCTCGAACTGGCAAATCTTCGGCAGATCCGTTTCATTCCCACTGGCACGCCGCCGCATCGCGATGCGCCGCAAGTATCCGCAGCGCACCGCAGTGCAATGGTGCAGTTGGCGATAGCGGATCAACCGGCGTTCGTGCTGGATGGCCGCGAAGTCAAGCGCACCACGCCCTGCTATACAGTGGACACCTTGCGTGAATTGCGCGCCGAACTGGGCGCAATACAACCCTTGTGTTTGCTGATGGGCGGGGACGCATTTTTGCAATTGCACACCTGGCACGAGTGGGAGCAATTGTTCGCGCTGGCGCATATCGTGGTGGGTTACCGCCCCGGCTTCACGCTGGAGGAGCGTATCCATACGGCTACACCGGTGTTGCGCCAGCACTACCAACAACGCTTGTGCGCTGTCGCTGCATTGTCGCAACGATCAGCGGGCGGGATTGTCGAATTGGCGATTCCCAAGCTGGAAATCTCCGCTACGCTGATCCGCAGCCGCGTGGCGGAAAATCGCTCCATACGTTATCTGCTGCCAAATACGGTGGCCGATTATATCCATCAACATCATTTATATACCCCATGCTAACTACTGAAGAAAAAACCCAGGCCGTCATCGCAGCACTTGAAGATGTCAAGGCACAAAAGATCACCGTGATCGACACCAGCAAACTCAGCTCGATGTTCGAGCGCATGGTCATCGCCAGCGCCCAATCCACACGCCAGACCAAGGCGCTGGCCGACAATGTGGTGGTCAAGCTGAAGGAGCGCGGCGAGAAGATTTATGGCCGCGAAGGCGAAGACAGTGGCGAGTGGATACTGGTGGATCTGGGCGAGGTGCTGGTGCACGTCATGCAGCCCGCCGTCCGCGATTACTACAACCTCGAAGAATTGTGGAGCAAGGCCCAGGCGGCGCGGCCCAAGCTGGCTCAAGCCCCAAAATAGAGGCGCGGCACACCGTGTCCTGATAACTTACGGAATGAAGCTCATCATTGTCTCGGTCGGACACAAGATGCCGGACTGGATCACGGCGGGCTTCAGCGAATACACCAAGCGCATGCCACGCGAGGCGCAGGTTACGCTGCTGGAAATCAAGCCCGAGCCGCGCAGCACCGGCAAAACCATGACGCAGATCATGGAAGCCGAGGCGCAGCGCATACTTTCTGCCTTGCCGCAAAATTGTTTGCGCATCGCACTGGATGAACGTGGTATACAGCCAACCACAAGGCAGCTCGCTGTCCAGATGGAGAACTGGATGCGCGAAGGGCGCGATGTTGCGTTCATCATCGGCGGTGCCGATGGTTTGCACGAATCGGTAAAACAGGCTGCGCAACAGCTGCTGGCATTGTCCTCTCTTACTCTGCCACATGCTTTTGTGCGCGTATTGCTGGCCGAACAGTTGTATCGGGCATACAGCTTGATGCACAATCATCCCTACCATCGAGAATAGGAAACAATCATGCGCATTATTCAGCCACGTATTTACCTCGCTTCGCAAAGCCCGCGCCGCCGTGAATTGCTGAAGCAGATCGGTATCAATTTCGAGATGCTGCTATTGCGCTCCGACCCGCGCCGTAATATCGATGTGAATGAGACACCGCATGTTGATGAGCAGCCAGAGAGCTATGTTCGTAGGGTGTCTCAGTCCAAGGCTGAGGCGGGTTATTCCACGCTCAGATTTCGCAATCTTCCGCCGTTTCCGGTGCTGGCTGCCGACACCACCGTTACGCTGGATGGAATGATACTCGGTAAACCGGACAGCGCAGAACACGCTGCAGCGATGTTGCGCCAGCTTTCCGGAAAGGAACATCAAGTGCTCAGTGCGGTTGCGGTTGTGATGGACGAGCATGTCGAGGTTGCTGTTTCAACTTCCGCGGTGCGTTTCGCCACGCTCAGCGAAGAGCGCATCCGCCACTATTTGCATACCCGCGAGTACACGGGCAAGGCCGGTGGATATGCCATACAGGGACAGGCAGGGGCATTTATCGAACACATCGTCGGCAGTTATTCCGGTGTGATGGGTTTGCCGCTGTTCGAAACAGTGCAGCTCCTGCAACGTTTCGATTACCCTACGCCGTGAAATCCAGATGAGCAACCAGATGAGCAACCAGATGAGCAACCAGATGAGCAACCAGATGAGCAATAAGATATGAGCGAAGAAATACTCATCAACGTTACCCCGCAAGAGACCCGCGTTGCGGTGATGCAACTGGGCGTGGTGCAAGACCTGCACATCGAACGTGGCAGCAATCGCGGCATCGTCAGCAACGTTTATCTCGGCAAGGTCCTGCGCGTGCTGCCGGGGATGCAATCGGCCTTCATTGACATCGGACTGGAGCGCTCGGCATTCCTGCATGTCGCAGACATTTGGGAAAACAGCCACAACGGTGATCCTGAAAAACCGATTGAAAAGGTTTTGTACGAGGGCCAGACGCTGCTAGTGCAAGTCATCAAGGAGCCGCTCGGCACCAAGGGTGCGCGGCTTTCCACCCAACTGAGCATCGCCGGACGCTTGCTGGTGTATCTGCCGCAGGAGACGCATATCGGCGTTTCGCAACGCATCGAGAGCGAGGAGCAGCGCGAAGCTTTGCGCGCCAAACTGCAAGCGGTATTGCCGCCTGAGCACAAGGGCGGCTATATCATCCGCACGGTCGCAGAAGCGACTGCAGAACTGACGTTCGTCTCCGACATCGCCTATCTGGACAAGCTGTGGGCCAATCTGCAGGCAACCGCCAAGACCGCCAGCGCGCCGCAACTGCTGTACCAGGAACTCGACATCAGCCTGCGCGTGCTGCGTGATTTTGTAAACCAGGCTACCTCGCGCATCCTGGTGGATTCCCGGGAAACCTACCAGCGCATGGCCGCTTTTGCGCAGGATTACAATCCTATCGCAAACGGGTATCTCGAACACTATCCCGGCGAGCGCCCGCTGTTCGACCTGCATGGCGTGGAAGAAGAGATCGAGCGCGCCTTGTCCAAGCGCGTCGACCTGAAATCGGGCGGCTATCTGATCATTGACCAGACCGAGGCGATGACCACCGTGGACGTGAACACCGGCGGTTTTGTCGGGTTGCGCAATTTCGACGACACCATCTTCAAGACCAATCTGGAAGCCACCCAAGTCATCGCACGGCAACTGCGTCTGCGCAATCTGGGCGGCATCATCATCTGTGACTTCATTGACATGGATACGCAGGAGCATCGCGATGCGGTGCTGGAGGAATTCAAAAAAGCCTTGGCGCGCGATCATACACGCATCACCGTGAATGGATTTTCCGCGCTGGGGCTGGTGGAAATGACGCGCAAGCGCACCCGCGAAAGCCTGGCACATGTGCTGTGCGAGCCATGCCCGACCTGTCAGGGACGCGGAGAAGTGAAAACCCCGCAGACGGTGTGTTACGAAATCCTGCGCGAGATAGTCCGTGAAGCGCGCCAGTTCAACGCGCGCGAATATCGCATCCTCGGTTCGCAGCAGGTGATCGATTTATTTCTTGATGAAGAATCACAGGCACTCGCGATGCTTTCTGATTTCATCGCCAAGCCGATTTCGCTGCAAGTCGAAACAATGTACAGCCAGGAACAATACGACGTGATTTTGATGTAGCGTGCAGATATAAGCGAAAGAAGTTTGAAAATGGCCAAAATAATAAAGGCAGTTCTACTACTGGTGACAATTGCATTTCTCCTGACGATTGCCGGATGCGATCATTCCAGTTCGCAGCAGGGGGCCGCGCAGGAAAAGCCGGGTGATGCGGACGACGCCTCCCTCTTGTGTGCGTCCATTGAGGGCGCTGGCCTTGCCTCACAATGCGCTGTCAACAGTCGCTTTGGCACGATTGACGTCATGATCGACAGTAATGATGACGAAGTGGCCAGAAAAACTTGTGCCAATATCGCAAACAAGATGATGCAACTGACCGCTCATTTTTCAAGTTCATGGAAGCTGCAAATACTTTCTCCCCTTCGTAGCGATAAACCGATGGCAGTTTGCGTGCTTCATTAGCCGTGAATTTTGTATCATATTTCATACAAAGGCGTTATTTTGCTGATACACAAAAAGTTAACTATGACGGTTTTGCAAGATGAATAATAAGGCTGCGGTGGGATTTTAAGCCGGGGAACGCGGCGCATAATATTGATGGGGATTGTAGGAGATGCAAGACTTTTGATTTTGTGACGAACCAAAAAAGCAGTTATAAAATATTCGCGAGCGGTTGCCATGCTATCTATTCTGATTGTTGATGATGATGTACAAATTTGCCAGTTGTTGCGTGACTATTTAGCCGGGTTTGGAATGTCTGTCGTTGCTGTTTCCGATGGAAAAGCGATGGCCGAGGCGCTGGGGAAAAACTCTTTCGATCTTGTCATCCTCGACTTGATGTTGCCCGGTGAGGATGGTCTTTCCCTATGCCGTAGTCTGCGCACGAAATCGGATATTCCCATACTAATGCTGACTGCGCGAGGCGAGGCGATGGATCGTGTTGTCGGGCTGGAAGTAGGGGCTGATGATTACATCGTGAAGCCGTTTGAGCCTCGAGAACTGGTTGCCCGCATTCAAACAATACTACGGAGAGCACGCGGAAGTCATGAAAGCATCCAGGAGAAAAATGAGGCTGCATTTGGGGATTGGCGTTTAAATTATATTTCCCGCCAGCTTGTTTCTCCCCAAGACTTGGTCATTCCGCTTTCCAACGCGGAGTTCCGTTTGCTATCCGTGCTTGTCGAACATCCCAAGCGGGTGTTAACCCGTGAGTTTCTTCTCGATGCGACACGGGGACGCGACATGGACGTATTCGACCGAAGCATAGATATCCTGGTATCCCGCGTGCGCCAGAAATTTAATGACGATTCCCGCACGCCGTCGTTGATAAAGACGATTCGTGGCGAAGGTTATTTATTTGATGCGGAAGTGTCCCGATGAAAACTTTAATTCCCGATTCGCTGTTTGCGCGGCTTTTTATTCTTTTATTTGTTGTTCTTTATTTGAGTTCCTTTGCCAGCAGGGAGATTGTTGATAGCCTTGGATTGGCGTCTGAGGCTTCTGCTTCCTATAATCCATTTACCCTACGAATCTTTATTTTTCGCATAATTGCGTCTGCATTGACAGCATGGGTGGCCGCGCGCTGGCTTTCTGATCCCATCAAACGTATGGCCATGGCGGCAGAGGAGCTGGGCAAAAACTTGAATGCCGCTCTCATTGATGAAACATCAGGTCCATCCGAAGTGCGGCAGGCGTCAAGGGTTTTCAACCAGATGCAAGCGCGAATCAAGCAACAGCTGGAAGAGCGCAACCGTTTTCTGGCGGCTGTTTCGCACGATTTACGCACCCCGCTAACCCGCCTGAAGTTGCGTGCTGAAAAGCTAGACCAGCTAGACTTGAGGTCTGCCGTCCAAGGGGACATCAATGAGATGGTCGACTTGATTGATACAACGCTCGATTATTTGCGTGGTAATCAGCAGGAAGATGCAACCTGCCTGTTTGATATCAGCGCATTAGTGCACTCAATGGCCGAAGATGCCCAAGAGTGTGGCAATGTTGTTGCTGTGTCAGGCTATGCCCGCCCCATCAGGCTGCAGCCACTCACCACACGTCGTTGCTTGAACAACTTGATCGAGAATGCATTGCGTTACGGAAAAAGAGCGTCCATCGTTGTGGGTGAAACGGATGACGAAGTGGTAATTGCCATTCATGATGCGGGGCCGGGGATTCCAGAAGATAAATTGGAAGCCGTCTTTGCACCCTTCTACCGGCTTGAAGCTTCACGCAGCCGATATACCGGCGGGGTCGGTCTCGGACTTTCCATCGCCAGAGATATGGCCAAAAAACAAGGTGGAAACATCACCCTGAAAAATGCGCCAAAAGGCGGGCTAGTAGCAACCTTGGTTCTGCCGAAAAGGACATACAAATAAGATTGAACATCCTTCCTTCTGAAGCGAATAGAGGGATGGAAAGTAAGATGGTGTGGGCGGCTTTGCGTTAGAGAGGGTAAGACAACCTCTCCGCAGGAAATTCCGGCCGCTTTGCTGGATTACACTTTTCTTCCATTGCTGCATGCCAGTATTTCTCATACTGTTGTGCCACTTCTCTCCAGCTACGTTCGAATTTCGGCACATGTTCTGTACGGTTCAGTTGATAATCGAGCGCATTGACCCACGCTTCGACTGGAACGTTAAGCGGCAGTACTGTGCCTGATGCCAATGTTACATGCACACTAGCGCCACACACATCGGAAATTACTACGGGCAATCTGGCTGCCATCGCTTCACTGATAGCCATGCCATATGGCTCAGCTGTTGCAGGGTGGAACAGCACATCGAATTCGGCGTAATGCGTTTGGTCACACCATCCTTTCAAGATATAGCCGTCCTGCCAATCCGCAAACAAATGTTGTACTTCGGCGGCGTCGGGGCCGACCACGACAAATTTCAAATTAGGGCGGGTGCGTCGTAATTGTTTAATGGCTGCAACTGCTATCGGCAGGCCCTTGCGTTTCCATTCCTTGCCAACGAAACCGATTACGCCACCATCAGAGGGCGCTTTGTGCGATTTTCGCGGCAGCCCTGTTACGACTCCCGGCATGACAGGTGTGGTTAATTTGTGGGCCAACTCTGGATAGTAATGCGCCAATTGCTGTTTGACGAACTGCGAATTAGGTACGATGTACCGGGCGTTGGTCAATTCGCGCCGCTCCAAAAATAATTGCATTACGACACGTAACGAAAGCAATCTCCACCAAGGTTTTTCAAAAGTTGTTGCAAAAGGTGATGCATGAAAAGTGGTGATGTCATGGAAACTGATACGTTCGTGGCTGTGAATCAGAGCGCCGGGTTGTGGATTAACCGCAAGCCAGCGTACTACGTGCCGATCAAATCGAAGCGCAGCCAACCAATGAGGACGCTGTGCAATCTCGCCAAGCTCATGCACGATTATGCCCTTAGGCTTTTCGGCATGGCAACGTTCACAAATCACAGTTACGCTGTATCCAAGTTTCTGGAGCTGTAACGTCAGTTCCCAAACATAGCGCTCCATACCACCCACGGGGCCATAACGCCGTACCACATGGATCAGATGCAATTTATTCTGCACTACGCCAGATACTGCGGCGGCGGGAAAGTTAATTTGATTATGCATGACTCCTATCCTTCCGGCAGTCAAAAATTGTAAAACCGTTAACTGTCAATTTTTGAAGCCACGCCAAAGTCCATAAAGTAGATTGGCCTTTTTAAGCTAGTCAAGTAACTGCAGTACTTTTACTTTGTATTGAAAAAATAATATTTGTAATCATTTTGATGCAAATAATAATTTATTGACTTGGCATCCTCTAAAGTCTGGTCACGTTGATTTGATAATTACGCCAGGTGATATATGGCTGGTTGCCCACTTTTTGCTCCATACTTTTTAGGTAGGCGCAAGATCGTCCAAGGCATCGAACAACTGGCCAAGGAATTTTTCGTAATGTTTCCATCGCCCCACGGATGATGTATAAGGAAGCGCTGAATAAGTATCCGCATGAAGCGGAAACTATTCAGGCGCGCCCGAATTGTTAAAAAACTGATCTGTTTTCACTTTTTTTCACCCCCAGCAGACTTCTCGCCGGGGTTTTCTTCTTCATCTTACTCACGCTGGACGCACCTGTCCTGTCAGCGGCA
>JANXXX010000036.1 GCA_025350405.1 Gallionella sp.
TGAAGGGAGATTCCATGCGAAAAACAAAACAAATTTGACTCATCGTGAACATCTGAGGTAAAAATCATTACTCCAGCGCTTCAAGTTTCAAACGTGTTCACGATCACTGGATTCGTTGTTCACGATCAGCGGTATACGCATTCCAGAAAATGAAACGGCCTGTCAGCAGAACCGCGAGCAGCAGGACGATCCAGCCCGACACTTGCGGCGGCATCAGGCTGGCGAACACCAGCAGCAGCCCGAGCATCTTGATCGCCTTGTTCAGCAGCGGATTATTCAGGATCGTAACCTGAAAAACGCCCTTCATGAACTGGGCCAGCGTACGCTCCAGCATCACCAGAAAGGCCATCCGAAACAGTCCCACCGCCATGCTCCAGCCGATCGGGTAGTAGTCGGCGCTGAGCATCAGGTTCTTGCTCAGCATAAAAACCGGGAGGATCAGCAACAGGAAGTAGTTGTCGCGGTAGGAGTCATCCTTGCGGTTGCGTATCAGCGTCCACATCAGCATCGCAACGATGGCAGCAATGAACAGGTTGTTGGAGATCCGGAACAGCAGTGGCGGCCAAGCTCCCTCGAACCACATCCCGGCCCTCTCAAACAGCCATGCCGCCACCAGGAACATCAGCGCGTAACCGGAGTAGCCGCGCACCGCGACCCAGTTCTTGGTTGCGGTCAGCAGAAAACCGCCCAGAACCGCCCAGCCGAAGCCGAAGAACATCTCATGGGCGTGCCACTGCACCATGGAGAACACAGTCTGCGGCGCGGCGATCACACCCGAATAAATCAATGCCCACAGCACCGGCAGACTCAATCCCGATATCATCGCCAGTGCAAAGAACGGACGAAAGCCAACCTGCCAGAGCGGATGTGCGGGCAGGTATATTTTGTTTTCCATGCGCTGGTCTTTCACTCCCGCTGCAACAAACTTTCGAGCGCCGGAAAAAGCTCGCGCTCCTCGAATCGGACATGAGCCGTCAGGCATTTGCCGAAGCTATCCAATGCCCCGGCATCGTTCTGCCGCAGAGCATCAAGCAATCCGCGCAATTGCTGATGGTCGGCCAGGGTGCGCTCGACCAGCGGATGTGTTGCTGCGCTGTGCAGCAGCGGCAGTAGCGATTGTTCCTCGAACTGGAAGTGCGGCTCCAATTCATTCGCGTATGCGCGGATCACGCGCTGGCAAGTTAGCCTCACCTGAGCCTCTTCACCAGATTGAGCTGCACGCTCACTGGCTTTTGCCAATGTAAGAGCGGTGTGGTGCTCTCGTGACAGCTGTTGAAGGGCCGGACTTCGTTTCATGAGATTGTGACTACTCCTTACTTACTAACTCATCAGCCCAGCTCGAGAATTATTTTGATTCAAGATTACTTTCACACACAAGGTTGGACAACACATACAATTCAATGATAATACGCCCCTTCTATCGAAGCAGAGGTTCCACATTTATTTCCGGATAAGCCAAATGAAAAAAGTGACCAACAAAAGCATTCGAACTAGGAGTTCAATCTTATCTTGCAAAGGTATAGCTTTACTGTTGTTGTGCCCTTTGATAATCGCAGGTTGTGGTGACAAGCTCACTCCTGCGCCGTTCGTGTTTGACATGACGCGCCTCAACCAGGATGGCAGTGTGAACGACGGGAGCGACTATGCAAAACGCCCCTGGGCTTGCGTGCGAGACAATCAATCAAATTTGATCTGGGAAGTAAAAAAATCCGAACAAGGTTTGCAAAATATCAATAACACTTACAGCTGGTACGACCCGGATCAACAAACCAACGGCAGTTGGGCTGGCAAGGCCAACGCCGGGGCGTGCACCGGCAGTGATTGTGATACCGCTGCCTACATCAAGGCGCTCAACGCAAAAAAACTTTGCGGCCTCAATGATTGGTATCTGCCCAGCCGTTTTGAATTGAACACCATAGTGGACACCAGTATTTTATTTCCGGGACCTACTCTCCCCAAAGCTTATTTCCCGGAATCTCTGGCCGGTAAATACTGGACTGATACAACGTTCAGAACCCGCCGTGCCGGTGCATGGATATGGAGCTTCGATGCAGGCAGTGATACCGTCGTGGAAAAAAGCGAGGCACACAGTATCAGATTGACTCACGTTGCCCCGAAAAAACCTGAAGTGAAGACGGTGCAAAAATAATCTATACCGTTTACTTTGCAGCAGCTTTGGTTGCGATATGGATTTTGTAGTTTAACGTGACCAGCAACAGCACGAGCAGTGCTGCGCCGCCATTGTGTGCCACTGCCAGTGCCAGTGGCAACTTCAGGAAAATGGTCGAGACTCCCATCGTGAATTGCAGCGCGATCATGATCAATAGCCAGCGCGCGGTCTTGCGCAATCCTTCAATTTTGAGCGCATAAAGTCCCACCCACGCAACCAGCATAACTACGACCAGTGCAAAGGCGCGATGCGTCCAGTGGATTGCGGTCAGCGCAGGGAAGGGCAGGTAATCGCCTTGGGGGGTCATGCCCAGATTTCGCCATAACGAGAAGCCATTGGCAAAATCCATCTCTGGTAACAGCGCACCCTGGCACAGCGGGAAATCTGTGCAAGCAAGTGCCGCGTAGTTGCTGCTGACCCAACCGCCGAGCGCAATTTGCATCGCCAGCAGCACGATAGCCAGCGCCGCCAGTATGCGCAGCGCAGCAGCCGGTTTTGCTATGGGCTCATGCTCGCTCAGTCGCGCGCCGAACCACGTCAAAAGTGCCAGCAACGACATGCCCAGCAGCAGATGTATGGTCACGATGATGGGCTGCAGTTTCATCGTGACTGTCCATGCGCCGAAAGCGCCCTGCACACAAACGAAGGCAAACAACAGCGTCGGGAACAGCGGCGCAAATTTCATTTGTTTGCGTCCCGATTGCAGCCACTTGCGCCATGTGATCGCCATCATCGCGACGATCAGTACACCGATGCTCATGGCCAGGTAACGGTGGATCATCTCGATCCATGCTTTCATGACAGTCACCGGGCCGGTCGGCATCGCGGCTTCGGCAGCTCTGATGTCTGCATGTGCCTGTAGCGGGTTGGCATGCCCATAGCAACCGGGCCAATCCGGGCAGCCGAGACCGGAATCGGTCAGCCGCGTGAAGGCGCCGAACATGATCAGATCAAAGGTGAGGAATAGCGTGATCCATACCAGCTTGCGGTATTTGTCGGTATCGCTCGATACCCACACGATAGTCAGCGGCAGCAGCGCCAGCAATATGCCCATCGCGGCAAGCTGGATCAGCATGATGAACTTTCTGAATAAGGTTGCAGAGCTGACATAGAGTTTTCTTTCGTTGCAAAGATTAAATCGGTATCACTGCAACGACACTACCCATTACACCCTGCATAGTCAAGAACAGGGCGCAGTCAATAACTGAACTTGCTCCGTGATGAGAATTTCGCTAACCTCGCTCCAACAAGCTTATACTTATTATTGGTGCATCATCTGGCATCGGTATTTTTACCCTAAGGAATACACTGTGAAAACGATAGCTGCTTGGCTAGTCCTCGCTGTATTGTTCGCCTCGACAGCCGATGCGCGCCAAACCATCAATGGTTGTTTGATCAAACGTAGAGCCAGTTGTCCCGGCGCCAACCTTGCCGGTGCGAACCTGAGCAAGTCCAATCTGGGCAGCGCCGATTTGTCTGGTGCAGATTTGTCAGGCGCCAACATGAGCGGCGACAAGATTTCCGAGGCTAACTTGATGAAAGCGAATTTGTCGAATGCCAATCTCTCGGATGCTGACCTGACCGAGACATATATGAACAACGCGAATTTGTCGCATGCAAATCTTGCCAAAGCCGATCTGTCTCAGAGTACGATGCCGGGCGCCAATCTCAGGGAGGCTAACCTGACAGGAGCCAATTTTTCATTGGCGAATCTTAACGGCGCTGACTTGACCAGCGTCAATGCCAAGGGAGCCGTGTTTGCGATGACCAGTCTGGTCGATGCCAACCTTAGCCGCGCCGATCTGACTGAGGCTACTCTGATCGGTGCCGATATGCGCAACGCCGTTTTACTGGACACAAAATTTTGCAAAACCACGATGCCGGATAAAAGTATCAATAACAGCGGCTGCCAAAAATAATATGCCAAAATTAACGTGATGAAGTTAACGTAACCGGGGGAGCAACCAATGTATAAAAAACTTCTGCTGCTGACCTGTGTGCTTGCCTTTGTCGCGGTGGTGTTCAGCGCCTACGCGCGACTTTCTGATGCGGGCTTTGGTTGCACCGACTGGCCTGCCTGCTATAAGGAAAATGCGCTGAAGGAGAGACAGCCGCCCCAGGCCGATGCCGCGCGCGACCATACCTCGTGGCGCTGGAAGGTGCAGAACATGGTGGGTTTGCTGCTGGGAATTTTGGGCATCGCGCTTTGCGGCCTGGCGTGGCAGCAGCGCAAAGAGTTGCGGCAATCACCTGTGCTGCCAACCTTGCTGGTGGGGATGATGGCATTTATGGCGGTATTCGGCATCTGGGCTTTTTCTCATTTGCCGCGATCGGTGATAGTCCCGGTGCATCTTGCCGGAGGGAGTGCCACGCTGATAGTGCTGACGTGGCTCGTGTTGCGCCAGATGACACCGGTTAAGATGAGTGCAGACGTGATGAAGAGCTGGCGCGGATTTTCTTTGCTCGGCCTGGCGCTGGTGCTGAGTCAGATCATGCTGGGCGGTTGGGTAAGCGCTAATTTCGCTGGCCTTGCCTGCACCGGGTTTCCGCTCTGCAAAGGCGCGCTGCTGCCGCCTATGGATTTTTCATTTGACCTGGAAAGATATGGACTGCCGCTTTCCGAAGAAAAATTGACGGCGATACACTTGATACATCGGGTTGGCGCGCTGCTAACTATTCTCTACCTGAGCTGGCTATCCTTCAGGATCATCGCGGTGGAGGGGCTGCACAAAATCGGCAAGGCCATACTGGGATTGCTGGTGTTTCAGTTGGTGCTTGGCATCGCCAATGTGCTGCTCGGCTTGCCGCTTGCGGGCGCGGTCCTGCACAACGCGGTGGCGATGCTGTTGCTGATGACGCTGGTGTTGTTAAGTTACAGGCTTCGAAAACAGAAGATTTGACGAGTAAATTTTTGGAAAAACTAGGCTTATGCATAGTGCATATTCATTAGTTTTGCCGGTCTGGGATTGGCTAGCGATCCCCAACCGAAAAACTGCCGCGCTCACTATCTATAAATTGCCGAAGGTGCTGAGATAATTCAGATTTTTATGAACCCCTCTTCTTCTTGACAAGAGTCCCCTTTAGGAATATGTTTTGGCTTGCGGTACATGCATATGTAATACATGTACTGCTGTACTGTAGAAATTATGCAATCTTTGCTCAAGAGTGAATTGTGTGTATTTCCTGAACAGTTTTCATTTTACTCGGTCGTTTATGAATTCCCGAGGCCAACACAGTTCACCCGCGAACATGTCTTACAACAAAAGTTGCACTTACAAAATTGAGTCTACTAAACATAGCAATCACTAACGGAGAATAATATGAAATCAATCATCGTAAGCATTGCAGTAGCGGCGGGTTTGACGTTTGCAGGCAGTTCAATGTCGGCGGATATGCCGCCACTTGCCAAGAAAAACGGTTGCGCCAATTGTCACTCGATTGACAAAAAAGTGGTTGGACCGGCTTGGCAAGAAATTGCTAACAAGTACAAGGGTGATGCCACTGCAGCAGATAAGCTGAGCGCCAAAGTTGCCAAGGGCGGTGGCGGTGTATGGGGGGCTGTGCCTATGCCCGCTCAACCAAAGGTTAGTGAGGCGGACATCAAGGAGTTGGTTGCTTTCATTTTGGGTCTGGCCAAGTAACGCACAATCTCTGAGAGATTGGATGGTGCAGTTGTTCGTACTTTAAGGTGAGTTCTGTAGCTACTGAGGGTTGGGTATTCTTCCAGTTGCTGAACGTATTGGAAGTTGCCCACACTCAACTTTGGTGCCTGCTTTAGGCGCATACGCAACTCAATAATGTTAATGCAGAATTAAAGGGGAACCATCATGAGAGCAAGTGCATTCACAAGAATGTTGTTAGTTTCGCTGATGACGTTTGGCTCGTCGGCAACGTTCGCTGCGGATCAAGGCGTTGTCCAGCAACTGCTGCAAGTCGAAAAGGGTACAGGGCCTCAGGCTGTAAGCATAGTCCAGGATCCGACTGCAGTCGGAACACCGGTAGGGAAGCGAGGACCAGAAACGGTTAAATTTACCCTGGAAGTTCAAGAGGTGTTGGGGGTTCTCGATGCGGCAGCCAAAACGACCTATACCTATTGGACATACAATGGAAAAGTACCCGGTCCTTTTCTGCGTGCCCGGGTTGGAGACACAATCGAAATCACTTTGAAAAATAACAAGGGCAACTCGATGATCCATAACATTGACCTGCATGCGGTATGGGGTCAAGGTGGCGGTGCTGCACTGACGAATGTCGCCCCCGGTGAAGAGAAGTCCTTTGTCTTCAAGGCAATGAACCCGGGTTTGTTTGTCTATCATTGCGCTACGCCGATCATCCCGCAGCATATCGCGAGCGGCATGTATGGCATGATCCTGATCGAACCAGAGGGCGGTCTGCCAAAAGTCGATAAGGAATTCTACGTAATGCAAGGTGACATGTATACCGAAGATAGCACTGATCCTGATAAATATTTCAGCCTGCGTGATTTGATGGCAGAGCACCCATCACACGTGGTGATGAACGGATCAGCAGGTGCCTTGGCGGCCAATCCGATGAAAGTCAAAGTAGGCGACAACGTCCGTATTTTCTTCGGTGTCGGCGGCCCTAACCTGACTTCATCCTTCCATGCGATCGGTACCATCTTCGACAAGGTTTGGGCCGAAGGTACCACCGGTGCACCTGAGCTCAACGTGCAAACCACCTCTGTACCTCCTGGCGGATCAACGATAGTGGAATTCAATGCGCGTGTTCCGGCAAAATACATCCTGGTTGACCATGCGCTGACCCGTTTGTTAAAGGGCAACGTTGCGATTATCCAGGCTGAAGGAGCCGCTGTTCCTGATCTGTTCCGCGCAGGAAAATTGAAATAATCAAAGTTGAAATAATTTATTTACTTTATCGCCCGTCAAAGCAAGGCGGGTGGATATTCAGGAGAGCAAGGCCTAACGGCCTTGCTCTTTTTTTCAGTTGAAGCGAGGCAATTTCCCTCGATGTTATTCGCCTCATCCCAAATTGGAATTAGGTAAAGATGTGTAGGTTGGGCAAAGCGTAGCGTGCCTAACGAAAGAAGGTGTCACTCTTGTAAATGTTGGGCACGCTACGCTTTGCCCAACCTACGACTAGCTTTCCGGCAATCCCTTTTCCTGCCACCAGGCGTAGATGACAGGAATGACGATCAGGGAGAGCAGCGGTGCGGAAATCATGCCGCCCACCAGCGGCGCGGCAATGCGCTTCATCATGTCCGCGCCGGTGCCGGAGCTGACCATCACCGGAATCAAACCGGCGACGATCACCGATACCGTCATCATTTTCGGGCGGATGCGCAGCAGCGCCCCTTGAATGATGGCGAGCTGCAAATTCTGCTGGTTCACCGGCCGGCCGGATAGGCGGAGCTCAGCGATGGCGTGATCCAGATAAAGCAGCATCACCACGCCGAACTCTGCCGCCACACCGGCCAACGCGATAAAGCCTACTGCGACTGCCACAGACAAATGATAATCCAGCCAGTACACCAGCCAGAAGCCGCCCGCCAATGAGAATGGCAAGCACAGCAACACCAGCAGCACTTTGCCGCGATTGCGGAAATTCATATACAGCAGCGCCACTACCAGCAGCAGCGTGAGTGGCATCACCCACATCAAGCGCTCCTTGGCGTGCTGCAAGTTGGCGTATTGCCCTGACCAGGCGATCGCGTAGCCCGGTTGCGGACTGACGGCTTTTGCCACTGCGGCTTGCGCTTCGGCGATATAACCGCTCAGGTCGCGCCCGGCATAATCAATATAGACATAAGCCACCAGACGGCCATTTTCGCTTTTGATCTCGACCGGCCCGTCATTCACGCTCACGCTGGCAATGCTGCCCAGCGCGACTTGCGCACCGGAAGCGGTCATGATGCGGCTTGCCGCAAGCGCGGTGAGCGAATCGCGGAACGCGCGCGGATAACGCAGATTGATCGGGAAGCGGTTGCGCCCCTCGATCACCATGCCGATATTTTCTCCGCCGATGGCACCCTGCACCAGGCGCTGCACGTCGGCTGCGCTAACGCCGTAGCGAGCCGCCTGTGCCCGATCCAGGGTAACGTCCACATAGCGCCCGCCGGAAGCCCGGTCGGCAAAAGCGTTGCGCGTGCCCGGCACGGTGTTCTCGATGATCTCTTCGACTTGCTTGGCCAGTTCGCTGACGCCTGCAAGATCGGGGCCGGTAACCTTGATTCCCAGCGGTGTGCGGATGCCGGTAGACAGCATGTCGATGCGCGTGCGGATCGGATATCCCCAGGAGTTGGTCAGTCCCGGCAAGCGCACCTGGTTGTCCAGTTTGCGGATCAGTTCATCCATGGTTTCTCCGGACGCCCACTGCTCGCGTGGCTTGAGTTGGATTGTTGTCTCAAGCATCGAAAGCGGCGCCGGATCGGTGGCGGTATTGGCACGCCCGGCTTTGCCAAACACGCGCTCGACCTCGGGCATTTGCGCGATCAGGCGGTCGGTGATTTGCAGGATGTTCGCCGCTTCGTCTATCGACACACCGGGCAGCGTGGTGGGCATGTACAGCAGGTCGCCCTCGTTGAGCGGTGGCATGAATTCGCTGCCCAGCTTTGCGATTGGCCATGCGGCAGTCAGCAGCAATAGCAGGCAAAGTAATAGCGCAGATTTTCTTTTTTGCAGCGCGGCCAGCAACAGCGGACGGTAAAGCGCATGCAACAGACGGTTCAACGGATTGCTTTGTTCATGGGCGATGCGTCCGCGGATAAAATATCCCATCAGCACCGGAGCCAAAGTAATGGCGAGCATTGCGCTTGCCGCCATCGCATAAGTCTTGGTGTAGGCGAGCGGGGCGAACAGCTTGCCTTCCTGCCCGGTGAGGGACAGCACCGGCAGGAAAGATACGGTGATCACCAGCAGCGAAAAAAACAATGCAGGCCCCACTTCAAGCGCGCTCTTTCTGGTGATGTCCCAATAATCCGGATGATCCCCGGCGCGCTCCAGATGTTTATGCATGTTCTCTATCATCACCACCGCAGCATCCACCATCGCACCGATGGCGATGGCGATGCCGCCCAGCGACATGATGTTTGCGGTCACGCCCTGATTTTCCATGACGACAAAGGCGGCCAGTATGCCGATGGGCAGCGTGACCACTGCCACCAATGAGGAGCGCAGGTGAAATAAAAATGCGAGGCATACCAGCGCGACGATCAGCGATTCCTCGAACAGCTTCTCACTCAAGGTTTTGATGGCGCGGTCGATCACGCCGGAACGGTCATAGGTGACGACAAGCTCGACTCTGGGCGGCAGGCCGCTTTGCAACTCAGTCAACCGTGCCTTGACGCGCGTGATGGTCTCAAGCGCGTTTTCACCGTAACGCATGACCACGATGCCGCCGGTTACTTCGCCTTGTCCATCCAGGTCGGTCACGCCACGGCGCAATTCATGGCCGATTTGAATTTGCGCCACATCTCCCAGACGGATAGGCACGCCTTGCGCGCCGACCCCCAGGGGGATCTGGCGGAAGTCTTCCAGATTCTTCAGATAATTTTGCGCGCGTACGACGTATTCGGCATGCCCCATTTCCATCACCGAGCCACCGCCTGCCATATTACTGTCGCGGATCGCCTGTTCGACACGCTCCCAACTCAGGTTGTATGCCGCCAGGCGATTGGGATTCACTTCGATCTGAAATTGCCGCACCATGCCGCCGACGCTGGCGACTTCGGCCACACTGGGCAGGCTCTGCAATTCGTATTTCAGAAAGGTGTCCTGAACCGCGCGCAACTCATCGGCATCGTAGCGGTGATGCCGATCCACCAGTGCGTATTCGAACACCCAGCCTACGCCCGAAGCATCCGGCCCAAGCGTGGGAATGACACCCTGCGGCAATCGATCCTCGATCTGGCTCAAATATTCCAGCACGCGCGAGCGCGCCCAATAGGGATCGGTGCCGTCCCTAAAGATCACGTACACATAGGATTCGCCAAACATCGAAAAACCGCGCACTGCGGTCGAGCCCGGCACCGACAACAATTCCGAAGTGATCGGAAAAGTGACCTGGTCTTCCACCACCTGCGGGGGCTGGCTCGGATAAGCGGTCTTGATGATGACCTGTACGTCGGAAAGATCGGGTACGGCGTCCAGCGCCATATGGCGCGAGGAATATATTCCCCATCCCCCCAGCAGCACTGCACCCAGCAGCACCAGCATGCGATTTTTCAACGACCATTCGATGATGCGTTCAATCATGCTTGAGCCGTTTCGTGACAATTAAATCTTGAATCCGGGTGACAGAAAATAAATTGCTTACGTGAAGTGATTTTCGTCTCCCCTTTAAAGACTCGAACAATACACGACACTCGAAATATTCCAACTCACTTAAACAATAAAGTCTTGAACAGCGAGCGTTGGCCTGAGTAGCAATCCGACACATTTAAGGCGTTCAGTGTTGCGAATAGCAGACGTTCGCCAACCACCCCAGCATCAACAAAGTTCACTTCTGCTTCAGCAGTGCCTCGAACTGCTCAATCGGTATGGGCCTGCCAAATAGATAGCCTTGAAAGTTAGAGCAGCCACTGTTCAGAAGGAATTGTCGTTGTTCTTCCGTCTCCACTCCTTCGGCAATGACGTCCAGATTCAGGATTTGTGCCATGGCAATGATAGTACTCACAATCGCTTTGTCGCTGCTATCGGTATTAATATCTCGTACGAAAGACTGATCAATCTTGAGCTGATCTAGAGGTAGCCGTTTGAGATATTGCAAGGATGAATAGCCGGTGCCGAAATCGTCCAATGAGAACTGGATACCTATCCCATTCAATTTATTCATGATTGAAATGACGTTTTCGATGTTTTCGAGCAACATACCTTCAGTCAGCTCCAGCTTCAGCAGCCCCGGGTTAATGGCATGGCGCTGCACGGTCGTCAGCACTTGAGCCACGAAACCAGGCTGGTGGAATTGCTTGGCACTCACGTTAACAGCTAGAACGAGGTCGCAGGTAAGCGTTTCTTGCTCCCATGCTTTGAGTTGGGCGCAGGCTGTCTCTAGCACCCATTGTCCGATCGGTAGAATCAACCCACTTTCTTCCGCCAACGGAATGAATTGAAGAGGGGGCACCAAACCGCGCACTGGGTGTATCCAGCGAATCAAGGCTTCAGCTCCCAATGGACGATGTGAACTGTCCACCTGAATTTGGTAATGCAAATGAAATTGCTGGAACTCGAGTGCGTTGTGTAATTCGCTTTCCAGTGAGACCCGAGCAGAGATACTTTCCTGCATCTGCCTGTCGAAAAAACGCAGAGTGTTGCGTCCGGCTTTCTTGGCCTGATACATGGCGATGTCGGCTTGTTTCATCAGTTCATCTGTCGCCTGTTGATTGCCGCTAAACAAGGTGACTCCGATGCTGCCAGTACTTCGGTATGCATGCTTGTCAAGCTGGTAAGGATGGCTGAGAGCAGTGAGAATTTTCTCGCCAATGGACTCTGTCTGTGCTGCGGCTTCAATGGGTTCTTCACTCAGGTCTAACAGCATCACCACGAACTCATCACCACCCAGACGTGACACTGTATCTCCTTCGCGTATGCAGTACTCTAGGCGTTGCGTAACTTGTTGCAGTAATAAATCCCCCATGTCATGGCCAAGCGTATCGTTGAGGCTCTTGAAGTTGTCCATGTCAATGAACAGCAGCGCACCGATCCGACTGCTACGTGCACTCGAAACCAATGCTTGCTGAAGCCGGTCCAGTAGAAGCAACCGGTTGGGCAGGTCAGTCAAGTGATCGTAAAAGGCCAGATGCTGGATTTTTTCTTCATATGTCTTGCGTTCAGTGATATCGATGTGTGACCCTACATAATGGGTGACGACCCCGTCATCCCCTTTGACGGCAGTGATGGAAAGCCATTTTGGGTATATCTCCCCATTTTTACGCCGATCCCAGATTTCCCCCTGCCATGTTCCCGTGTGATTTATGGTCTCCCACATTGCTCGGTAGAATTCAGCGTCATGGCGACCAGACTTGAGCAGGCGCGGTGTCTGACCAATGACTTCCTCTGTCGTATAGCCGGTAGATTCGGTGAATGCCTTGTTGACCCTCAGAATTACACCGTCGGGATCAGTGATCATCAAGCTTTCTTGCGACTCAAAGGCGGTGGCAGCGATGCGGAGGTCGGCAGTACGAGCTTCGACCTTCTGCTCGAGCGAGGCGTTGAGCGATTGCAACTCATCCTTGACCAAGCGACACGTAGCGAGGGTACGGCGCAGCTCGAGTTGTGCGATGACTATCTGACTTAGGGCGCGAAGTGCGGTTTTCTGCTCGGTGGTAAGATCACGCGGCACGCGGTCGATCACGCACAACGTCCCCAGCGCAAGACCGTCAGGTGTCACCAACGGCGCCCCGGCATAGAAGCGTATTTTAGGGCCACCCGTGACGCGGGGACTTTCAGAGAAACGCGGATCTTCCTGCGCATCCCGAACTATTAGTATCTCGTCTGGGTTAAGTATGGCGTACGGGCAAAATGCAAAGTCAAGAGAAGTTTCTGTGTGGCTCACGCCAACCTTGGACTTAAACCACTGTCGGTTTTCGTCAACAAGCGAAATCAATGCGATGGGTGCCTGGCAAATCTGTTGGGCCAGTAACGTCAAATCGTCGAATTCCTGCTCAGGTAGCGTATCAAGAACGTTATACCCTTGCAGTGCCTCAAGGCGCAGAGCTTCGTTAGGTGGTAGCGGGGCTTTCATGTTTAGCTTGGACTGGTATCGCGAGAAAGCATAACGATGTCAACGGTAGTGAGCTGGCTTAACAGCGAGGTTTTGTGTACGGATAGCTCATCTTCTTGTAGCGTGACGAAGGCAGACATCGCGTATGTACTCGCGAACCGTGAATCGACGTAGAGCGTGAGTTGATTCGCTGTCAAATCTTTCTCCTGACGGGCTAACGATCTTTTAAAAAAACAATTCGGCGCATCCTGCAATGTATCAAATGGAATATCAAGTTGAAGTTTCTTTTGGCACCAGCTGCGATACACACATGTTAACTGCCTTCCTGAAAGCCGTCACTAGTAACTCTTTGTGCCTAGTGCTTATCCGCATCGTGGTCGTGATCTTCATGCAGGCGCTGAGCAGCGTCGCTCATCGATGCCGCCGCGTCCAATAAAAATTGTCCATTCACCGCAACTTGATCGCCCGCGTGCAGACCGGCGGTGATTTCAATGGAGTCCGCAGTTTCAATTCCGGTGTTTACTTTTACCGGTGTGAAATATCCGCTGCCTTCGGCCAGCATCACCAAATCGCCTTTGCCGGTGCGCATTACCGCGGAACGGGGCACGGCAAGCGCCTTGTGCGGCTTGGCGTGAATGATGACGTCAAGAAAGGAGCCTACCAGCAACTGGTTCTTGGCGTTGCTGACGCTTAGCCGCGCCTGCACGGTGCGTGTCGCGCTATCAACCATCGGGGAGATGAATTGCAGACGCGTTTTGATTTCCCGCGTATCAGATTGCGGGAACTTTACCGTTACCTGATCGCCATTTTTTACCCAAGCCAGTTGATCCGGATAAAGCGTCACGTCGACCCAGACATGAGACAGGTCGGCGAAGGAAAACAGGTTATCCATCGGTTTGACAGAGCTGCCCTCATGAACATCGATCTTGGTGACGATGCCGGACTGCGGCGCGCGCACCTCGACGACATCCCTGGGCCGGTATGTTCTGTTGAGTTCCTCTATCAGCTCTTTGCCGGCGTCGACGTAGAGAAATTTTTCGATGTAGACGATACGCTTGGTGGTGTTCTCGCTCAGCTCCATCATTTCGTAGGCGGTCATTCCCTGGCCGCTGATATGCGCCTCCTCGGACAACATCTTCTTCGACAGCCTGTCCTTGTCCTTCAGCAATGCGATGAACTCCTGCTGCAATTTAATCAGCTCCGGGGAATATATTTCATACAGCACCTGGCCTGCCTGGACTTGCTGGCCGACTGAACTGACATGGAGTTTTCTGATCACGCCTTCGACTTTTGCACTGAGGTTGGAAATCAGGCTTTCGTCCGCAGCAACATTGCCATAGGCGTGGATGTTCTGGCTCAAGGTTTGCATTTTGGCCGCAGCCAGGCGCACCCCGAGTCTTTGCTGTGTGGCCGTGTCGAGGTGCACACCGTGGCTATGCCCGGGTTGGGATGAGCCGGTCTGCTCCATCTCGACCAGATCCATGCCGCAGATCGGACATACACCCGGTTGATCGCGAATGATCTGCGGATGCATCGGGCACACCCAAAGTTTCTTTGCCGGTTTTGCTGAAGTCTTGTCGGTTGGTATTATTTGTTCAAGATTTGGTTTGGCAGCAGGCGCGGCATAAGCTTCACCGCCAGGCAGGTTTGCCGGATGACCGCCGTAAAAAATACCGGCAATCATCAGGATTACGATTGCACCTGCGGCCAGCCATCCCCGCTCATATTTGCAGGCAAACGCGTCAAGCATGATGAGAATTAGTTTTTTTATATAGCTAGCCATGTTTACATAGCCTTTGGTAAGCACCCGTAGCGGTGGCTACTTGGCAGGGTTGGTGTAATCCGGATTCGAGTAACAAAAGCCCATTTGTGTTTTGGCAGCCTGGCTGCATGATGCATAATTGTAATATTTACATTCGGTAGCCCACACTACTACGCAATAAGGCGCCACTCCCGCCGGGACAAGCTTCTCTCCCTGATCGCTGACGCAATCTCCTGAGCTTCCGATCACACGCTTGCATTCATCGTAGGAATCGTACTTGCAATCATCCACACGAATCTTCCCTTCCGGTGATGTGGTGCAAAACGAAGCGCCAAGCACATATTGCGGGTGACAGATTGCAAAGTACAACAACAGGCCGGTAAGAATCTTATTAGTTCGCATAACCACTTCCCTTATTGAAAGCAATATATCGAAAATTCCGATACGGAATTCATCGGCGCTGGAACTGTTAATATTACATTGTTTGATCGCTGCATCATTCTACATGACGGCTTGGCAAGTGTGACGCGGCATCTTTAAGTAGTGTGTGTCTGGAAGTAGTGTGTGATTGGACAGGGGGCAGGCGGGTCGATGCGTAAATTATTTTTATTGTTGTGCCTATTGCTGCTTGCCGCCTGCGGTGAGCAGGAGCTGCCTTCGCCCTATCACGCGATTGATGTCACTGTGCCGCTAGCGCAAGCCGATTTTCACCTGACCGATTTCAATGGCAAGCCCCGCAGCCTGGCGGAGTTCAGGGGCAAGGTGGTGGTGCTGTTCTTCGGTTATACCCATTGTCCTGTCGCATGCCCGACCACGTTGGCCGATCTTGCGCAGGTCATGCGCATGCTGGGTAAAGATGCGAGCAGGGTGCAGGTGTTGTTTATCACTATCGATCCGGAGCGTGACAAGCCTGAATTGCTGGCGAAGTTCATTCCCTCCTTCGATCCCTCTTTCCTGGGCTTATCCGGCGATGCACATGCCATTGCACAGGCAACCAAGTCGTTCGGGGTCACCTACGAGAAGCAGTATTACAAAAAAGGCGGCTATACTTTTCTTCATTCCGACGGCACGTTTCTGATCGGCCCTAAAGGCCAGCCATTGCTGCTCTCCCGTTACGGGCAGCAAGCAGAATTGCTTGCGCAGGACATCAAGTTGCTGCTGGCCGCCGATAAGTAAGCAATTGGATTGATGCCGGTTGTAGAGGATACTGATGCACTCGGTGATCCCACCGGTAATTTCCTTTGCGCCTAGCATTCGGCCACGAAGGATAGCCACCGGTATCCGGGTGACGTTATTCAAATTGTGACTTTTCAACAGAATCCACCTTCAACTTATGCGAAAATCCGATGAACTGCCTTCTGGGCTCAAAGGAATGATTATGGCTTCACGCTGTTTTAGTTGTGCACCCGCTGCCGTCCGCAACCGTATCGCAGCGGGGCAGGCATCACGATGAACCATATAATATCGCCACTCCCTCGTGTCATCAGCGCTGAAATGCTGGCGCCCATCCTGGCCCTGTTCGATCAGTGTTTATATCTACAGGCATATGCCTTGGCTCAGGAATTCGGGCCGCTGTCCACCTGGCGCGGTGCGGCCGGCCGGGTTGCGGCCGGGCGCTTGTTGCTGGCTCTGGGTGGAGGACGCACGGGGCGTTTGCTGCATCGCCTGGCCGGACGCGAACACACGGATGATGTCGAGGTCGTGTTGTATGCGGCTTATGCGATGCACGCACAACAGGGGCCATGGGAGGCACTGCAGTGGCTGCATGGTCGCGAGGCGCTGATAGACACGGGGAGCAATACCCTGCGCGCTGACATACTGGCACTGCGCGCGCGGCTCACCGCGACGATGCGTGACTTTCCCGAGGCGGAAAAACTGATGTCCGCAGCAGAGTCGCTGGCTCCCGACAGCGCGTGGATACAAGTGGAGCGTTCCATCGTTTGCGAACTGACCGACGATTACGCAGGCGCGCTGACTGCCGCGCAGCGCGCGCTGGCATTACGCGACGGTTATCGTCCGGCAATCGAGCAATATGCGCACACACTGCGCTTGCTGAATCGCGATGACGAAGCGCTGGCCGCGCTGATTGCGGGTACTTCCAGGCTGGAGAGCGGCAGCTTGTACTCATCGCTGCTGGATATGCAAATGGAGCGCAAGCAATACAGCGAGGCCGGGATTACTTTGGCGCGCATCGAAGAGTTGAGTCCGCTCGCGGACAAGCCATACCTGCAGTGGCTGGCCGGGCGTCGCACCGACCTAAGTTATCATCTGGGCGATCGTGCCGGTGCCGCCAGTTACGCACGGCAGGCGGGCGGCGGATTTTATTTGCGTCTAGCCGAACGTCTGGAAACAGCAGAAATAAAAGAACGGCGCGTGCTGCTGGAGGTGGATTTTGTGCGGCAACACCACATGACTTGCGCGCCCGCCACCTTGAGCGCCATTGCCCGCTATTGGCGGCAACCCGCTGAACACCTGTCGATTGCCGAGGCCATTTGCTACGACGGCAGCAGCGATCAGGCGGAGCGCGCCTGGGCCGAGCAGGCAGGCTGGCGCGTGCGCGAATTCACCGTCACCTGGGATTCGGCAGTGGCATTGCTGGATCGCGGCATACCGTTCACGCTGAGCACAGTCGAGCCGGGCAGCGCGCACATGCAGGCGGTGATCGGCTACGATAATTTGCGCGGCAGTTTTCTGATCCGCGATCCTTTTCATCGCCAGGTCGACGAATTTTCCGGCGAACCCACACTGGAACGTTATCGCGCCTACGGTCCGCGCGGCATGCTGATGATCCCGTCCGATCAGGCCGCGCGTCTCGACGGTCTGGTGTTGCCCGATGCCGAGCTGTACGACGACTATTACGCTTTGCAATCCGCGCTATTGCGCCACGACCGGGCACGCGCCATCGAGCTGGCTGGCGGCATGGCGCAACGCGCGCCGCAACATCGCATGACTTTGTTCGCGCAGCGCTCGCTGGCCAACTACGACGGCGACGAGGCCGGACGGCTGCGCGTGACCGACGCGCTGTTGGCGCTCTATCCGACGGACGTGAATTTGCGCCTGGCACGCCAGAGTCTGTTATCCAGGCTGGGGCGGCGCGAGCAATGCCTGGATTACCTGCGCGCCGAATGTACCGGGCCGAACAGCCACCCGCTGTTGTATCTGAGTTACGCCGAGTTGTTGCGCGACGATGCGCGCGAGCTCGACTACGCGCGCAGATTGCTGCGTCGCACCTTGCGCCAGATGCCGCTCCGGGCCGAGGTGTACTACAAGCTGGCACATGTCTCGTGGGACTTGCGCCAACGCGAACAGGCCATGGAACTTTATCGTGCTGCGGTTTCGCTGGAGATCACCGACGAACGCTACGCGGAGAGCTATTTCAAGGCCGCGCGCTACCTTGACCAGACTGCGGCAGCATTGGAATTTCTGACCCGGCGCTTCGAGCGTTGGGGCAAGAAATCCGCGCAACCGGCCATGACCTTGTTCGAAGCGCACGACGCGCTGGAACAGACCCGCAGTGGACTCGACGTGCTCGAACAAGCGTTGACTTGGCGGCCACAGGATGGCGAGTTGCTGATGTACACCGCCGAGGCCTGGGGGCGCAACGGTGATATGCCACGCGCCGAAGCACTGCTGGCGCGCGCCGAACCGCTGGCGCGCCGTGCCTTCTGGCTGCAATCCAAAGCGCGCCTGACCGAGGGCCGTGCCAGCCTGGACGAAGCACTGGTGTACTGGGAACAGATCGCGCAGGATGACCCCTTCAATCTGCGCGCGGTGCGTTCGGTCGCGCGGATACGCGCCAAGATGCAATCTCCCGAAGCGGCACTGGCCTACATCGAGGAACTGGCGGCACGCTTTCCGCATCACCACGGCCTCAACCGCTTGCGCGTTGAGTGGCTGGACGATGCCGCACCGCAAGTGATGGAGGCAGCGTTAAGACAGGTGCTGGAGATCAATCCGGCCGATGCCTGGTCGTGGCGCAAGCTGGCACTTAATCTTGCCGCGCAGCAGCGGCTGCCGGAAGCCTTCGCAGTGCTGGCGCAAGCGCATGAGCTGGCGCCGCTCGATGTCGATTACCACATCACGCACGCTCGCTTGCTGGCCGACAGCGACCGTAACGAAGATGCGCGATCGGCCTTGCGCGAGGCGCTGCGCTTGTCGATTGATAATGACGCCGCTATTGAAAGTCTATTGCGCCACTGCCGCAATGTCATAGAGCGCCGCAGCGAGCTGGCCTTTGTCCATGCCGAGCTGGTGCGCCAGGTCACTTTCGGCGACGGCCTGCTTTCTTTCCGCGAGGCGGCACACAACGTTCTGGATCCGCAAGAGTTGCTGGCCATGTTGCGCGCGTCCCAACAGCAGCGTCCCGATCTGTGGCATGCCTGGGTGGCGCTGGCGCGCCAGTTGCGCGACATGGCGGAGCTGGACGAAGCGCTGCGTGTCATTCAGGCCGCCGCCGAGCGCTTCCCGCTGTTGCCGCTGGTGTGGGTGGATATGGCCCAGATAGAACGGCACCGCGCCAATGCCACCGGTCAGGAGGCGGCATTGCGTCAGGCTTTGGTCATCGCCCCGGCATGGAGCCTGCCGACGCGCACGCTGGCCGATCTTTACCAGGGACAGGGCCGCTTCGACGATGCGCGCGTGCTGCTCAATCAAGCGCTGCGTCACAATCCGCGCGATGGCGTCACGCACGGCTGGCTGGCGGATGTGCTGTGGCTGCTCGGCGAACACGAGTCTGCCCTCGAACATCTGGAGCAGGCGTTGCATCTGGAACCCGGCTATTTATGGGCTTGGGACAAGCTCGTCCAGTTTTCCGCAGAGCACGGTCAGAAGCACCGCCCGTTGGCGCTGGCGCAAGCGCTGACCAGCAGCCAGCCGCGCAACGCGAACAGTTGGCTGTTGTTGGCGCGCGCTCATGAAGAGTTGTCAGCCGCGCTGGCTGACGTCGAGCACGCGCTGCAACTCGATCCGTACTTGCAACGCGCGCATGAATTGCATGTCGACTTGCTGTTGCGCACCGGCGAATTCGCACAGGCATACGATGCGACCCAAAGCGGGGTATGGCACGGCAATCCGCCACCCAGTTTGCGTTTGCGCCGGGCGCGCATCCAGGCGCAGCGCGGCGACAAGCAGGAGGCGCTGGCTACCCTGAAATCGCTGCTGGCCGCTGAGCCGGATTACAAGGACGCATGGGAACAACTTGCCATCTGGCACGATGCAGCCGACCGTCAGCCGGAACACCTCGAAGCTGCGCGCGAGATGGTGCGCCTTAATCCGGGCGACAGCATCGCCCAAGGCTATCTCGCCGATGCGCTGTTTAAAAATGGTGAACGCGCCAATGCCAAACAGGCGCTGCAACGCGCGCTGACACTCGATCCCGGCTACATCTGGGGACTGCATCGCCTGTTCGATCTGGATATGGAGGACCTGGACCTGGCAGCGGCCAGCCGCACCCTGACAATGATCGACACGCACGCGCCTGCGGAAAACGCCGCACTGGCCCGTCTGCGGCTGGCCTCGGCCAGCAAGGATCGTAGCGCAGCGATGGCCGCCTTCGAGGCGTTGGCCGCTACGCATACTGATGAAAGCGAATTTTTCGACCGGGCCGTGGCAGTATTCAAAAATGCCGGTGAACTGGATACGCTGGATGCATTACTGGCGCGCCTGATCGAGCAGCCCGATATCAATCCGCAGCTTGGCCGGCTGTGGATGGAGCGCATCGTCGTCAAGCGCAGCTGGCATATTCCAGGCCGTAAATTGGCAGCCTTACTGGCGCGCGGCGCCATCGGCCTATCCGCTGCCGGCGCATATTTGCGCAAGATGGGACATGAACGTAACCGCTGGCTGCTGCCAATCTTTTTGCATAAGTTCGGTGCCTACCTGCGTGCCGACACCGAAACCTGGTCACTGGCTGGCTTCGCCCTGCTTAGCGCCAGCCTCCAGCATAAATGTGCACACTGGCTGAGCGACTGGCGCGAGCGTGAAGGCGTGAAGCCGTGGATGCTGCTCAACCTCGCGCTGGCGCTGCGCGACCTGAGCCGCCACGACGAGGCGCAGGCCGTCAGCGAATATGCGCTGGCCATGAATATTAACGACAGCCTCGACCAACATCGTCTGCTGCTCGCGATTGACGCGGGCCTCGCCGGAGAGGGTGCACGCCTGGCACAACTGCTGGCAGAAATCGGCGAACCCGAGGTCAGCGCTTATTACCAATACCTGCATGAATTTGCCTTGGCACTGCAAACCACCCTGCATCCGGGCGACCGGGACGCTGCCTTCCGCAAAGCCTGCCAACACCTGGGCAAAGGGGTTTCGTTGCTACCCTATATGAGCGAAAAATTTCTGCGTCAGGTTCACGACCGCACGCTGTGGCGCATTGCCCTTGCCCGCAGCAGTTTCCTGCCGATGACCGTGCTCTGGTTTGCGTGGGCGCGTCTCACGTTGATACCTTATCTGATGCGCCAGAAGACGAGTTGATTCGAAGCGGCTGGCCGGCAATCAATCGGCTTGCTGCGCACCTTCAGAAGTTTTGCTGACGTCACTGTGATGCTCGATCAGCTTGTCGATAAAACTGCGCAGGAAGTGTACAGGTTGCGCGCTGTGGAAGCGGTCAGTCTCCTGCCCGCGGCTGTATGCGATCACCGTCGGAAAGCCGCGCACCTTGTGCCGCCCCGCGATGCGCATGTTCTCGTCGGCATCCACCTTCGCCAGCACGAACTTGCCGTCATATTCCTTGGCCAGTTTTTCCAGCATCGGTTCCAGCACCAGGCACGGGCTGCACCACTCAGCACCGATGTCCAGCAACACCGGCACTACATGCGAGCGCGCCACCACCATTTCGTCAAAAGTTGCTTCTTCTACGTCGTAGGAATGTTTCATGGTTTTTGGATTGTGTATAACGCTTTAATGTTGTCGCTTGAGATTATAGAACTAGATTTGCAAAATTGTGGCGAAGCAGCCATTCGTAATGGGTAAATATGTCGTTAACTGATCATCCCTGATTAACCGCAGATTAAGTTTTAGCCGAGTCCGATTCATTCAGGCCATTGTCCGTTTTAATATAATGGAAGCGCCGAACAAGTATCCGCATGAAGCGGAAACTATTCAGGCGCGCCCGAATTGTTAAAAAACTGATCTGTTTTCACTTTTTTTCACCCTCAGCAGACTTCTCGCCGGGGTTTTCTTCTTCATCTTACTCACGCTGGACGCACCTGTCCTGTCAGCGGCAA
>JANXXX010000092.1 GCA_025350405.1 Gallionella sp.
GATGCCTCGGATCGCCTCGAGGGCAACCTTGGCCTTGAACTCGCCACTGAAAATCTTGCGCTTCGTTTCGCTCATAACCTGCTCCTTGTTACAGCAGGTTACCATCTTAATTAACTGTCCGAAAATCGGGGTCCACTATACGCCTCTGGAACCTACATCGCCCAATTTCCCGTGGACAAGGTTGAGCGGGTTTATTCCTTTCGCAAGCTAGACGACTATCCCCTTTACGTTCTTGTCGGGATGGCCAAGGATGATTATCTGGCCGAGTGGAAAAATGACAGCGCCAAGACAGCTATGCTGGGACCGCTATTTACGCTGGTTACGCTACTATTTTCGTGGCTGATCTACAGTTTCTGGCAGCGCCAACAGGCCTCCATCGAGTCATTGCGCAACAGCGAAATGCAATTGCAGCTTTCGGCCAAGGTCTTCGAGAGCAGTGGTGAGTGCATCATGATCACCGATGCCAACGAACATATTCTTTCAGTCAATAAAACCTTTGCCACTGTAACCGGCTACAGCGCCGGAGAGGTGATAGGGCAAACGCCGCGATTGCTTAGCTCGGGCCGGCACAATACAAGTTTCTACGGCAATATGTGGCACAGCCTGGGGAGTTCAGGCCACTGGCAGGGAGAAATATGGAATAAGCGCAAAAATGGTGAAATCTTCCCGGAGTGGCTCAGCATCTCGGTGGTGCGGGATGATGTAAGCCAATCAATTTACTACGTTGCGATTTTCGCAGATATTACCGAACGCAAGGCCGCTGAGGCCCAGATAAAGTTTCTGGCGTATCACGATGCCCTGACTGGGTTGGCGAACCGCCTGTTGGCCAAGGATCATTTCGGCATGGCAACCTCTTTCGCTGACCGCGAAGAGTCCAGCATAGCAGTAATGTTTCTGGATATTGACCACTTTAAAACAATCAACGATACCCTCGGCCACGCCATTGGCGATGCTTTGCTCCAGGCGGCTACAACACGGCTCCGGGAGTGTTTGCGCGATACTGATACGCTCAGCCGTCAGGGGGGTGACGAGTTCCTTATTTTACTCTCGGGGGTGCGTGATTCGGATGCCATTACCGGCACCGCCGAAAAGCTTCTTAAGCAACTGGCGGCGCCCTTTGACATCGAAGGCCAGCAGCTACACATTTCCATCTCCATGGGAATCGCCGTTTATCCGGACGACGGTCGTGACTTCGAGACTCTGCTCAAAAAAGCGGATACGGCCATGTATCAGGCCAAGGATGCGGGGCGCAACGCTTATCGTTATTACACCGAGCAGATGAATATCAATGCTTTTGAAAATCTGCGCATGCGCAACGATCTGCAACATGCCCTGGAGCGTGGTGAGTTCATGCTCCATTATCAACCTCAAATCAATCTCAACAGTGGCACAGTCATCGGTGCCGAGGCGCTGATCCGCTGGAACCACCCGGAGCTTGGTATGCTGTTTCCGGGACGTTTTATTCCGGTTGCAGAAGAAAGCGGGGTGATCGGGAAAATTGGCGATTGGGTATTGCTTGAAGCTTGCAGGCAGGCGGTTGCATGGCGCGCCGCCGGGCTGCCCGAACTGGTGATTGCCATTAATGTCTCAGCGCTACAATTCAAGCGCCACAATTTGGAGAAGGGGGTGAAACAGGCGCTTGTCGATTCCGGCCTAGACCCTGCCTTCCTCGAACTGGAATTGACCGAGTCGATCCTGATCCAGGATGCCGACAATGTGCTGAGTATGCTGCAGCAGCTGAAATCGCTCGGCCTGAAGCTCTCGATTGACGACTTCGGCACCGGCTATTCAAGTCTGTCTTACTTGAAACGCTTCAATGTGGATAAATTGAAGATTGACCAGTCTTTTATCCGCGACATGGCAGATGATCCCAATGATGCGGCTATTGTACGTGCCATTATCCAGATGGCGCGCAGCCTGAATCTCAGGACTATTGCCGAAGGCGTCGAGAACGAGCGCCTGCTTGAGCTCTTGCGCATCCAGCATTGTGACGAGGCTCAGGGTTACTATTTCGCACGACCGATGCCGTCAAACGAGTTTATTCAATATGTCACGTCGCAGATTAGTTGAAAGTGCCTAAGGAAGGTCTGAATAAGTAACAACAAATGAGAACGACGAGCTCACAATCTTCCGAGAATGCTCGAATTGGGCGAAAAGACCCTTGGCAAGGTTCGTTTCGACTGCCATGCCGCTCGATTTCCCGTTCATCGGGCGCA
>JANXXX010000097.1 GCA_025350405.1 Gallionella sp.
CGCGCCAACATAGGCAAAGCGTGGGAAACCTTAAAACCCATGCTGACCCTCCCCAAAGGCATAGAAATGATGCAACTGATTCTGGATTCACGGGAGCGTTGCATCGCGGCGACGGTCTGTTTCACCGCATCACCGCCTTCGTTGGCTTCCTTGGAGGCCTTGGCGGCCATGCCGTCGGTGATCTTGGCGTTCTCGGTGTTCTGGTTGATGGAGGCCGACATCTGTTCTACCGAGGCGCTGGTCTCTTCGACGCTGGCAGCTTGTTCGCTGTTGGCCTGGCTCATCGACTGGGCGGTGGCGCTGACTTCTTCGGATGCGCTGGAGAGATTGTCGGCTGCGCCGCGCACTTCGGTGATGATGGAGGAGAGTTTTTCCACCATGTTCTGCATGGCGGAGAGCAGCATGCCGGTTTCGTCTTTGGAGGTGGCGTCGATCTTTGCTGTCAGGTCGCCTTCGGCAAGTTGATTGGCCACGCCCACTGCCACGCCCAGCGGTTTGGTGATACTGATGGTGATCCAGAAGGCAATGCCGATAGCAAACAGGAATGCAGCGATGGATGTGATAAGCAGCATCGCGCGCGTCGCATGGTAGTGCTCAGCCGCAGTTGTTCCGGCTTGATCCATCAGGTCACCCTGAAACTTGATCAGATCATTGACGCGTTGCCGGTACTCTACGGCTATTTTCCGGTAATCAGTATCGATAAAGTGTTTCGCCTCTTCCATCTTGTTTTCTTCCACCAGCTTGATGGTTTGGTTCTGTCCCGCGATGAAACGCTCCCGTGAATCCAGAATCAGTTGCATCATTTCTATGCCTTTGGGGAGGGTCAGCATGGGTTTTAAGGTTTCCCACGCTTTGCCTATGTTGGCGCGTCCGGTCAAGACCCGATCCTTTGCGACCTGACGGGATTCCGGCGTAGTGGCGAGCACCATGTCGCGGTTTCCAATAGCAATGTTGTTCAGCCCGGCCAGCCCTTCCTGAAGCAGGCTCACCTTCTTGTACTTGTCTTGGGTAATGTTGGTAATGGCATCGTTCATATCCGCCAACCGGCTGATGCCGAGGTAGGCGATGACCGCCAGCATAATCAACACCAGACCGAATCCCAGTCCCAATCTCGCACCTATTTTCATATTCTTGAACATGGTTTACTCCTCCTGAAAAGATTTTATAGATAAAACTATCGTGTTGTTGCCGTGTTATGTGACTGATGCCGTGAAACTTCTTGCGACTCGCGGGTAACTGCCTGCTGCACCAGCGAGGGAACGTCCAGGATCAGCGCAACTTCGCCGCTGCCCAAAATCGTGGAGCCGCTGATGCCGCGCAGGTTGCTGAAGATCTTGCCGAGCGGTTTGATTACGGTCTGGAATTCGCCCATCAATTCGTCCACCACCAGTCCGGCTTTTTGTCCGCCATATTGCACCACCACCACGTTTTCGCGCCGCGCGCTGGCACCCTGGACTTCGAAGTGGTCGCGCAGCAACACGTATGGCAGCACTTCGCCACGCAGGTTGAGGTAGCTGCGTTCGTTCGCTGCTTGACGCTCGGCTTCGGAGAGCTCGACGCATTCAATCACCATGTCAAGCGGCACGACGTAGCTGGATTTGCCGACGCCGACACGGAAACCGTCGATGATGGCCAGGGTCAGCGGCAGGCGGATGCGTACCGTAGTACCGAGCCCCGGTTCGCTGTCCAGCTGAACTGTGCCGCGCAAGGAGGTAATGTTGCGCCGGACTACATCCATGCCCACCCCGCGTCCCGAAAGGTTGGTCACGGTGTCCGCCGTGGAGAAGCCCGCCTCGAAGATAAAGTTGTATATTTCCTGGTCAGTGGGGGTGAAGCCATCGGGAACCAAGTTGTGCTCCCTGGCTTTTTTCAGAATCTTGTCGCGGTTCAGGCCGGTGCCGTCGTCGGAGATTTCAATCGCGATGCTGCCGGAATCATGATAGGCATTGAGGCGTAAAGTGCCTTTTTCGGGTTTGCCTGCTGCGATGCGTTTATCCGCCGATTCGATGCCGTGATCTATGGCGTTGCGCACCAAATGCATCAGTGGGTCGCCGATTTTTTCTATCAGGGTTTTGTCCAATTCGCTTTCGCCCCCTGTAATGACCAGATCAATGTCTTTGCCCAGTTCACGGCCCACATCGCGGACGACGCGGTTAAAGCGGTTGAAGGTTTCACCGATCTGCACCATGCGCAGCTTGAGCGCGCTGTCGCGGATCTCCTCGACTAATCTGGACATCACGGAGGTTGATTCTTGTAGCGGGGTATTGTTTGAACGATGAGCAAGCATGTTGGCACCCGCTCCGGCAATCACCAGTTCGCCGACCAGGTTGATTAATTCATCGAGCTTGTCTGCTTGCACACGGATGTATCTGCTTTCCTTGCTTTTGTGATCCTTGGTCTGACTCTGCTTGTCGAGGGCGGCCTGTACCACTTCTTGTGTGACCGAGCCCTGATCGATCAGGATTTCGCCCAGCAGCCTGGCGGATCCGTCTGACTGTGTGCTTTTTTGCTGGGCACTCAGACCGTTTTCCAGTTCGTGTTGAGTAAGCGTACCGGTGGCTACGAGGAGTTCACCTAAACGGGACTCATCTTCCGGCAAGGAGCGAATCAATTCAATGTACTCTGTTGTTTTGCTGTGCGGCGGCATGATGAGTATCAGGCTGCCTTGGTGAGCAAATTCAAATACCTCAGAGATGGCTTCCTTGCTCGCGTTAGATTTGAGATCGATTTCAAAGCCGAGGTAGAA
>JANXXX010000098.1 GCA_025350405.1 Gallionella sp.
CCGCTTTGCGCGTCGTCTTCCGGTATGCCTCGAATCCGTTTGTTGCCAGTGTCTGTTGTTTCATCTCTTCACCTTCATTGAATGGGTTGTGCCTTTAACGCATCAAACCATTATCGGGTAGACTTATTCGGTGTTTCCTTAGAATTGCCGAGTGATTACTTGGGCAGTTCTGCACTTGTGGACTTTAATTAACAGCCTTACCCACAATAATTGTCGATAACAGCATAAGTATCCATACGTACATATTAACCTTGCAAAAATTAGTATTATTCACTCGTCGATAAAGAAGGCCTTCACATTTTCAAATTCGAAAGCTGGCTTGCTGATCATGCGAAGGAAAACGTAGCGAATAACGTAGCTTGTGCTAACTGCAAAAATGGAACCGTTGTGTGAAAACTAAAAATATGCACTTGACGCTTGCTTTCGCCACCTTGACCATACTCTTACTGGTGGCAGGAGCAACAGTCTTCGAATCTGACTCATTCGATCAAACAGCAACTTATACTCTGTGGCTGTTGGTTGGGTTGGGCTTGCTGTGTTTTATTGAGCTTCGCAGAGAAGGCGATTCCGCTTGATCCGGGTCACATCCAATCAAGAGCGGGGGCTTAGGCTCCCGTTTTTATTTATTGGTCGGCTATAAATGAACATTTTGAAGTAAATTGATGGACGGCTTGGGTTGTGGAAGGTCACAAGTATCCGGTTTATGGCAGCGCAATAACAAGGTTGTCTGGCAACTGTTGGATGCGAGTTGATGTTGGATTCCGGAAACCGATTATTTGCGCTGCGTTATTTCGCTGTTAAAGCGTTTGTCAGTTTGTGGCGGGGCGGTATAAGCGCCGAATCGATCAGCCATTGGTTTGTTCAGCAGGCTGAGCCGGTCATGCGGCGCGGGATGAGTTTTGAATATCAATGTCAGCGACTCATCATGTGCGTTGCGGGCTTCGAGCATTTGCAGCACTGCGGGCAGGAAGAAAGTGGTGCTCAAGCATCAGGCAACGGATAAGGCAGCGGCAAGAACTGCAACGTTGCACCTAGTAATGATTTCCAGTGCATTTTTTGAGTTTCGTGGCTGGAGGTCTGTACCGATGCCAATACATCCCATCCCCCGCCCGGCGCGGGTGCTGTATTGACGATCATGCCGCTGGCCTGGCCTTCCATGTCTGCGCTAAATAATTCGTCGCCCGCTTGCGGGACATCGCTGCTATTCAGATATGCCAAATACATGCGCCGCTTCAGTTTGCCGAGATATTGCATGCGCGCCACGATCTCCTGCCCGGGATAACAACCCTTTTTGAAATTCACTCCGCCGATGAGCTCGAGGTTAATCATCTGCGCGACGAACTGTTCCTGGGTTTGCGGCAGGATGACGGGAATGCCGGAACGGATGTTGAGCCAGTCCCAGCACGCGCTGCCGACCGGTTGTGCGTGCTGGCTGAACACCGGCCACAGTGCAGCAGCGTGTGGTATTGAGGCGTTGATTTGCCAGCGTGTGCTGTTGATTTTTATTATGCTGCCCAGAGCGATTCTTGCTACGCCTAAATGCTGCTGTGGCAGCTCGCCGAATTGCGTGCGTAATATCTCCTGCGCACTTGCGCCGGACAACCCTAGCGAAATGATTTCGTCGCTGGCGTCGGAAATTTTCACCTTGGTGCGCAGTACATACATAGACAGTTTTTTTCGTATCGGTTCGCACAGCACGAGCGGCAGTTGCAGCAGGTAATCGTCGTCTTCTCGCCAGATCAGCATGGTTGCCAGCATCCGCCCCTTCGCGGTGTTGAGGCTGCTGAGTTGTGCACAGTTGTTGCTGACCTCGCGGATGTCGTTGCTCAACAGATTTTGCAGAAAAGACTGTGCTTCGTCGCCGGATACGCGCAGCGTGCCAAACTGGCCCAGGTCGCATAACACCGTGTTTATTGCTGTTGCGTTCAGTTCGGCGGCAGTGTCGCCAAAGCGCTGCACTACACCCGCCTCAACGATCGCGCCGTGTAGGGTGAGGAAATTCTGCCAGTCTGGGTTCATGGTTGTTTCTGCGTGTCGCGGAGGTGTTGAGAATCTTGATGCACAGTGTTGTGCAACAGCCAGCCTGTGTCAACCTTAACCATGACGCGCTTGTGCTATTCCGTTAAACTTCGCGTCATGAGAGTCATATATATTTCCTTGCTGGCTATATTGCTTTCCGCCTGTGACGGTGGCCTATGGAATAATCCTTATCCAGCGGCGGACGATGGCAAATCCATTTTCTATACCGCGTTCACGGAACGCCCCAAGCATCTCGACCCGGCACAGGCGTATAGCGAAAACGAGTATGAGTTTCTCGCGTTGATTTACGCGCCGCCGCTGCAGTACCATTACCTGAAACGCCCGTATCAACTGGTGCCGCTGGCGGCAAGTGCGATGCCGGCAGTGCGTTATCTGGACAAGCACCACCGGCCGTTGCCGGACACAGCACCGGCGGAGAAGATCGCCTTCAGCGTGTATGAGATACATGTCAAACCGAACCTGCGCTATCAACCGCATCCGGCGTTTGCCCGCGATGCGCAGGGCAGGTTGGAATATGACCAGCTTACGCAGCACGATCTGCGCGACATCCATGTGTTGAGCGATTTTCCGCACAGCGGCACGCGCAACGTGACGGCTGCGGATTATGCCTACCAGATCAAGCGCCTCGCACACCCGCAATTGCACACGCCGATTTTCGGCGTGATGAGCGAATACATCGTCGGCATGAAAGACTATGCTGCGGCGCTGCAACAGGCGGTGAAGAAAAACCCCGCCGCGTTTTTGGACTTGAATATGTACCCGCTGCCAGGCGTGCAGGTGGTGGACGACACCACTTACCGTGTCGAAATCATCGGCAAATATCCGCAATTTGCCTATTGGCTGGCGATGCCATTCTTTGCGCCGATGCCGTATGAGGCCGAGCGGTTCTATGCGCAGAATGGTATGCGTGAACGCAATCTGACGCTGGATTGGTGGCCGGTGGGCAGCGGGCCGTATTATCTGTCAGAGAACAATCCCAACCAGCGCATGGTGCTGACGCGCAATCCCTATTACGACAGCGAGACCTATCCAACAGAAGGGGAGGCCAGTGATGCCACCGCTGGATTGCTTGCGGATGCGGGCAAGCCGCTGCCGCTGATCGACCGGATCGTGTTCACGCTGGAGAAGGAAACCATCCCTTACTGGAACAAGTTCCTGCAGGGCTATTACGATGCCTCAGGTATCAGCTCGGACAGTTTTGATCAGGCGGTGCAGGTGAATGTCGGCGGCGAGGCAACGGTGAGCGACGCAATGCAAGTTCAAGGAATCAGGCTGTCTACTGCGGTGGCCACTTCCACTATGTACACGGGATTTAACTGGCTTGATCCGGTTGTTGGCGGAAGCTCGGAAAAAGCACGCAAGCTGCGGCAGGCGATTGCGATCGCGGTGGACTTCGAGGAATTCGTTTCCATCTTCGCCAACGGGCGCGGCATCGCGGCGCAGTCGCCGATCCCGCCCGGCATCTTCGGCTACCGTGAGGGCGAGGCGGGCATCAATCGCTATGTATATGACTGGGTGGATGGCATGCCCAAGCGCAAATCCATCGAGACTGCTAGGCAACTGCTCGCCGAAGCGGGCTACCCGAATGGCGTGGATGCGCAAACCCGCCAGCCGCTGGTGGTCAATCTGGATACCACTGCGGGTGGAGTAGGGGATAAGTCGCGGGTAGACTGGCTGCGCAAACAATTCGACAAGGTCAACGTGCAACTGGTGGCGCGCAGCACCGACTACAACCGCTTTCAGGACAAGATCCGCAAGGGCGATACGCAGATGTTTTACTTCGGCTGGAATGCCGACTATCCCGATCCGGAAAACTTTTTATTTCTGCTCAGTGCCGCGCAAGCCAAGGTGAGCAAAGGTGGCGAGAACGCCGCGAATTACGGCAATCCGGAATATGAGCGGTTGTTTGAGCAAATGAAGAATATGGAAAATAGCCCGGCGCGTCAGGCCATTATTGACCACATGCTGGAAATCGTGCGCCGCGACTCTCCTTGGTTATGGGGCTTTCATCCGAAACATTATGTGTTGCAGCACAGCTGGCTAGGCAACGTCAAAGCCAACGTGATGGCCAACAATAAACTCAAGTATTGGCGCGTGGAAGCCAAACGGCGCGATGTTCTGCGCCGTGACTGGAATCAGCCTGCACGCTGGCCTTTTTGGCTGGGCGCGGCGGCGCTGTTGCTATTTGGTATTTGGTTGTGGCGCGCGTTTCGTCAGCGCGAGGAAGCGAAATGATTTTGGCCGGAATGCTGAAATTCTATAAGCAACAAAAGGCCAGTACTCGGCTGGCCTTTTATTGGTGATGTTCGCAAGAAGTGAGGCGGTTTACTTGTTACGATAAATGTAGGCAAGATTCCATGATCCTCCGGTAAGCAACCATGCGATGACCTTGATGACGGTGGCATGGAATATCAGGAAATCCATTTGCAGGATCACCGTAAAGGCGGTGACGTTGAAGGCGATCATGGAAAAAAGAACGAACAGAGGATAAGGCAGCAGTTTATTCATGGATGGTAACCTCCTGTCAAATTGCATGCGGAAATCAATATTTTCTGATCCTGTTTAGAATCGCCGGAAGTATTGGTTATTGTCCGCCATAGGTAATACGCCACCTTGCGGTGGCGTTAAAGCGCGTGGCTTGTGCCGCGGACTATTATTTTTTGTCAGATGTCGGGCACGGCGTGTCCATCATGTTGCCTGAGGCCCATCCAACAACGACAATGCTCAAGAATACGCAAATTATTCCAAGCGTATGATTAAACACAAAGCCGCCCAACAGCCATAGGATTACAGCAATAATTATCGATATTACTAGTGTGCGAGTTTTGGAATCCATGATAAACCTTTCATTATAAATATTCGCCTCGAATAATATTTTGTCCAAATCAGTCGAATGATAGCGCAATGTTCCGGAAAAATGTGAACAGAAAACAAAAAAGATGATTGCGGGTGCGCGTCCTCTTGACTATTGCACGGAAACATACTCCGCCAGCGCGTCAATTTCTTCATCGGTCAACAAGTTGGCGATTTTGTTCATGATACCGTTCGGGCTATTGGTACGATCGCTTGATCTGAAAATTACAAGTTGTCGGCGAATATAATCTTTGTGCTGGCCGCCGATCACCGGGAACATTGAAATTTTTGGATCCAGGCCTTTACCTTTTACCCCATGGCAATTAACGCAGGCAAGCTTCACTTTGGTTGCGTCCCCGTGCAAAAACATTTCCTTTCCCAGCGGATTGCCTGCCGAGCCATTACCTTTCATTTTAGGTTGGCTGGCGAAATAAGCGGCAATATCAGCCAGATCTTCATCGTTAATAGTCCCCGCCATGGCATTCATGATTTGGTGTGAACGAGCGCCAGACTGGTAATTGCGGATTTGTTTTGAGATGTAGTTGCCATATTGTCCGGCGAGCTTTGGAATCAGTGGGTCGGTGCTGATGCCGAATTCACCGTGGCATCCTTGGCACAGTTGTGACTTTTCCTTGCCGGCAACCGGGTCGCCAGCACCGCTGCGCAGCTTGATTGCTTCCATACTTTCGGCTTCGGCATCGACACCTCCCGTCAGGGGGTTGGTGTCATTACTTTGGGCGAACGCAGTTGTCAGCGTGAGGAAAGCGAGCAAGGTCAGGCCAATTGCAATTTTGTTGTTAATACGAAACATGCCATTCTCCCATTGTCATAGTGATACGCATAAGCAACTGTTTCTGTTAATCGTTGCTGTATCAATATTTGGTTCCTTAATTATAGGATAATAAATGAAGGATCCGGTTTTATGCCATTCCAATAAACGGGTGGATGTTAAATGGACAGCGTGGTAATGGGAAATGCGGAAAATAAGATTTGTAAATACTGCACAAAGAGTGCGGGTAGCCGGCAGTAATTGCAACGCTATAAAATTGTATTGATGATTTCGACAGCCGCGATCAATCCATGCCAGCTGTCGATTGGGGGTGTGATTTGCGTGTCCGGCCTTGGCGACCGAGTGGATTACGGATGATCCCAACAGGGTTTCCCGGCTATTGTGCGGACACATACTCCGCCAACGATTCGATTTCAGTATCGGTCAGCGAGCCAGCCATCCGGTTCATTATGCCGTTAGGACAGTTGGTGCGAGAGCCCTCTCTGAACATAAGGAGCTGTTGGCGAATGTAACCCTTGTGCTGGCCGCCGAGCACCGGAAAAGCCGAAATTGGCGGCTCCAAGCCTTTACCTTTTTCACCGTGGCAATTGATGCAGGCGAGTCCCATTTTGGTACTGTCATTGTTTGAAAACAATTTCTTTCCAAACTTGTTGTCTGCCGAGCCATCACCTTGCATTTTGCTCAGGGCGGCAAAATAAGCGGCAATATCTGCCAGATCGTCATCGCTAACAGTCGCCGCCATCGCGCTCATGATCTGGTGTGTACGAGTACCGGACTGATAATTGCGGACCTGTTTTGAAATGTAGCCGCCATATTGTCCGGCGAGCTTGGGAATCAGGGAGTTGGTGCTAATGCCGAATTCGCCGTGGCAGCCTTGGCAAAGTTGCGACTTTTCCTTTCCGGCAACTGGGTTACCGGGTTTGCTGCGCTTAATGACTTCTTCACGTTCTTTTTGGATATTGGTACCGATACGCCCACCGACAATTCCCATGTAAGGGGTGCTGGCATCGCTCTCAGCAAAAGCTGCAGTTAATGTCAGGGAGGCGACCAAGGCCAAACCAGTTGCAACGTTGCTTTTTATAATTTGCAACATGCCATGCCCTCATGCCATCTTGAGGAATCTGGATGAGTCCCGTATTTCAGTCTCGTTCAAGCAAGATGGTGCCATAAGAATAAAATGATTTACATTCGGCTTGTCAGATTACAGTTCGGAAAGATAATCAGCAATTGCTTCAATTTCAGCATCAGTCAATAAACTGGTGACTTTGTTCATGATACCGTTCGGGCTATTGGTGCGATCGCTATCCCTGAAATTCTTGAGCTGTTTACGCAAATATTCTTTTTGTTGACCGCCAAGGACGGGGAACATCGAAGTTTTAGGAGTTAGTCCTTTTCCATTTACTCCATGGCAATTAATGCAGGCGATCATCTTTCGGTTTATATCACCCTTGGTAAACAAAGTTTTGCCGAGTTCGTTGCTTGATGAGCCGCTGCCCTTCATTTTCGGACGGCTGGCAAAATAAGCGGAAATGTCGGCCAAATCATCGTCGCTAATGGTGCCTGCCATAGCGTTCATGATCTGATGTGTTCGTACGCCAGACTGATAGTTGCGGAGCTCTTTGGAAATATATTTTCCATATTGTCCCGCGAGTTTTGGAATCAAGGGCTCGGTGCTATTACCAAATTCGCCGTGGCAACCTTGACATAGTTGTGACTTATCTCTTCCTAGCACCGGATTGCCGGGGCCGCTCCGCAGGTTGATGGATTCGGTGCTTTCGTCGTTGGCATCGACTCCGACATGTCCAGTGAGAGGGTTGGTATTTTCATTCCGGGCATATACTGCAGTGGCTGTGAGCAGAGCTATCAGAGCCAGGCCGACGGTAATGTTGTTGGTAGTGCGAAACATAATGTTTTCCTCCGATTGATTCAGGTGTCCCGGCTGTTTCCGTGATTTATTGTGAGGGTAAGTAATGGCAACGATGCGGTTGAGCAGCAACTGCAAGCAAGGCCGGAACGATAGTTATTTTTTAGCTCCACCGGGTGAAATTCTGGGAGAGGTGGACAGGAATGCCGAGATATTTTCGATATCTTCGTCGGAGAGCTTTTTCGCAATTCCACGCATGATGCCTGTCTTGTCGACTGTCGGGTCATTTGCCCTCGCACCGCTGCGCCAGGCTGTCAGTTGATTGACCAAATAAACATATTTTTGTTGATTGATTGCAGGGAATCTCGAGGCACGACCATTAAATCCGTGGCAATCCTGGCAAGCAGGCACCTTCCCCTTTATTCCTTGAGTGACGATGAGCCTGCCTAGATCCGGTTTGCCGACTTTTGTTCCGTCAGCAGCAAGAGACTTTAAATCGGACAAGTCTTCCTCGTATTCCAGTGAGTCGAGATATCCAGCCACATCAAGGCGATCCTGATCGCTCAGGGCTTTTGCAAAACCGTTCATTGCAGCACCCGCTCCATCCGGAGTACGTTTGTCGGCAGCAAAATCACCCAGTTGCTTAACTATATAACCTTGGCCAATATTGGCCAGACGTGGGGCGCCCATTGCATCGTTGCCAAATGCTTTTTCGCCATGACAACCTTGGCAAGCGGCAGCATCCCCTTTGCCTTCGTTAAAAATTTTCTGCCCGCCGGCGATATTGGGTGCGACCGCACGAGCTGTCTCTATGGACAAAGCGTTGAAAGTCAGCAAAAGGCACGACGATAATATGAAAGTAGATTTACGCATTTTCCCGCCCTGATTCTTGATATAAAAATAAAAAGTTGCTATTTTAGAGTTTATTATTAACTGTATCGTTGGTAGCTTAGTTTTGCTAACCGTTTGCCTGATCAAATTCTATTTGCATGTGCAGCTCATACAAGATGCCATCCGTGAAAGCGCAATACGCACGCAATAAGAGCTGCACGGCATTTATAGTCCTGCAACATAATCCGCCAATGCTTCCAGTTCGGCATCTGTTAATCTCTGGGTGATGATATTCATCACACCGCCGGGGCTGTTGCTGCGATCACCTGCCCTGAAGTTAATAAGCTGTATGCGAAGGTATTCCTTGTGCTGACCGCCAATCACTGGAAACACTGCATTGGTAGGGGTTTTCCCTTTGCCGTTCGCGCCATGGCAGTTGACACAGGCGACCATCATCCTGGACATGTCACCGCGCAAGAATAATTCTTGCCCGACTTTATTGTCAGATCCGTTGCCTTTCATTTTCTTACGGCTGGCGAAGTATGCGGAAATATCGTTCAAGTCATCATCGTTGATGGTCTTGGCGATGTCGCTCATGATCTGGTGTGTGCGTATACCCTCTTGGAAATTGCGCAGCTGCTTGGAGATGTATGGGCCATATTGTCCCGCGAGTTTAGGTGCGGTTGGCTCTGCGCTAACCCCTTCTTCACCGTGGCAACCTTGGCATAACTCGGATTTATCTTTTCCCGCGATTGGGTCGCCCGGGCCGCTGCGCAGTTTGATTGCCTCAGCGCTATCGTCTTCATCAGCTTTGGCAGTAGGAATAATTTTTTTGGCTTCAACCTTGGGCGTGGTTGCTGCAGCAACACTGGATGCGGCCGCAGTGTCGCTCGGCGTTGTAGTCGAAGCGATGTTCTGCGGAGAGGCTGTAGCTGTAGGTTGCGTCGCAGCGGGCGTAGTGGCTGTGTCGGCCTTGGGCGGTGTCTTGGCGCGTTTTTTAGCAGGTTTCTTCTGGGCTGGTTTAGCCGCATCTGCATTGTTGGTGGCAAAGCCGTCCCCCGCAGCGAATGCTACTGCGCTGGTGAGAAATACAATCAGGGCGAGTCCGGCAAGGTTGTTTTTTGTGTGAAACATCTCAATTCTCCTCATTTCGTCTGGGCTATTGTATTATCCTGATACCTAGTTATGCAACTTTTTTACCTAATTGTTGTCGTCTTGATTATTTTACCAATGTAATTGCCTCAACTATTATGTATTTCATACGATCGTGTTTGGTAAGAGGTAGGTAAACTCACAGGAATGATATTTTACTTATTCAGCCCACATGATTTTCTGCCGGCATTTTCGAAATTCTATAAATTGTTAGCTACTGAATGATCGCCTACATCATTCGTCGCCTTCTATATGCCGTACCGATCCTTATCGGGGTGAACTTGCTCACATTCGCGCTGTTCTTCGTGGTGAACACGCCGGATGATATGGCGCGCATGCAGCTGGGCATAAAACGCGTCACACCGGAGGCGATCGAGAAATGGAAGCAGCAGCGCGGCTATGACAAGCCGTTGTTTCGGAACGGTGCAGCGAACGGTACAGACAAATTCAGAGACACGATCTTCTGGCAGAAATCAGCCAGCATGTTCGTGCTCGACTTCGGTTACTCGGATGACGGGCGCAGCATCGGTCATGAAATCGCAACACGCATGGGGCCGAGTCTGGCGATTGCGTTGCCTACCTTTCTGGTAGGGTTGGTGGTCTATGTCAGCTTCGCGCTGCTGATGACGCTGTTTCGCGCCACTGCGCTGGACATGGCGGGTGTGGCGCTCTGTGTACTGCTGATGTCGGTGTCCGGTTTGTTCTACATCATTGGCGGACAGTTCGTCGTGAGCAAACTATGGCACCTGGTGCCCATTTCCGGCTACAGCGGCGGCATCGGCAGCTTCAAGTTCGTGGTGCTGCCTATCGTGATCGGCGTAATTGGCAGCGTCGGTTCCAGCAGCCGCTGGTATCGCACCATCTTCCTCGAAGAGATCGGCAAGGACTATGTGCGCACCGCGCGCGCCAAGGGCTTGTCCGAGCTGCGCGTGCTGTTCCGCCACGTGTTGAAGAACGCGATGATCCCTATCCTTACCGGCGTGGTGGTGGTGATCCCGCTGCTGTTCATGGGTAGCCTGCTCACCGAGTCGTTCTTCGGCATTCCCGGCTTGGGCAGCTACACGATAGATGCGATCAATGCGCAGGATTTCAGCGTGGTGCGCGCGATGGTGTTTCTCGGTTCGCTGTTGTATATCGTCGGGCTGATCTTGACCGACATTTCCTACACGATGGTCGATCCACGGGTGCGGTTGCAATGAGTTTCATGCCGGTCATGTTGTGGAGCGATGCACTGGTGTTCCTGTTGCTGGCTGCGGGCACTGCCAGCGCATTGTATGTGCGGCAGCGCGAGCATTTGATGTTGCCATGGCAGCGCGTGGCGCAGAGCGCGACAGCGATGGTGTCGTTGCTGGTGCTGTCGCTGTTTCTGCTGATCGGATTGCTGGACACGCTGCACTATCGGATCGCGTTGCCGGAAAAGAATGGCGGCGAGACGGTGTATTCGCCGGAGGTACTGAGCGTGTTCGACAAGCTGGTTACACCGTTGCGCACCCAGACCGAAAAGACTTATTCCGCACCGCTGGCTGTGACGCTGTATGCCAAGGAAAGCATCAGCGACGCACACGGCAACATCGCGCGCGAGTACCCGCGCTTGCGCTACGGTGGCGCGCATCTGACCGATATGCAACTGCAGGATAGCGATGTATGTTGGCGCTGGGTGACAGGTATGTTGGCGGGCATGTTGGTGGGGTTATTGATTACGCTGGGTAGCAAGCGATGGTTGGCGCAACGTGGCTGGCCGCTACGTCCCCTGCTGATTGCCACGCTGATCATCTCCGCACTGATCGGCATGACCATCAATCTGGCTGTGGTCTATCATGTGCTCGGTACCGACAAGGTCGGGCAGGATGTGCTGTACCTTTCGCTGAAAAGCATACGCACCGGACTGATCATCGGCACCGTAACGACACTGGTCACGTTGCCGCTGGCTTTATTGCTGGGTATCGCTGCAGGCTATTTGCGCGGCTGGGTGGATGACGTGATCCAGTACATCTACACCGTGCTGAGTTCGATACCCAGCGTGCTGCTGATCGCGGCGGCGGTGCTGATGATGCAGGTGACCATTGATACTCATCCGCAATGGTTCGACAATTCCGCGTCGCGTGCCGATCTGCGCCTGGTGTTCCTGTGCCTGATCCTCGGGGTCACCAGCTGGACTGGGCTGTGCCGCCTACTGCGCGGCGAGACGCTCAAACTGCGCGAAATGGAATACATCCAGGCGGCGCAGTCGTTCGGTGTGTCTTCTTTGCGCATCCTGACGCGCCACATCATGCCGAACGTGATGCATATCGTGCTGATCTCGCTGGTGATGGATTTCAGCGGGCTGGTACTGGCTGAAGCGGTGCTGTCCTACGTCGGTGTGGGCGTCGATCCCTCGATGATCAGCTTCGGCACGATGATCAATGCGGCGCGGATGGAGATGGGGCGCGAGCCTATGGTGTGGTGGGCGTTGGCCTCCGCGTTCGGCTTCATGCTTGTACTGGTGCTGGCGGCAAACCTGTTTGCCGACGCGGTGAGAGATGCGTTCGATCCGCGCTTGAATCGTACCGAAGCGGTGGCGTGATGGCTGACATTCTGCGTGTCTCCGGCCTGATCACGCAGTTGCGCAACGGCGCGCGCATCGTGGATAACATTTCTTTCAGCATCCAGAACGGCGAGACCTATGCTTTGCTCGGCGAATCAGGCTGTGGCAAATCCATGACCGCGTTATCGCTGCTGCGTCTGTTGCCGGATGGTGTGATGCATGCTGGAGGAACGGCGCAACTGGAGGGCGTCGAGCTGTTCGGTTTGCGTGAACGCGAGATGCGCACAGTGCGCGGCGGAACAGCGGCAATGATCTTTCAGGAACCGGGGCTGAGCCTGAATCCGGTGATGACAGTCGGTGAGCAGATCGCTGAAGTATTGGAGTTGCATCAAGGTATGCAGGGTAAGGCTTCCCAACAGCGTTGCGTGGAGTTACTAGATCAGGTCGGCATTCCGGATGCGGCACGGCGCGTAACGGAATATCCGATGCAACTTTCCGGGGGCATGAAGCAGCGCGTGATGATTGCGATGGCTCTGGCCGGACAGCCCAAGTTGCTGGTTGCCGACGAGCCGACCACCGCGCTGGATGTGACCACGCAGGCACAGGTGTTGCGACTGTTGCGCGACACCCAGTCGGGCAGCGGTATGTCGCTGTTGTTGATCACGCACGATCTCGGGGTGGTGGCAGAAATGGCACATCAAGCTGGCGTGATGTACGCGGGGCAGATCGTCGAGCAGGCCAGCCGCGCACAATTGTTGTCCCAGCCGTTGCACCCCTATACGCAAAAATTGTTTGCTGCGTTACCAAGTGCCGCACGGATTGGACAGCCGCTGGCCGCGATTCCAGGTAGCGTGCCGCCGCTAGGCAGCATCACGCAGGGCTGCCGTTTTACTGCGCGTTGCGACAAGGCCTGGTCACTATGCAGCGAACAAACGCCGCAGTGGACGGTGGTGGCAGAAGGGCAGGGGGTGCGATGCCATCTCTATGAGGGGCAAGATGCAAGGGGCAAGCGGCAGGGGATGGAGGCTAAAGTGCAGGAGTATCATGTTGCTTCCAAATCCGACTTGAATTTTGAACCTGGCTCCCCGCTTCTGCAAGTCTCCGACTTGCGCGTCCACTTCCCGATCCGCAAGGGCATTTTGCAGCACGTGGTCGGCCAGGTGAAAGCGGTGGATGGTGTGTCGCTGCAGATTCCGCAGGGGAGCACGCTGGCGCTGGTCGGCGAATCAGGTTGCGGCAAGACAACTTTGGGCAAGGCATTGTTGCGGTTGATTCCACCCACTGCGGGAAGTGTGCAATTTACCGGTCGAGAATTGGTCGGTGCTAATATCCGCGAACAGCACGCCGCGATGCAGATGGTGTTTCAGGATCCATACGCTTCACTGAATCCGAAAATGCGTGTCGCGGAAATTCTCGAGGAGGGCATGGCCGCGCTTAATATTGAGAGCAACAGTGCGGCACGCCAGGCGCACATCGATATTTTGCTTGATCAGGTCGGTCTAACGCGCAATTCCAAGTGGCGTTATCCGCATGAGTTCTCGGGCGGGCAACGCCAGCGCATTGCGATTGCGCGTGCGCTTGCGGTGTCGCCACAGCTGCTGATTTGCGATGAACCGACCAGCGCGCTGGATGTGTCGGTACAGGCGCAAATCTTGAATCTACTGAAGAAATTGCAACAAGAATTGAATCTGAGCTATTTATTTATCACGCACAATCTTGCGGTGGTGGAATATCTTGCGCACGAAGTGTGTGTGATGTATCTCGGGCGCATTGTGGAGCGCGGCACTGCAGAGGAGGTGTTGCGCTCACCCAAGCATCCTTATACGCAAGCATTGCTGTCTGCTGTGCCGCGTATCGATGGGCAAGGCGTGGAACGAATCAGGTTGGAGGGCGACTTGCCGTCACCGGCCAATCCACCGCCGGGATGCCATTTTGCCCCGCGTTGCTCACATGCCATGGAACAATGCCGTGCCGCTTATCCGCCAGCCATGACTTACTCGGTGACGCATCGGGTGCATTGCTTCTTGAATTGAGCATCAATTGGTTCTGGTAGATCGCTCCACACATTTGGAATGGGCAGTGTATTAAGCCAACTTGTTCGAGCGATCAGTGGATTTTTTCGCGCGGTGACGGTTAGAAGGTTTGCGTGCCGCAACCTGTGCAACAGCGATGACCTGGCCGATCCTCAGGATACTCATTGGCCCGTTCCATTGCTTCAGCCTCGCAACGCTGACATGGTAACGACGTGCTATGCCGGACAATGTTTCGCCTTTGCGCACTCTGTGCTGTATAGACCGTCCGTGGTCATCGGCGGCGAGGTTCATGTTGAAAGCTTCAAATTCGCTTGCGATTTCCTCGCCATTGATCGGCACCAGCAAAGTTTGCCCGGTGCTGATATTGCCGTGCGAAGAGAGGCCATTTACGGACTTGAGATTTTCCACCGACAGGCCGAAGCGCGGCGCCAATTTGTCGAGGCGCTCGCCTTTCTTCGGCTGATAAGATTGCCAGCTGACCAGTGGTTTGTCATAGCGATCCAGATTGGCTTGGAAAGTCTCGATCTTGTTTATCGGCAGCAAAATCAGATCGGTGCTTTCCTGCAGGATCACCGGACGGGTGTGCGCCGGATTGAGTGCTATAAATTCTTCTTCGGAGATGTCGGCAAGTTGCGCGGCCAGTTTCACGTCCATGTGTTTGCTGGTGGCAACCGGGGCAAAGTAGGGTTCGTTGCGTATCTCGGACAGCGTCAGCGCAAAGCGGGCAGGGTCGGCGATGATGTTCTTGATGGCGATTAGCTTAGGCACGTAATTGCGGGTTTCCTTCAGCAATTTCAGGCTTGCGTAATTGGTCGGCAAGCCGCGTCTGCGATTGTGCGTCTGCGCGCGTTGCACCGCGCCTTCACCGCAATTGTAGGCAGCCAGGGCCAGATCCCATTCACCGAACTGGTCGTGCAGTTTTTGCAGGTAATCGAGCGCACCGTTGGTTGCGCTGATGATATCGCGGCGGCCGTCATACCACCAATTTTGCTGCATGCCGAACTTCTTGCCAGTGGACGGGATGAATTGCCAGATGCCTGAAGCGCGGCTGATAGAATATGCACCGGGATTAAAGGCGCTTTCGACCATAGGCAGCAGTGCGATTTCGCTGGGCATGCCGCGGCGTTCCACTTCTTCGGTGATGAAATAAAGGTAGCGGCGTGCCCGATCAGACATCCGCTCCACGTAATCGGGATGGTTGGCATACCATTTCTCGTGCTTGGTGACCAGCTTGGAATCCATTCCCTGCATCGCGAAACCATTGCGTATGCGCGCCCACAAGTCTTGTGTTGCCGGGCCGGATTGCGCTGGATCGGATTTCGAAATTTCCTGAGTTGCCGTTGGCGTCGGTGTTTCGGGAAGAAGCTCGATTTTGATGTCGCGCGCCGAAGGAAGAAATGTTGGCACAGTCGTATCAACTAGAGTTGAGTTGAGTGCGAGCGTTTCTTCTGCATGAGCAAAGCTTGGCAAGCTGAGCGTACTAACCGCAAAGAGTACTAAAAAAATCAATCGAATCAATAACACGAATACCCTTCCTGAAGTAAATCCGGCGTGATAGTAGTCTAACAGCCGCGCTCAGGTCAATTGAAAACAGCGGGGATAAGACAAAAGGCAGAGGATAGGGGACGAAAGGTCGGAAAAGGACATCCGCCGGGGCGGGGGCAAGGGGGAAATTAAAGTTCGATATAATTTTTGGGTCTTAGGAAGCGCTGAATTAAGTCACAACTATGGTTTGATACATTTTCCGTTCGTCCTGATAAGCAGCGTCTTGGCTGCTGTTGTTTGGCAGCCAAGTCAGATGGTTAGTAGTTCCACCAGTGCCGCGCGAAGCGTGGTGTATTGACTGAGTGAACAGGAAACCCTAATGAAACTACTAGCCATTTGACTAAGACGTTTAAGCGGCAAGTCATTGGTTATCACCACGAACGGACTTGCTCAGTGTTTCCCTAACTGCATTTTTGAGTTGTTCGCGGGGGTTTTGGCTTTGGCCGCCGCGCTGAAACCCGGCTCAGCTTCGATACAAATGCACTACTTTGAAATTAGCGCACTACTTCTTTTAATTGTTCCAGTATGGCCGGGTTTTCCAGTGTCGAAACATCCTGTGTGATCTCTTCGCCGTTGGCGATGGCACGCAGCAGGCGGCGCATGATTTTTCCGGAACGCGTCTTGGGCAGGTTGTCGCCGAAACGGATTTCGTCCGGCTTGGCGATGGGGCCGATCTCCTTGCTGACCCAGTTGCGCAAGATTTCGACGATCTCTTTCGCCTTGGCAGCTTCTGTCGGACGTGCGCTTTTCAGTACCACGAAAGCGACGATAGATTCGCCTTTGATGTCGTGCGGACGCCCGACCACGGCGGCTTCCGCCACCAGCGGATTGGCGACCAGTGCCGATTCGATCTCCATCGTGCCCAAGCGATGGCCGGAGACTTTAAGCACGTCGTCGTTGCGTCCCATGATCCAGATGTAGCCGTCTTCGTCACGGTTGGCAGAGTCGCCCGCCAAATAGGCGCCGCGCATTTCTTTGGGGAAATAGTTTTTTTTGAAACGTTCCGGGTCGCCCCAGATGGTGCGTATCTGCGATGGAAAAGATTTGGTGATGACCAGCGAGCCGCCTTGATTGGTGCCGACTTCATTACCCAGCTCATCCACCACTGCGACCTGTATGCCGGGGATCGGCAGTGTGCACGAACCGGGTTTGGTCGGCACAGCGCCAGGCAGCGGCGCGATCATGTGGCAGCCGGTTTCGGTCTGCCACCAGGTGTCCACGATCGGGCAGCGTGTCTGGCCGACGGTGTTGTAGTACCACATCCACGCCTCAGGGTTGATCGGCTCGCCGACCGTGCCAAGCAGGCGCAGTGAAGAAAGATCATACTGTTTAGGCAAATCACTGCCGAGTTTGATCAGCGAGCGTATCGCGGTAGGAGCGGTGTAAAAGGTGGTGACCTTGTGATTCTGGATCATCTTCCAGAACCGTCCGGCATCGGGAAATGTCGGTATACCTTCGTACATCACTTGCGTTGCGCCCACTGCCAGCGGGCCGTAGGCGACATAGCTGTGGCCGGTGATCCAGCCCACATCTGCGGTACACCAGAAGATGTCGGTGGGTTTGTAGTCGAACACCCATTGCATCGTCAGTATCGCGCCGAGCAAATAGCCGCCGCTGGAATGTTGCACGCCTTTGGGTTTGCCGGTGGAGCCTGAAGTGTAAAGGATGAACAACGGATGTTCCGCGCCGACCCATTCCGGTTCGCAAGTTGTTTTTTGCTTGGCCACCAGATCATGCCACCAAGCATCACGTGGCGCGTTAAACTGCATCTCGTTTCCAGCGCGGCGATAGATGATGACGTGCTTGACCACATCGCAACCTTCCATCGTGAGCGCTTCGTCCACGATGGATTTCAGCGGCATCACCTTGCCGCCGCGCATCTGCGCATCAGCTGTGATCACTGCGCAGGCCTGCGCATCGGTGATGCGCTCGTGCAGGCTCTTGGCGGAAAAGCCGCCGAACACCACAGAATGGATCGCGCCGATGCGCGCGCAGGCTTGCATCGCCACAGCAGCTTCGATGCTCATTGGCAGGTAGATGATGACGCGGTCGCCTTTTTTGATGCCGCGCGACTTCAGGCCATTGGCAAATTGACACACGCGCGCGTACAGATCGCGGTAATTGATTTTTGAGACCTTGCCGTCATCGGCTTCGAAAATGATCGCGGTCTTTTCCGCTTGGGTGGCAAGGTGCTTGTCGAGACAGTTGTAGGAAACGTTCAGCTCACCATCCTCAAACCACTTGAAAAATGGCGCATTACTTTCATCCAGTGTCTTTGTGAACGGTTTGCGCCACAGGATGTTTTCGCGCGCCAGCTTTGCCCAGTAGCCCGTGTAATCTTTTTGTGCGGCATCAGCCAAGGTGCGGTAAGCACCCATCCCGGAAACATTGGCCTGTTTAACGAATTCAGCTGATGGCTTGAAAACGCGTATTTCATTCAGTACAGATTCGATGTTGGACATTACGATCTCCCGAATAACGATTGTTGTTGAGGGTGAGATGAAAGGATCAGAGGAGGAATGTAGTTTTTTTTGGCACTATCTGTCAATAAAAACAATGGTCGCCTCTATCCTGTCGAGTTAGGAAGACGGCATTTCGAGATGCTGACAAGTGTCTATTGAGCTATACAACATTAAAGCCAGCATATGAAACCTGCCACTCCGTCATGCCGGAGTAAGGTTAGAATCCAGCTTGTCATATAATTCTGCATATCGGACAAATGATTCTTGATTTAATAAAAGGCGTAGACAATTGGCTGTAAAGTTGAGCAATAACAGATTGATTTTTGGCATGACGATCTCGCTGCTGGTGCATTTTCTCGTGTTTTTATTCTTATATTTACTTCTTCAGTTCCATACGACTACACCAACAGAAAAGAAAATTGAAAGTTTAGAGGTCAGGTTAACTCAGTTATCCCCCCCGAAAGTGCAAGCTAAACCCAGCAAGGAGTTGCTAACACCCACTGCGCCTGTGCAATTATTTCATGCACGCCCGTCCCGGCAAGATATTACGCCAACTTATTATCAACAAACGATAGAATCTCAATTCAGGCAGCGATCCGAACAGCAGGCGCAAATCATGATCCTGCAGTTGCAACAATTGCTGGCCAAACGGCTGGATGTTCATCCTGTTGAGATGGGCAAGTGTATGCTTGCCGAGTCGGGTGGGGGCGTAAACCACAAGATGGTTTGTGATTCACCGGCCCTGTATGAGGTACTGTCTAAAGATGAGAAAATCGTGGTGGAGATGCTAATGGCTTTACGCGAAATGGGAAGAATGCTCAAAGGTTTTTCAGCAGGGATACGCGCAGAGAAACTTGAAATACAACTGATTGACGAGGAGTGATAATGCTGCCCCCTCAATATGATTCTGCACATCATCGGAACTTGAACCTGAGGGATGGATTTTCGTTCGGCGATCTTTATGAGCGGGACGGACTTCTCCGTCTCGATGCTGCGTTCCTCGATTTTCTGGGCGCAGGCGATGCATCGTTACGCGCGCAACTTGAAGCCGCCCGACTATCTCCCACTGATCTTTCCGGCAAGGCACAATCGGAACTGTTGATCGCGCTGGCGCCACATCTCGAAGATTTTATCGCGCGCTTGTTCGGCATCGAAACGCAGGTGCGTGCCTTGGCCGAGCAACATCACGAGCTGGCCCCGCTCTATAGTTGTAAACGTCTATTCGTGCAGCGCCGGGCGATGTCGAAAATAAAACCGGAAGAAGCTGCGACCATCGACGGTCCTGCGCTTGAAGCTGAGTTAACGGCGCGCATCGGAGCACCGTTCAGCGAGTTAGCCTATGCGCGGCAGGTAACAAAGTGGATGGCAGATGAAGTGGCCCACGCCAACGAATTACTGCTCGCTACCCGCTATGCGGCCTGGGCGGTGCAAACCGCAGCCGGACGCGAGCGCCACCGCAGAGGCATCTTGTTCAAGATTCCGGCCAAGCTTGATTTCGAACATCTGGTTCCATTGGCAACCGTCAACCTGGATGGCATCACCGCCTATCGGCTTGGCGGAGGGCATGCGCAGCGCCGTCGTCAGGGATTCAAACTGACCGATGTAGGCACCGATCTCACCGGCGCGCTCGATCAGGCCAATTACTGCATCTGGTGTCACGAGCAGGGCAAGGATTCGTGTGCCAAAGGCCTCAGAGAAAAGCCGCCCGCCGATGGCAGCGTGACTCCATTCAAGAAAAATAGTTTCGGCGTGAAGCTGGCCGGGTGTCCGCTCGAGGAGAAGATCTCCGAGTTCCACAAGGTCAAGGCTGAGGGTTATGCACTGGGAGCACTAGCCATCATCGCGGTCGATAATCCGATGCTGGCGGCGACCGGGCATCGTATCTGCAACGATTGCATGAAGTCGTGCATCTATCAAAAGCAACAGCCGGTCGACATCCCTCAGGCGGAGACGCTCACGCTCAAGGATGTGCTCGATCTGCCGTGGGGCTTCGAGATATACAGTCTGCTGACGCGCTGGAACCCGCTGCATTTGCAACGGCCTTATCCGAAAGCGCCGAGTGGCCGTCGCGTGTTGATCGCCGGGATGGGTCCGGCCGGCTTCACGCTCGCCCATCATCTGATCAATGACGGCCATAACGTGGTCGGGATCGATGGCTTGAAAATAGAACCGTTGCCGCCGCACATCAGCGGTGTGGGCGCCAATGGTGAGCGCGTGCCTTTTGCGCCTATCCGTGACGTCGCCGACCTGTATGAGTCGCTCGATGACCGTGTGCTGGCCGGGTTCGGCGGCGTCGCCGAATATGGCATCACGGTGCGCTGGGACAAGAATTTTTTGAAGCTGATTCGTTTGCTGCTGGAGCGGCGCAGCCAATTCGCTTTGTTCGGCGGCGTGCGCTTCGGCGGCACGTTGACCGTGGACACGGCATTCGCCGCTGGCTTCGATCATATCGCGCTGGCTAACGGTGCCGGCCGTCCGACTGTGCTCGATATTCCCAACGGTCTGGCACGCGGGGTGCGCACCGCCTCGGATTTTTTGATGGCGCTGCAATTGACCGGTGCGGCGAAACAAAACTCCATCGCCAATTTGCAAATACGTTTGCCGGTGGTCGTGATCGGCGGTGGCCTTACCGCAATCGATACGGCTACCGAATCGCTGGCTTACTATCTGGTGCAGGTCGAGAAATTTTTGCACCGCTACGAAATCCTGGTTGCCGAAAAAGGCGAGGCCGCGGTACATCAGCCGTGGATGCCCGAGGAGCGGCATATTGCCGAAGAGTTTTTAAACCATGCCCGAGCTATCGAGGCCGAGCGCCGCGGCGCCGCCGCAGCAGGACGCGCGCCGCGCATCATCGAATTGCTGCAAAGCTGGGGCGGCGTCACGATAGCCTATCGTAAACGTTTGATCGACAGTCCCTCGTATACGCTGAACCATGAGGAAGTCGAAAAAGCGCTCGAAGAAGGGATAAGCTTTGCCGAGGGACTCAACCCGACACGAATCGAGGTCGATGAATTCGGCGCTGTGCGTGCGATTCGCATGTCGATGCAACATCGTAGTGATGAAGGTGTTTGGAGCTCTGGTGCAGAGATTGAAGTTACAGCGCGCACCATTCTGGTCGCCGCCGGCACCCAGCCGAACACGGTGCTGGCACGCGAAGACCCTGACCATTTTGAACTCGATGGCCGCTATTTCCAGGCTTGCGATGCAAACGGTGTTCCGGTGCGCCCCGAGCCTGCCAGCGCCAAGCCGAAAGATGTGCAAGTGCTGTTGTCCAAGTATTCCGATGGCCGCTTCCTCAGTTTCTTCGGTGATGTGCACCCTTCGTTCTTTGGCAATGTGGTCAAAGCGATGGGGAGCGCGAAGCAGGGTTATCCGTCGGTCAGCTCCGTGCTGGAGCGGGTGCGCCCGGCATCGCAATTGTCTGACGCCGAGTTTCTGGCGCAGCTCAATCACTCATTGCGTGCCACTGTGCACGAAGTCATCCGCCTGACGCCAAATATCGTCGAAGTCATCATCAAAGCGCCGCTGGCTGCGCAGCGTTTTCGCCCCGGGCAGTTTTACCGGCTGCAAAATTACGAGACCAATGCGCTGGAAATCGACGATACCCGGCTGGCGATGGAAGGTCTGGCATTGACTGGCGCATGGGTCGACCCTGAGCGAGGACTCATTTCCACCATCGTGCTGGAGATGGGTGGCTCGGCTGACTTGTGTGCCATGCTCAAGCCCGGCGAGCCGGTGGTGTTGATGGGGCCGACCGGCACGCCGACCGAGATACCCGCCGATGAGACCGTGATGCTGGTGGGCGGCGGACTCGGCAATGCGGTGTTATTTTCCATCGGTCAGGCCTTGCGGGCGGCTGGATCGAAAGTGCTTTATTTCGCCGGCTACAAAAAAATGATCGATCGCTACAAGGTGGCCGAGATCGAAAACGCCGCCGATGTGGTGATCTGGTGCTGCGACGAGCAGCCCGGCTTTATGCCATCGCGTCCTCAGGATTACAGCTTCGTCGGTAATATCGTAGAAGCCATGGCGGCTTATGCGAGCGGTGCACTCGGGATGCAACCGATTGCGTTCGCCGACACCGATCGCATCATCGCGATCGGCTCCGACAGCATGATGGCCGCGGTCGCGGCGGCGCGCCACCAGGTGTTGCAGCCGTATCTGAAGCCGCATCACTTTGCGATTGGTTCGATCAATTCACCGATGCAATGCATGATGAAGGAGATCTGTGCCCAATGCTTGCAGGCGCAAATTGATCCCGAGACCGGCAAGACCAGCTACGTGTTTTCCTGTTTCAATCAGGATCAGCCGCTGGATCGTGTCGATTTCCCCGGGTTGAAAGCGCGGCTGCGGCAAAACTCGGTACAGGAAAAATTGACCGTGCAATGGATACATCGTTGTTTAGTACACTTGAAAAAACGCAACTCTGTAGCGGCATAATTGCCGGGCAATATAACCAAGGGTGCCTGAGTCTAATTTTTATTTTGCCGATATTATGCAATGCAAGGGCAATCATGTATCAACAAAAGCTAAGCGGTCTGCGCACAATCTCAACAGATGATCTGTCATGAGTGGGCGAAAATATTATCTTGAATATTTGGCGCTGGCGGCGCTGCTCGTTACGTTCTTTGGTTTCTTTTCTGTCAAGGTATGGGATATCGATTTCTGGTGGCATATCGCTGCCGGCAGGAGCATCCTGGAGCATGGCGCGATTCCGAGCGTAGATCCATTCGGCATGTACGATGCCGCCAATGCGTGCGGGCAGACTGTGCTGAAAAGCGAATGGCTGGGTCAAGTGTTGTTGTATTCGGTTTACCGTTGGTTCGATCTTGACGGCATCATTTATTTTCGCGCCGGCGTGCTGGCGCTCTGTTTGGCCATCGTGTATATGCGCAGCCGCCTTGCCGCATCCACCAGCGCATTCACCTTGGCCATCACGGCACTGTCCGGACTGGCGATATTGCATCATAACGGCGAGCGTCCGCAGCTTCTTTCCTTTTTGTTGTTATCCCTGCTTTTTCTGTTGCTCGATAGTTTTGCGCGCAGCGGCAAGCGTTGGTTGCTGTATTGCATCCCGCCAGTCATGCTGTTGTGGAGCAATACCCATGGTGCAGTGCTGCTTGGCGTGGCGGCGCTGGGATTATTCGGTATCGGCTATGTGCTGGAAAATCGTTGGGCGCAGGGGCGCTTCAATACGCCGCAAAACATATTGATGCTGGTAGTAGTGGGTTTGAGCAGCGCGATGTTGGTGTTGGCGCCCAGCGGGTTGGATACTTTTAAATGCATCATCTTGCAGCAAAGCGGCTCGATCCGCGAGCTTGTGTCGGAATATGCCAGCCCTTGGTCGTTGTGGCCAGCTACCCTGTATTACTGGGTGTTCATCGGTGTGACACTGGTGTCATTGCCAGGTCTGTTTAGCAAGACCTATTGGAAGCAGGGCGCCCTGGTTCTTGTGCTGGGCATGATCAGCGTGGTCGGCTACCGCTATATCCCGCTGTTTGTGTTAGTCGCGGCGCCCTATGTGGCAGCCAGCTTGAATCGTATGTTGAGCCGGGTCAAGCTGCCCACGGCCGCGATCCAGCTATCCGTGCTGGCTGTTGCGCTGGCATTTTTAGGGTATGGCTACAGGCAGGAAAAAGTGTTTCTGCACGGTTTGCAGGAGCAACGGTTCCCGGTCGGGGCGGTGGCTTTTATCAAAGCCAACCATCTGGGCGGCAAGATGTTCAATACCATGAATTGGGGTGGTTACCTGCTGTGGAATTTATCCGGCACGACGTCCTTGTTCATCGATGGCAGAACGCTCGACCCCTACCGTGTGGCGCCATACACCAATATATTGTGGACCACACCGGAAGGCCTGCGCTTTTTTGAGCAACAGAATTTCGATCTGGCGCTGGTGCCTTATAGCAGCGCTTTTAGCGATAAACGTTATCCTGTTATCGATTATTTGCAGAACCATCCCGGTTGGCAGCTTGTTTATCAGGATGGATTGGGATATCTCTTTGCCAGGCGCACCCAGTAATCATGCAATGCCTTTATAAGTGCCGGGTAGAAACCCGACCTACTAACCGACGGCCTGTTGTAATTGTTCGATAACCTTATCCTGCGCTTCATCCATACCTACCCACAAAGGCAGTCGCAACAGGCGATCCGACAAATTGCCGGTATGTCGTAACTCGCCGCTGCTTCGGCCATATTTTTTTCCGGCCGGGGAGCTGTGCAGCGGCACATAGTGGAACACCGCATTTACGCCCTGTGCTTTCAGTTGGGCGATCACCTCGGTGCGTTTTTTCAGAGAGTCCAGCAGGATGTAATACATGTGCGCATTGTGCTGGCAACCCTCCGGAATGATGGGGCGGCGCAACTTGCCGGCATCTTCGAGCAGAGCCATGGCTGCATGGTAGCGATGCCAGATATCCAAACGTTTCTGTGTAATGCTCTGGGCTTCTTCCATCTGTGCCCACAGAAAGGCCGCGATCACCTCGCCGGGCAAGTAGGACGATCCGATATCCACCCAGGTGTATTTATCGATCTGGCCGCGAAAAAACTGGCTGCGGTTGGTGCCCTTCTCGCGAATGATCTCCGCCCGTTCGGCAAAGCGGTCATCGTTGACCAGCAAGGCGCCACCTTCCCCGGAGATGATGTTTTTGGTTTCATGGAAGGAATAGGCGCCGAGGTGGCCGATCGTACCCAGCGGCTTGCCATTGTAGGTAGACATGACCGCCTGTGCGGCATCCTCGATGACCAACAGCTTGTGGCGTTGCGCGATGTTCATGATGGCATCCATTTCACAGGCTACCCCTGCGTAATGCACCGGCACGATCGCCTTGGTGCGCGGGGTGATGGCGGCCTCGATCAGCGTTTCGTCGATATTCAGCGTATCCGGGCGGATGTCGACAAACACCGGAACCCCGCCGCGCAGCACGAAGGCGTTGGCCGTTGAGACAAAGGTATAGGACGGCATGATCACTTCGTCGCCCGGTTGAATTTCCGCGAGCATCGCCGCCATATCGAGCGATGCCGTGCATGAATGGGTGAGCAATGCCTTGTGCGCACCGGTGCGCGCTTCCAGCCAGGCGTGGCATTTTTTGGTGAACATGCCGTCGCCGGCGAGGTGGCCATTGGTATGGGCTTGCGCGATATACCAGAGTTCGCGGCCTGTCATATAGGGCTTGTTGAAAGGGATATTGTTAGTACTCATCTTTTATGCATCCTTCCTTATCACATCAGTTTGCGGGCAACCAGCAATCTCGAGCCGCCAACCGGCAAGGCAACACCAGCACGGATCAGTGCCAACTCAAAATCCAGCAGCCATTCAAAAGTTTTGTTCAGGATGGGATTGATGCGCAAACCGGCCACATCATCCATGTCCATATCTTTTTTGTTCCATTGCAACAGTCTGGATAAATACATTGCCGGTAGCAGCGTGCTGACAAACGAAGTGCTTCGCATGATCTCAAATCCCGCCCGGCAAACTTTTTGATGCAGTTCAGCAGCGCCATATCTCCTGACATGGCAGGCATATTCATCAACCGCGCTCCATAGCCAACGATGTTGTGGAACGGTGAGGAATAGTACACCGCCGGGTTTAAGTGCTTTGCAAATTTGTTGCAGCACGGCCTCATCCTCTTCTATATGCTCCAGCACATCGAAGGCCCCGATGGCATCCAGTTCTGATTCGTAGGGAATGTGTCGGGCATCCATTTGCGTGAATACGGCGCCGGGTACGCGCTGCTTGGCATACACCAATCCTTCTTCCAGATACTCGCTCCCGGACAGCTTGGCATTTGGAAAACGTATAGAGATAGCCGAAATAACAAATCCTGTTCCGCAGCCGATCTCGAGGAAGGATTTCAGCCTTGGAGAATACTTATGGATAGCCCAGAGAATCAGCTTATTCCTGGCGCGGAACCAAAAATTTCCCGCCTCTAATTCGGCCAATTCTTTAAAGTAGTGAGCCTTGAAACCGATATTCATATTTGGGCTCGCCCTGTTCTTTCGCGAAAAACGAAATATTTAAACACGATAAAAAGAAAACCGGCGACGATTATTATCGCCACGGCTTGAACCCATTGATGGGCATAACCCAAGCGGTCAACAAATGAAAAAAGAATCAAAAAATTGAGCAGATACCCAAATAAATGAGCCAGCACATAGCGCAGAACCGCACTGGCAGAGTCACCGCGATGTGCGAATGTCCATTTCCGATTGCCTATAAACCCGATGGATGCGCCAATAATGTACACCAGAGTCATGGCCTGCTTGGGTTCAACGCCGAGGTAGGTAATGAGCAAGTAAACAATGTAAATTGTTAAATTACTCACCACGCCCACCAAGCCGTAACGGATTAATTGTCGCATTGACTTGATTGTTTATGTATCACTGGCAATGTCTCACGTGGTCATCCGGTGATAAATATCCTGCGGATTGCTGAAGGTAAAACCCAGTGAAGCGTAGAGATTGAATACGGCGAGATTGGCGGCTGAAATCGAGCTTTTCACTTCGTGATGCCCGGTTGACAGCAGTTCGCCGCACACCGCGCTCCACCAGTATTTCGACCAACCTTTGCCACGATACTTTCCCGCCAGCGCATGCAACACGAGGTTGTTGCCACTGTGAGCGATGAAGCCCGCCAGCGTGCCTTGCCAGTACAATCCATAAACTTGCCGTGCATCGAGCAGTTGTTTCAGCCAGTTGTCATAGCGCAGATCGGCAGCCGCTTTGGGCAGATTAAAGTCGCGATGAAAGCGGCCGTGCGCGAAAGCGCCGTGGCAAATCGCCAGAGCCTGTTCAACATCGACTTCCCTGGAAAAAGTTGCCTCCGGGTGTTGCACTGCGCGCAACCGCGGCGCGTTGCAATGCGGTTCGATCAATGTGTCGCAGTAGTAGTAGCCATACTCATGCAATAGCCGTTTATCCGCTAACGGATCGACCTTGAGTGTGAAATGGCCGACGGTTTGCGCCGCTTGTTGCAGGGCCGTTTTCGTGTATTCAGCCAGCTCCCAAGTGGGCATGCCAAACGCCGCCGTGTCCCACGGCGTGGGCTTAAGCAGCGGTGTTGAGTTCATCAAAGGTTGTCCGCCTGACGATATATAGTGGCCGCTTCTTGCTTTCGTCGAAGGCCTTGCCCAGATAGATACCGATAATGCCCAGCATTGCGATGATGATCCCGCCAATAAAATACAGCGACACGATCAAACTATTCCAACCTGGAATCGGTGAGCCATATGTCCATGCGCGCAGCAATATGTATATGCCATAACAGAATGCCAAGCCAGCCATGCCAAAGCCAAAGCGCACACCGATACGCAATGGTTTATCGGAATAGGCAATGATGGTTTCGGTAGCCAGCTTCCATAACTTGCCGAAAGTGTAAGTGGAGTTACCCTCAAAGCGTTCGGCGTGTTCCACTTCTATGCTGGCCGTGGGAAATCCCAGCCACTGTACCAGTCCACCGAAAAAGCGCAATTGTTCGCCCATACGGCGGAAGCTTGCCACCACTTTGCGCGACATGATGCGGAAATTGCCGCTGGCGCCATCGTATTCTATATCCGCCAGATAGCTGAATATCTTGTAGAACAGCCATGAGGTAAGGCGTTTCAATAATGGATCTTGACGCGCCGCGCGCCGCGCCAGCACGATGTCGTAACCCTCTTGCGCCTTGGTATACAGGCGTGGGATTTCCTCTGGTCTATCCTGCAGGTCGCAATCCATTACTATCACCCAGTCGCCGTGACAGTGATCAATCCCGGCGGTAATGCCGTAATGCTGGCCGAAGTTGCGGCTGAACTGGATGCCGCGCACGCGTGGATCGGCCGCCGCCAGCCGCTCGATCACCTGCCACGAGTTGTCGGCACCGCAGTCCTCGACCAGTACGATTTCAAAATCCGGCGAGATGCTTTCCAGCGCTGCCTTCAGCCTAAGGTATAGTTCATTAAGGCAATGCTCGGCTTTGTATACCGGAATGACGACGGAGAGGTGCGGAGCGGAATGACTCATGTGGAGGCCTGTTTGCGCATAATAATTTTGAATATTCAATATTTATCGACATAACCCAGATGGGAGTTATACCAAATTTTAGCCCGGTTAATTGTACATTTTGCCAATAGTTCGAGGAATCGGGGTGCTCGTTATAGGCGTAATTTGCCTGGGTGGCTGCCTTCACATCCGTCAGTTCATCCTGTTCGCTGCGCTTTATATGGCAGCCAACCGGGGCGGAGAACTTTATCAAAGCCGGTCGGCTGGGCAGGAAAACATTTGGTAATTAGGGCGAAACGTAACCAAAATAGATAGTCAGGAAGAGTTTGAAAATATTTTCCTGACGATGATTGTAACGGTATTCGATTTCTTTCAGATACATTGGAAAATGATACCTCGATACGCCCCGATAGTTATA
>JANXXX010000120.1 GCA_025350405.1 Gallionella sp.
GGGCAACCTAAAATTTTACGGATGGGAGCTAAAGCCGATTCTCACGATTCGCCCAAACTGCTCGATCGCATGCGCGCCAAAATTCGCATGCATCATTCACCCGCAAGGGGTACGCCGGTGGGTGCCCGGTCACTTGCGTGACCACCCTTCCGCAGAAAGCATCCGCACCCAAGGAGATGAGCACGTAAGAGGTGCACGTTTTCTCGCCTATTGCCCGTATTATCCGCCAATTCTTGAAACAGAGCGGAAGAGAATATGGGCCTGGGGCCGGTGATGCCGGATGTGCTGGGCAAAACGTTGACTGCCGAGGATGAAACGCGCCTGCGTCATCCGCTGGTGGGCGGGGTGATTCTGTTCGCGCGTCCCAGCGCCCAAAGGGCGCGAACTTGAGGTAAGGTTAGGCTGTGACTTCAAGGTACTCAACGATGCTTGACGGCTGTGGGATGGGCAAACCATCTTCAATAAGACCCTCAATGTGAAACTCAATCGCCTCACGCATTTCACGCTCGGTTTCTTCGATGGTGAAACCGGTAGCGACACATCCAGGCAAGTCCGGCACGTAGGCCGAATAATTGTTTTTTGCTTTTTCGACAACGATTGCATAGCGCATAAGTTTTAGTTTCGCCAGAATTTCGCTTACTTTCATGCGGCAAGAATAGCAGATTGCCGGGGTGCTGCCAAAAATGCCTAACGTAATTTAGACAATACATTCATGGGAGAACACTGTCGCCTAAATCTGTATTTTCTGTCAAGGAAGATTTTCTGATCAGTGAGTTAACGAACCCGGCTTGCTGAACTTTCCTTTTAGGGCAACCGTAAAATTTTACGGATGGAAGCTAAAGCCGTTTCCCACGATTCGTCCAAAATTTATTCGCCCAAGCTGCTCGACCGCATGCGCGCCAAAATTCGTGTGCATCATTCACCCGCAAGGGGTACGCTGGTGGGTGCCCGGGCACTTGCGTGCCCACCCTTCCGCAGACAGCATCCGCACCGAAGGAGATGAGCACGGAAGAGGTGCGCGCTTTCTCGCCTATTGCCCGTATAATCCGCCAATTCTTGAAACAAGGCGGGAGAGATTATGGGCTTGGGGCCGGTGATGCTGGACGTAGTGGGGACGCGACTGACCGCAGAGGACGAGGCGCGCTTGCGTCATCCGCTGGTGGGCGGGGTGATTCTGTTTGCGCGTAACTTTGAATCGCCCGGCCAGCTTGCCGAATTGACTGCTTCTATCCATGCGCTGCGCGCGCCGCCGTTGTTGATCGCTGTGGATCATGAGGGTGGCAGGGTGCAGCGTTTCCGCGAGGGCTTCACGAAGATTCTCGCGATGCGCGAGCTGGGCAAGATCTGGGACGCGCATCCGCAGCGCGCGCGCCATCTGGCGCAGCAGGCGGGCTATGTACTGGCCGCCGAGTTGCGCGCGTGCGGCGTGGATTTCAGCTTCACGCCGGTGCTGGATGTCGATTACGGGCAGAGTAGCGTAATCGGCGACCGCGCGTTCCACAGCGATCCGCAAGCGATCGCCGAGCTGGCGCACAGCCTGTTGCTGGGGCTGAAACAGGGCGGCATGCCGACAGTGGGCAAGCATTTTCCCGGTCACGGTTTCGTTACTGCCGATTCACATCTGGATATCCCGGTGGACGAGCGCGCGTTCGTCGATATCGAAATGTGCGACCTGATCCCGTTCCGGCAGATGGTGAATTACGGCCTGACCGCCGTGATGCCCGCGCATGTGATCTATCCCAAGGTGGACAGCCGTCCGGCGGGGTTCTCGCCGGTGTGGCTGAAAAATATTTTGCGCGAGCAACTGGGTTTCGAGGGCTGCATCTTCAGCGACGATTTGAGCATGGAAGGCGCGACCGTCGCGGGCGGCATCGTGCAGCGCGCGGAGGCCGCGCTAAACGCCGGTTGCGACATGGTGCTGGTGTGCAACAAACCGGAATCGGCTGATGAATTGCTGCAAGGGCTGCATTGGGAAATGCCCGCTGCCAGCCGCGCGCGTCTCGCGCAGATGCGCGGCAAGACTCATGCGGAATCGCTGGCCCAGCTGTACGAGCAACATCATTTCCTCAAGGCGCTGGACGATATTTCCGTGATCGGCATGAGCAATGCGGAGTTACCGCTTGCCTAAGATAAAACTGACGCGATAAAGCTGACGAGATAGAACCGGTTGCGGCGATGGAAAGCTGGTAGCATGAATCCGGATGCAGGGAAGATGCCCGGCTGTACCGGAAATGCGAAACATCGCAAAGCAAACTATGCCCAACCCGGGTTAATAAACAAAGGAACAGATCAATAGATGGAAAATTCATTACAGGCCAGATCCGGCAAAGGGTATGACGTGAAGCAAAACACAGACGGGACAATCGATATTTGTTTTCGCCAGCAGATTCTGGATCCGGCCATGACGGGTATCGTTGTATTGCCGGTTTTATTTTTCACCTCCTGCTCGGGAATCTTCGGGGTGAGCAACACCTTTGGCATGCCCGGCGGGATCATCACCTCGATTGTGCTGATTGCCGCAATTTTTATTGCCGGCTATTTCGGGGTCGGTTTCTTTAACAGCAAGGAAGCCGAAATCAAAATTATCCCCGGACAGAGAATCGAGTTCGGTCGCCATGCTTTGAACAAATCGGCTATCGAAAAAATTGGCGTACAGGCAGGCAGCATGGGAGCCAATCGCTTTAAAGTTTTTGCGCTGGCCGGGGGTGAAAAAATCTTTATCACGGAATTTATTCCATCTGCCACAGCCAAGGCCATTCAAGACGGCATTCAGGAATTCCTGAACAGAACCCAGCCGGTATGGGTGGTGCCTGTTCCATCCTGAATCGTCAGCCAGGCTGTATGCGCAGCGCGCAATTACCACCGGCATAGCATTTGGCATAACATTTGTGGCATAGTGGGCATGTGTGAACCGATACGACTTCCGTGATGAAATTATTTTTCCAACTGTGCGTGTTGTTGTTGCTGACAGCATGCAGCGACGAGTATGTCGAACCTTTGGTATTCGGGGCAGTCACTTGGCCCGGGTATGAGCCTGCGTATGTAGCACGCGAGCTTGGCTATCTGAATGAGGAGCAGATTCACCTGGCCGAGTTCACCAACACTACCGCAGTGCTGCGCGCTTTTCGCAACGGACAATTACAGATCGCCGGGTTGACGCTGGACGAGGCGCTGGGTCTGCGGCGCAGCGTCCCTGATTTGCAAATATTCCTGGTAGCCGATCTTTCCAACGGTGCCGATGTGCTGATGGTGCGGCGCAGCATCAAGAACCTGAGCCAGCTGAAGGGTAAGCGCATCGGCGTGGAAAAGAATGCACTGGGCGTTTACTTTCTTAGCCTGATTTTGCGCGCTGCGAATCTTTCCGGCCAGGACGTGCATATCGTTTCGCTGCCGCTGGACGAACAGGTGCGGGCTTTTCGCACGGGCATGGTGGATGCCGTCGTGACCTTCGATCCGGTGCGCAGCAAGTTGTTGCAACAAGGCGCAGAGGTGTTGTTTGATAGCAGCAAAGTACCGGGCATGATCGTGGATGTGCTGGTGGTACGCGGGGCAGACGCCGAAGCATATAAAGACCAGCTGCATAAATTTATCAAAGCATGGTTCCGTGCCCTGGGCGTGATCCAGCACGACAAGACGCGTGCCTATCCGATCATGGCGCGGCAAGAGCGGGTAACCCCCGCCCAGGTAGAGGAAGCCATGCGCGGCCTGTTGTTGCTCGACCAGCAAGAAAACCTCCGGCAGTTTTCCGGCAATTCATCCGCGCTGTTCAATACCAGCGTGGATATTCAACGCATCCTGAAAGAAAGCGGAATAGCAATCGGCAGCGATGATCTGGCGCAATTGATCAATCCTCGTCTGCTCAAGGAGATCAGCCTTGACTAAGCTACGCTATATCCCTGGCGGGATCGGCAGCAAGGTCATCTCGTTGCGCGTGTTGATCCCGTTGCTGATATTGCTGGCGGTGTTATTGTTGTTGGGCTTTGTGTTCAAGTTGGGTTTGCAGCGTGAAACCGATTTTGTGTTCGAAGAATATCGTGACAGGCAGATGGACGAGGCGGTGCATCTGCAAGCCAGTATCGAATACGATGTGCGGCTCGGTTTGCAGGAGCAGATACAGCAGAGTTTTTCCGAACTGAGCGTCCAACCGGAAGTGCGCATTGCCCTGCTGGCGGATGAGCATGATCAAGTCATCGCATCGACCCGCTTGTCCCTGGTCGGCACAAGCTTGACGCTAGCAGCACGGCAATTCACCGTGCAAGACTGGCTGCAGGCGCCCCCGGCAGGGGAGGTCGCCGACATGGCCATCAAGCAAGCCGTGCACAGGGAGCGTAACGCTATTCTGGTTACTGCGCCGGTGCGTATGGATGCGCCAGTGCATATTGATACGCATGGCACCGCATTGACGCAAAACAAGATCGGCAGGCTGTTCATTTACACTGACGTGACGGCTCCGTTGGCCAGAAATTTCCTGCATACCAGAACGCAAATGCAGCAACTGTTGGCGGGCTTCACCAGTCTTGTGCTGCTGATTGGCTTGCTGCTGCACTGGACGGTGACGCGCCGCGTGGTGAAGTTGCTGCATGCCGCAGAACAGGTTGGCGCGGGCAGCCTGAATACCTTTGCCGGGGTGCACGGGCCGGACGAGATAGGACGTCTGGGCATATCCTTTGATGACATGGTGCGCAAGATGGCGCGCTCTTCCGCGCAGATCCGCAAGCTTTCGCTCGCGGTCGAGCAGAGTCCGAACAGCATCATCATCACCGATGCCGAAGGCGTCATCGAATACGTGAATCCGCACTTCTGCCGGATGTCCGGTTATGAGTCTGAGGAGGTTATCGGCAAGACCATGCGCATGCTCCAGTCCGGCACCACACCCAAAGAAGTGTATGAAGATTTATGGCGCACCATCAAGTCTGGTCAGGTCTGGCGCGGTGAGTTGCTGAACAGGAGCAAGCACGGCAAGCTGTATTGGGAGGAGCTCTGTATCAGCCCGATCTTTGATGAACAGGGCAACATCACGAATTTTCTGTCCGAACAGATCGATATCACCGCGCGCAGGGAAGCCGAGGAGCAGATACGCCTGTTCAATAGGGTGTTCGTCAATGCCAATGAATCCATTATGATTACCGATGCGGACAACAACATCCTCGCCGTCAACCCGGCTTTCACGGTAATCAACGGTTATACAGCCGAAGAAGTGACCGGAAAGAATCCGCGCATATTGTCTTCGGGACTGATGGATGAGGATTTCTACAAGCAGATGTGGTCCACCATTAACTCAACCGGCAAATGGCAGGGCGAGATGGTGGACCGGCGCAAGGATGGCGAGATTTTTGCGGAGTGGCTGAGTATCAGTGCGCTACGCGATGTCAGCGGCCAGCTCACGCATTACGTCGCCTTGATGACCGATATCAGCGAGCGCAAGGCGGCAGAAGAGCGCATGGCTTATCTTGCCCACCACGACTTGTTGACCGGCCTGCCCAACCGTTTGCTGTTTCAGGATCGCCTGCAGCAGGCGATCGCCCATGCCGAACGGCAGCAGACCAAAGTGGCGTTGCTGTTTATGGATTTGGATCGCTTCAAGGACGTCAACGATACCTTGGGGCATCAGGCGGGTGATTTGCTGTTGCAGGAAGCGACACGGCGCATCCAGCTATGCGTGCGCAGCAGCGATACCGTCAGCCGCCAGGGCGGCGATGAATTCATCATCATGTTGCCTGATCTCGACGACCTCGGCGACATCGTGCTGGTGGCCAATAAACTGATCGATAGCATTGCCGTTCCCTATGATCTGAATGGCCACATCGTGCATGTGACGACCAGCATCGGGGTGAGCGTTTATCCGCAGGATAGCGTCGACATCGAAACATTGATCAAGAATGCCGATACCGCGATGTATCAGGCCAAGGAGGCGGGGCGCAAAGATTACCGCTTCTTCACCCCGGAAATGAACCGCGTCATCGCCAAGCGCGTCGGGCTGGAAAACAAGTTGCGCAATGCTTTGAGAAAGGGCGAGTTGCTGTTGCATTACCAGCCCAAGGTCAATTTGCACAGCGGCGAGATCATCGCAGCCGAGGCGCTGGTGCGCTGGCAACATCCGGAAAGCGGCTTGATCCCGCCCGGCGACTTCATCCCGATCGCCGAGGAAACCGGGATGATCGTATCGATAGGTGAGTGGGTGTTGAAAGAAGCCTGCCGCCAAAATCAGGAATGGCGCGAGATGGGGCTGCGCGAAATCGTGATGGCGGTGAATCTGTCGCCGGTGCAGTTCCATGAGCGCAATCTGATCAGGATGATTCTGGCGGCGCTGAATCACAGCGGCATGCCCGCCAGCGCACTCGAGCTGGAAGTCACCGAATCGGCGATGATGAGAGACCCCGAGGTGGCGATTACCATGCTCAAGAAAATAAGCCAATTGGGCATTAGCGTATCAATTGACGATTTCGGTACCGGGTATTCCAGTCTTTCCTACCTGAAAAAATTCCCGATCGACGAGCTGAAGATCGACCAATCCTTTGTGCGTGACTTATCCCAGGATAAAGACGACGCGGCGATTGTCAGCGCGGTGATCAGCATGGCCAAGAGCCTTGGTTTGAGTGTGATTGCCGAAGGCGTGGAGACTATCGAGCAATTGCGCTTCCTGGCAACGCTCGAATGCGACAAGATGCAAGGCTATTATTTCAGCAAACCGCTGTCAGCCGATGAATTCAGAAAACTGCTCGAATCAGGACGGAAGCTGGCCGCTTTGACGTGAGATAATACGGGTTGTTTTTAGATATTTCGTGATGGTTTTCCTATGAGTGAATTGCAAATAGCGTTACTGGCGATCGGGTTTGGCGTGATCGTCGCGATTTATATCTTTGGCTGGTGGCAGCAAAGACGGTATCGGCTCAAGTTTGGCACCACTTTCAAGGCGAGCCATGCGGACGCGTTGTATCAAGAGGAGGATGCCGGCCCGGCAACGCAGGTTCAGCAGCCCCCGTTGGAAGGCGCGATGGGCGCAGAGCCGGCGGCAACAAATTTGCTGGACGAATCTTGTGCGTTGCTGGATCAGCGCAGCGACTTCATCATCGAATTGCATCTGGGCGAAGCCAGCCCCGCTTCGGTGCTGGATGGTTTCTGGCACCGTAAATTCGATTTCGGCAAGCCGGTGCAAGCATGCGGTTTGACGCTGGGCACCAAAAGATGGGAACGCGCCATCGCCGAGGGTCAGACGCTGTACTCGCGCTTTCGTATCGCGCTGCAACTGGTGGACCGAGGCGGCGCGATCAGCGCGGCGAAACTGGCTGATTTCCGCGACCTGGTGCTGGGTATCGCCAAGCGCATCAAGGCCGATACCGCCGTGCCGGATATCCATGAAACATTCCAGCATGCGGTCGAGCTGGACACCTTCTGTGCCGAGGCGGACCAGATGGTCGGGGTCAATCTGGTGCCGCCCGGCGACAAGCTCATTCCCGCCACAAAGATTGTACAGGCCGCCGCCAGGCAAAACATGACGCTGGAAGCGGATGGTGCATTTCATTTGCTGAATGACCAAGGGCAGACCCTGTTCAGCCTGATCAACAAAAACTCGGTGCCGTTCCAGCATCACACGCTGGAAACCTTTAGCACGTCCGGCATCACGCTGTTGCTCGATGTGCCGCGCGTAGAAAATCCGCCGGAACAATTCGATTATATGATGCGTGTCGCACACGACCTGGTCGATGAGTTGCGTGTCAACATAGTGGATGACCACCATGTGGAGATCAGCGCCAACGGGCTGGCCAATATCCGCACCCGGATTGCCGGGGTCGAAGAAAAAATGTGCGCACATGGCATCGTTCCGGGCAGTGCGCAGGCACGCAGATTGTTTTCCTGATGGTTAGTAAAGAAGTATCCCGCCGTGCTGCCCAATTGCGCAAGCAGATTGCGGATTACGACTATTGGTATTACGTGAAGGATTCCCCTCGTGTTCCCGATGCGGAATACGACAAGCTGTTCCATGAACTGCAATCCATCGAAGCGCAGCACCCCGAACTTGTTACGCAAGACTCTCCCACCCAGCGTGTGGGCGGTAAACCGCTGGATATGTTCCGGCCGGTGCGCCATGCCATGCCCATGCTGTCGATCCGTACCGAGACCGATATCAGTGACCAGGGCGCAGTTGCGTTTGATGCCAGGGTACGGCGTGAGCTGGGGTTGGGCGAAACCGCTCCTCCGGTCGAATATGCCTGCGAACTTAAATTCGACGGCCTCGCGATCAATCTGCGCTATGAGCAAGGTGTGCTGAAGCAGGCTGCGACCCGTGGCGACGGCGAGACCGGCGAGGACGTGACGCAGAACGTCAAGCATGCCATCCACCAGATTCCGTTGTCGTTGCAAGGGGTTTGCCCCGGTATTTTAGAAGTGCGTGGCGAGGTATACATGCGCCGCGACGATTTTGAAAATTACAACGAGCGCCAGCGCGAACTAGGGTTGCCCACGCTGGTGAACCCGCGCAACGGCGCGGCAGGCAGCATACGCCAGCTCGACCCGGCGCTGGCCGCGCGGCGTCCGCTGAAATTTTTTGCTTACGGCTTGGGCGAGGTGCAGGGCTGGGAGCCTGAATCGCACCAGGAGATACTGGACCAATTGGATGCCTGGGCTTTTCCGGTAAGCAGCGAACGTGCCGTGGTGCACGGTGCACAAGGCTTGGTGGAGTTCCATCGCTGCATCGCGGCCAAGCGCGATCAGTTACCGTTCGACATCGACGGCGTGGTGTACAAGGTCAACAGCCTGGCTTTGCAACAGCGGCTCGGCTTTGTGTCGCGCGAGCCGCGCTGGGCGGTGGCGCACAAGTTTCCGGCGGAAGAGCAGATCACCGTGGTGCGCGACATCGACATCCAGGTCGGGCGCACCGGCAAGCTCACGCCGGTGGCCAAGCTGGAGCCGGTGTTCGTCGGCGGCACCACGGTGTCAAATGCCACACTGCACAATGAAGACGAGACGCGGCGCAAGGATGTGCGCATCGGCGACACGGTGATTGTGCGCCGCGCGGGCGATGTGATCCCGGAAGTGGTCGGCGTGGTGCTGGAGAAACGTCCCGCAAAAGTGGGTGCGCCGTTCGATCTGTTCAAGCGGCTGCACGGTAAATGCCCGGTGTGCGGCAGCGCCATCGTGCGCGAGGAAGGCGAGGCCAACTGGCGTTGCACCGGCGGCCTGTTCTGCCCGGCGCAGCGCAAGCAGGCGCTGCTGCACTTCGCCAGCCGCCGTGCGCTGGACATCGAAGGGTTGGGGGACAAGCTGGTGGAGCAATTGGTAGACAGCGGCATCGTGAATACGCCCGCCGATTTATACCGGCTGGGGATGTCGGCTCTGGTTGATCTGGAGCGCATGGGCGAGAAGTCTGCACTCAACTTGCTGGAGGCGATCGAACACAGCAGGAAAACCACGCTGGCGCGCTTCATCTACGCGCTGGGCATCCGCAACGTGGGTGAGGCGACCGCGAAAGATTTGGCGCGGCACTTCGGTACGCTGGATAATCTCATGGCGGCGGATGAGGTGCGGCTGCAACAGGTTCCGGATGTCGGGCCGGTGGTGGCACAAAGCATCACGGCATTCTTCGCCGAGCCGCACAACTGTGAGGTGATCGCCCAATTGCGCGCCAGCGGGGTAAACTGGGCGGAGCATGAAGGCGAGCGCATAGAGGTGTTACCGTTGAGTGGAAAAATATTTGTGTTGACTGGTACACTCAGCATGAGCCGCGACGAGGCCAAGGAAAAACTGGAAGCGCGGGGCGCGAAAGTCAGCGGCAGTGTGTCGAAAAAAACCGACTACGTGGTGGCGGGTATTGAAGCGGGCAGCAAACTGGACAAGGCGCGGGAGCTGGGCGTAACGATTCTGGATGAACAACAGTTTATGGCGTTATTGGGGAGCATATGAAAAAAATCACCAAGGCCGTGTTTCCGGTCGCCGGCATGGGCAGCCGCTTTTTGCCGGCCACCAAAGTGAGCCCGAAAGAAATGATGCCCATCGTGGACAAACCGCTGATCCAGTATGCGGTGGAAGAGGCGGTCGCGGCGGGCATCACCGACATGGTGTTCATCACCGGGCGCAACAAGCGCGCGATCGAGGATCATTTCGACAAGGCCTACGAGCTGGAAGCCGAGCTGGCGATGCGCGGCAAGGAAGAGTTGCTGCGCATGGTGCGCGAAGTGACCCCCCCGCACATCAACTGCATCTACATCCGCCAGACCGAGCCGTTGGGTCTGGGACACGCGGTGTTATGCGCAAAGCCGGTAGTGCAGAATGAGCCGTTCGCGGTGCTGTTGGCGGACGATTTGATCGATGATGACCAGCCCATCATGAAGCAGATGGTGGAGGTATATAAACAATATCAGTGCTCGATCCTCGGCGTGCAGAATGTGCCGCGCGAGCAGACCGGTCAATACGGTATCGTCAGCAGTGTGCCGCTGGCTGACAATCTCGAGCAGGTGCATGGCATTGTGGAAAAACCCAAACCGGAAGTCGCGCCTACCACGCTGGGGGTGGTGGGGCGCTACATCCTGACACCGCGAATCTTTCACCATCTGGAAAAAGTGCAGGCCGGAGCAGGCGGCGAAATTCAATTGACCGATGGTATTGCCGCATTGATACGGGAAGAAAAAATGCTTGCCTATCGTTTCAGCGGGACGCGCTACGATTGCGGTTCCAAGCTGGGTTATCTCAGGGCGACGGTGGCGCTGGGACTCAAGCATCCGGAAGTGCGCGAGGAGTTTGCGGCCTATCTCCATAGCTTGAAATGAATAAACCTAGAAAAAGCATTTAGCCACATAACCAGCGACTTGGCTGGCGTTATTTGCCTGCCTAGTCGAATGGCTAGTGGTTACATCAGAGAACACAGAGTTCACCGAGGAGAAACAAATAGTGGCCGTAAATAATGACTTCACCCATCAGGTAATTCGGAAAAATATGTGTAACCCGCTATCTCTCCGTGTCCTCTGTGATCTCTGTGGCTTGAATGGCGGTTTATAGGATGACCGTATCCATCCAGCGTGCGCGCGACATCCTGCAACAGGCTGAATTGCTGTATTCCGCCGAACAAGTGCAAGTGGCGCTGCATAAGGTCGCGCAGCAGATCAATGCCAGGTTGGCGGACAAGCATCCGCTGGTGTTGTCGGTGATGGGCGGGGCGGTAGTGTTCAGCGGGCAGTTGTTACCGCTGCTGGATTTTCCGCTGGATTTCGATTACGTGCATGTGTCGCGTTACGGCGATGCGCGGCACGGCGGTGCGATGCACTGGAAGGTAGAGCCGCGTGAAAATGTGCGCGGCCGGGTGGTGCTGTTGCTGGATGATATTCTGGACGAGGGCCACACGCTGGCGGTATTGCGCGAGCGGGTGATGGAGCTGGGTGCGGACAAATGTTTCAGCGCGGTGTTTGCCGACAAGCAAAATGGACGCAAAAAACCCATACACGCCGATTTTGTCGGAATGGAAGTGCCGAATCGTTTCGTGTTCGGCTATGGTATGGATGTCGAGGGTGCGTGGCGCAATTTGCCCGCAATATACGCAGTGAAGGAGTAGAGATAATGAAAGCCTCAAAAAATTGTAGCGAGCGGTTCGAGAGCAAGGCGCGCGGAGCGCAGCGACGGAGACACACCAAGTGGGTAGGCGACGAGCGAGCACCGCGCAACGCCGCTATCGAACCGCGCAGTAAATTTTTGGAGGCTTTCTAATGTTGGCAATCATAGGCGGTCGCGGCCTGACCCAGTTGGCGAATTTAAAGATCACGCATCAGCAGGTGATGCGCACACCTTACGGCGAGCCGTCCGGCGCGTTTATGTTTGGCACGCTGGATCAGCATGAGGTGATCTTTCTGGCGCGCCATGGTTATGGCCACACCATCCCGCCGCATCTGGTGAATTATCGCGCCAACCTCTGGGTGTTGCGTGAACAGGGCGCCAGCAAAATCATCTCGGTGGCGACCGTGGGCGGTATCCGCGCCGATCTCAAGCCCGGCGTGATCGTCGTTCCGGATCAGATCATCGATTACACCCATGGCCGCGACGCGACCTATTTCGAGGGGCGCGACAAGCCGTTCAGCAATGCCGATTTTACTTTCCCCTATAGCAGCACACTGCGCAGCCAAATTTTGCACAGTGCGAAAACCGCGCGGCAGCCGTGTGTGGACGGCGGCGTGTATGCGGCCACGCAAGGGCCGCGCCTGGACAGCATCGCCGAAATCAACCGCTATGAACGCGACGGCGCGGACATGGTGGGCATGACCGGCATGCCCGAAACCGCGCTGGCCAAGGAGTTGGAACTCGATTATGCGGCCATCGCAGTGGTGGCGAATTACGCGGCGGGACGCGGCGACAGCGCGGCGGGCATCAATATCGAAAGTGTGAATGCCACCGCCAGCGCGGCGATGGAACGGGTGCGCAGCATTCTCGAATGCGTGGTCAATTGCTCGGATGACTAGCGATGGCGATTAAACCCGTATTGCGCATGGGCGATGCGCGCTTGTTGCAGCGTGCCGAGCCGGTCAGCCATTTCGGCACGCAGCCATTGCACGACCTGCTGGCCGATATGCACGACACGATGCAGGCTCTGAACGGCGCGGGTTTGGCCGCGCCGCAAATCGGAGTTGGATTGCGCGTGGTGATCTTCGGCGTGCAGCACAATTCGCGTTATCCCGATGCCGAGGCTGTGCCGGAAACGGTGCTGATCAATCCGGTCATCACCCCGTTGGGCGAGGCAATCGAGGAGGACTGGGAGGGTTGTCTGAGCGTGCCCGGCATGCGCGGCCTGGTGCCGCGCTTTGCGCGAATTCGTTATCAGGGCAAGGATGAGAACGGCATACCGATAGACCGCACCGTGGGTGGATTTCATGCGCGCGTGGTACAACACGAGTGCGATCATCTGGACGGGATTTTGTATCCTATGCGCATACTTGATATGAAGAACTTCGGTTTTAGCGAAGTGCTGTTCCCTAACACCGAGATGCAAGACGAATAGATGGATTTTTCCGAACCGCACGAATCGAAAGTGATCCGTAATCTGCTGATTGCGCTGCTGGCGCTGATATTGGTGTTGATCATAGGGACGGTCGGTTATCGCATCATCGGCGGCCCGGAACATTCCTGGATGGATTGTTTCTACATGACGTTCATCACGATCTCCACCATCGGTTATGGTGAGATAGTCGATGTTTCGCATCATGAATACGGCAGGCTGTTCACGGTCGTTATCGCCATCACAGGTATCGGTGTACTGGGTTACGTGCTGTCCACCGTGACGGCACTGACGCTGGAAAATGATCTCAATGTCACTTGGCGGAGAAAAAAGATGCAGAAGAAAATTGAACAAATGAGTGACCACTACATTGTGTGCGGCGTGGGTCTGGTGGGCGGCAACGTGGCGCATGACCTGGAGCTGACCGGGCGACCGTTCGTTATCATCGATAGTGACACCAAGGATATGCAGCGCTATCTGGAATCTCATCCGACCCAGCCTTATTTGTATGGCGACACGACAGACAATGATGTGTTGCTGGCCGCCGGGATCTTGCGCGCCAAGGGCGTATTCGCCGTGGCGCATGACGACAGCACCAATCTGGTCATCAGCCTGAGCGCCAAACAGCTTAACCCGAACCTGCGCGTGGTGGCGCGCTGCCATGATTTGAAAAACGCGGAGAAGACCAAGCTCGCCGGGGCTGACGAAATCGTTTCGCCGGATTTCAGCGGCGGTTTGCGTATCGTCTCCGCGATGGTGCGACCGAACGTGATGAACTTCCTCGACGAGATGCTGAAGACGGAATCCAACCTGCGCATGGAAGAATCCATATCCCCGACAGTCTGCATGGCAAGCCGTTGAGCGTGCTGTATCTCGGCAATCAGGACTGCATGGTGCTGGGCGTCCACCGCGTTGCGGATTGGTTGTTCAACCCGACGGCCAGCTTTCAGTTGCAGGGTAAAGATGTGCTGATGGTGATGACCACCCCGCAAGGACGCACTCGCCTGGAACAATCTATTCAAGGAATGAGATAGGGCTACAGCAAAGAACTGGTTCCCGGGCGAGAAATGCAAGATGAATAGTTGTGACCTTTAACCATTCGCCTCAATGCTGTGCGGTTGCTGCCAGCAGGAATTCATCTCGCGCACCAATTGGATCCCGTAATCGAAGTTTGTCCAGTTTCAGGATGCGCTTGAGGTGTGGGCAGAGTACCTCGACTTGTTTGCGCTCACCTCGTGATTGCTGATAATCCTGTGTCATATAAATACGACGGGCGACGTTGTCTTCATCATCTTGTCTTCATCATCTTGTCTTCATCATTTTGTCTTGGGCCGCTTGGCATTTTTGAGTTCGGGGTGTTCGGCTAATAGCCGCAACGCGGTATGAACTTTGGGACAGGGCAGCGGGACTCGCACCAATCGGCAAGAAACAGGTTGCAGCCTCTCCGTTCCCAGACCAGAGTAGCTTATCGCAGTTTACGCAACCAGGCTATGGCGGCAGCAGGCCATAGCCGTACTCGCCGTTGTGTCGGTGCATGACTGTGGTTGGTCAAGCTAACAGGTTTGCAGCCGGCGGTTTGATACAGGTGTTTCCAGCCACACTAAGGTGCGTCTGGATATCTTGAAAAGTCCCGCGACGCTTCCAATCCGTGTTTGTCCCAGAACTTGAGCGCTTCCACCCGCACCGTGGCCTCTTCGCTGAGGGTTTCCATCCGGCCAGCATAGCGTCTGATTCGCCTCCAGTCATGTATCCCATAGCCTTGCGCCAGTTGTTGCATCCACCGTCCCCATTCTTCAATGAGTGCAATATATTTTTGTGGGAAGGCAAAAATTTTACACTATTGGTTCGCGACGAATTTCCCCAGGCAGTAAATCGCCGGAACAGGAGTGGTTTAGGTTGCCTCTTTAATGGGTCAATATGGCTTGACAGAGAATTGGAGGAACATAACAATGGCATTTCTGGTATAAGTATAAATACTTACAAAGGTAGATTCTTATGAGTGTTAAAGCTTTCTCACTGATGTGGCGAAGGCTTCCGGCTTGATCGGCCACCAGTTAATAAGCTAGTGCGAGATTATCAGCTCATATACAAATATGAATACAAAACAAAAAATCTGGCTGCTTCCGGCCACCGCGATCCTGATTTCAGGGGTTGCAATCACCGTCAATTATGTGTTGTCAAACAAATCGTTTGGCATGCTGGAACAAGCCAGGAATGCGGACTACCCGGCATTAAGTGCCATACGTTCGATGACTGCCGCATTTGAAAGCGAACAGGACGCCCTGAAGAATGCCGTACTGGCTGGGGATAAGGGCGGGCTTGATAATGCCAAAGCAAAATCAGATCTATTCAAAAAGGCGCTGACAGAATTTTCCGCCGTTGATGCCAATGAAGCGAAAATAATACAGAATAAATTTGAGGCATATGATGCAACTGCGATGGAGGCATCAGCAATCATGCTGCAGGTAAAACATGGCAACCTTGACGTTGCGATTCCGACAATGCAAAGCAATGCCGAAGCTCTAGTAAAAAAAATGAGTGATGTCCTCAATGCAAGGGAGGAAATATTCCTCTCCAATCTGGATGGCAGCCATAACGCCATCCAGCACGGGTTGATGACCAGCATTTTCTCATTGGTGTTAAGTTTGGTGGTACTCGGGACCATTTCCTATCTGATCATAGGTTCGATTTCGCGCAGTTTTGATGCGATTATTGAACGCGTCAAGGATATGGCGTCCGGAGGCGCAGACCTTACGAGAAAAGTTCAGATTTCCAGCAAGGATGAATTTGGCGAAATTGCAAAGTGGATTAACCAGTTTATCGGCGAGATGCATGGGCTTATATCAAACGTTTCGAGCGTATCCGGCGAAGTAAAAGGTTCTGCCGAGCAAATGCGTAACGCAACAAAGGCGTTGGCCACGGGCATTCAATCCCAATCGCAAGGCGCCATCACAATCTCGGCATCAATCAATCGTCTGTCAGAAACCATCAGCCGGATGTCCGACGGGGCTACAAATGCGGTTACTTCGGTCAATGCCTCGGTTGAATCTGCGGCCAAGAGTGGCAAGGTCATGGAAGATACTGTCCAGAAAATCCGCTTGACTGCGGATACAGTAAGTGAAGCTGCAAAGTTGGTGACTACTCTTGGCAATGATTCCGAAAAAATTGGTTTAGTTACCCAGGTCATCAAGGATATTGCCGAGCAAACCAATCTGCTGGCTCTGAATGCCGCAATAGAAGCAGCGCGAGCTGGTGAACAGGGGCGCGGTTTTGCAGTTGTGGCTGACGAAGTGAGAAAGTTGGCTGAGCGCACCTCATCGGCCACAATTGAAATCAACCAGATTGTAAATAAAATTCGTGAAGGAATTGAGCAAACCGTTAATCGTATTTCCTCCGGTCGGGATTCCGCCTTGAGCGGGCGTGAGGAAGCGGAAGTCGCACTTTCTAGCCTCTCTGGCATTATTAAGAATATTAATGAGATAAGCGAACTGATAATAAATATATCCAGTTCGATCAAAGAGCAGGCTGTAGTGTCTGCTGCGATTGGTGGGGAGGCTGAACAAATCGTTAGGTCTTCACGTGATGCTTCCTGTGAATCTGAAGACGCAGAGAAACAGAGTGTCAGCATGGATGCCGCCGCTCGACACCTAGGGGAAATCGTTGGCAAGTTTAAATTGTAATAATTATTGGGGAGGGAATGAAAATGAAGCAAAGTAAAATCAAGTTGAGTGCTGTTTTTGGTGCGGTCTGTATCGTAACGAGTCTGATCGGCGCCACCCATTCCTACGCCGAAGAGGAACGTTTCACGTTCAATGCCTTCGGAAATCAGGATTACCGTCGCTCGACTGCCAATAGCTACATGGGCGCGGATTCGTCCGGAACTTGGGATAACAACTTCCTGGGGTTGGTGATGAGCGGCAAGGTCAATGAAAAGACGCGCCTATGGGCACAGCTTCAGGCCACCACGACATTAAGCCCGCGCTTTACCTGGATGTTTGTGGATTATCAGTTGAACGAAAATGTCAGCGCCCATGTGGGGCGTATCAAGTTTCCTTTTGGTCTCTACAACGAGACCATTTCCAACCAGGCTTTGCGTCCGACCATTGCAGAACCGGTCGTTTACTCTCATGCGGCAGATATGACCTATGACGCGTATCACGGCGTCGGTGTCGATTGGCACTTGGGGTCTAATCTGCTGGCGCAGGTTTTTGGTGGCAATATCTTTGTGCAGCCTGAATTCAAGGAAACTGCACTCCGGGATGTGAGCGTGATAGGCGGGCGCCTGACTTATAACACCCCGGTCGACGGGATGCGGTTGATGGTGTCGGGGAACAGGACGACTGTGGAAGCGATGAACAATTCTGTAGTGACCACTGGTATTCCAACCGGGGAAAAAGCCAGTGAAGACCGCGCCATTCTTTCTTTTGACTATGTGGCGCATGATTGGGATGTCAAGGCCGAATACAATTACCATAAAACTCCGGCGCTGTTAACCCAGGCTCCCCCGCAAACCACCGACATCAAGTCTAAGGCTTATTATGTGCAGGTGGCGTACGACATCGGGAAATATACTCCTTATGCGCGCTATGACTATGTGAATATCGATACCACTCTTAGTAGCAATCCAGCCAACTATCAGAAAATCTATGTGGTCGGTGTCGGGTACAAACTGGCGGACAATGTGAACTTGCGTGCGGAACAGCATCTTAACCAGGGATATGCTCTTGGTGCCGCTGAAATAACGGCTCTTGGTATTACTAATCCAGAATTGAACTGGAATACCACGATGATCTCCGCGAACTTCATGTTCTGAACTGAAGCGCACAGTTTGTTAATTATTTAAGACTCGATGGATTACCACGAAAGGATGTGAAATGCGTAAGTCAATTTGTTATGTTGCGTTGCTTGCTATGTGTTTGGTCTCGATTCCCGCGATGGCGGGTGATTACGTGATTATCACTAACAAGGACAACGCCAATGCAGTGGATAAGGATTTTGTGGCCAAGATATACCGGGGCGAGGCCAAAGTCTGGCCCAATGGTGACAGCGTGGCTGCATATGACTTGCCGGAAGACAATGCTGCTCGGGTGGCTTTTGACCAGGAGGTCGTCGGGAAGAGTGTTTCTCAAATGAAGGCGCTTTGGGGGCAGCTCATATTCTCTGGCAAGGCGGTTCCGCCCAAAAAAGTGGATTCTGATGATGACGTTAAGAAGGCCGTCGCTTCCAACAAAGGGGCGGTGGGATACATCAAGGCTTCAAGCACGGATGGCTCAGTGAAAGCAATCAAGTAACACTCATCGAGATTGGTATGCATTCCGGGTGCGAATAGTTTTCACACCCGGCATAGTATGGCCGAGTGGTGAGAATATCTGACAGCGATAAGGTAACGTTGTTGGAGAAATGCGGCATTAACATCCTCAAAATCCAGGAATTCGTGGCTATGAAGCGGCCACCTCCATTGCCAACGCACCGGATCTGGGATGAGTCTGGATACCCAATAGCTGATTGGCTTGGGCGCACTGAGCGAGAGTTATGATATTTTGAAAGATACCGAACAATTGATGTCGAGTAAGGATATGGAACGTATCAACTCTTCCTAAGAAATCGTTACCTAAAGCAGTGGATGAAATTGCTTAATTCGGGGATGGCGGTTTATTTATTTTAGGGGGATGTATGTTCAAAAACGTGGGTATCAGAAAGCAGATTTTGATTTCTTTCGCAATCGTGGTGTTGGTCTACGTTGCGATATTTGTTATGGTCGGGATATCGCTATCACACCTTACCCAGGATGCGAGACGGGTTGATGAGAAAACGCTGCCTCGCATTCTGGTGGTAGATGGAATGGATCTCAGCCGTACTCAAATTCAGCAATTTCTGACAGATGTTGCCGCCACTCACGATCGCGATGGATACAAGGAAGCTGAAGAATATGCAAATCGGTTTCGGAATGGCGTGGAAACTTACAGGCAGATGTTCCGGGAAAGCAATGACGAGAATAACCTGAAACAGCTCGAATCAATCGAAGCAAACTTCAATCGTTTCTATACCAGTGGCAAAGCCATGGCAGAAGCCTATATCACCAAAGGGATGGATGCCGGCAACTTGCTGATGAAAGGCACCAGCCAAGTAGCGGGTTTTGACAAAGATAGTGAAACGATCTCCACTCAGCTTGAGAACTTCCGTGAGCAACAGATCGGTGAGGCGAACGAAAATACCGCCAGAACTGTGAGCAATGCCCAATCCACGACTAATCTGATGATCATCGGCGGTTTGGTAGCTACATTGCTGGCCGTTTTTTTTGGTTTATGGATCACCCGCAGTATTATGTTGCAAATGGGTGGGGAGCCGGCTTATGTCGCCGAAATGGTCAAACGTGTGGCAGAGGGTGATCTGACTGTTGAAGTGAAAACCAGGGTCAACGACAGCAGTAGTATGTTGTTCACTTTCAAGATTATGATCCAAAATATTTCCGGCCTCGTCACTGAAATACGCGGCACCACCGACTCCATCACAACTTCCTCGCGCGAGATAGCCGCAGGCAACGCTGACCTGTCGCAACGCACTGAAGAGCAAGCCTCCAGTCTGGAAGAAACTGCGTCGAGCATGGAAGAGTTGGCTGCGACCGTGAAACAGAACGCGGAGAATGCCAAACAGGCCAACCATCTGGCGACGAACGCTTCAGACGTGGCAGTCAAGGGCGGGCTAGCGGTGAATGAGGTGGTACACACCATGGCCTCGATCAGCGATAGCTCAAAGAAAATCGTCGACATCATCGGCGTCATCGAAGGAGTTGCCTTCCAGACCAATATCCTGGCGTTGAACGCCGCCGTCGAAGCCGCCCGTGCCGGTGAACAAGGGCGCGGCTTCGCGGTGGTGGCCGCGGAAGTGCGCAACCTGGCACAACGCTCGGCCGCTGCGGCCAAGGAGATCAAGACCCTGATCGGGGATTCGGTGGACAAAGTGGATATCGGTGCCAAGCAAGTGGATCAGGCTGGCGCGACCATGACTGAGATCGTCACTGCGGTAAAGCGCGTCACCGACATCATGGCCGAGATCACTGCCGCCTCCAGCGAGCAGAGCTCGGGCATTGAACAAGTGAACCAGGCAATCATTCAGATGGACGAAGTGACGCAGCAAAATGCCGCGCTGGTGGAGGAGGCTGCGGCTGCTGCCGAAGCGATGCAGGAACAAGCTGGCAACTTGTCAGAAGCGGTGAGTGTGTTCAAGCTTAACAAGGCCAAAGGAGGAGAGAAGACGGCTGTTGCCAAACCGGAGAACTCACTACACTTTGCGACAGCAGTGCCGCCACTCAGGAAGGCGCACAAGCTGATCAAAGCCAAAGAGGAAAAGGGCGGCGACTGGAAAGAATTTTAGACTGGTTCAGCAACCGATGGCAGGTGACAGGAAGTTTGGGGCGTGTCATGAATTTTGTGTAAACGGAATTTATGACACGCCCGCGCCCGCAGCCAACAAACTCACGACTTGTTCGCCACTTGTTGTTTCAAGTTTATCAGCAGGATGTGATTATTATGGACTCAACTATGCAAACTGAAAATATTGAAGATGTATTGGCTACATTACCGCCCGAACGGCGTGTAGAAATTGAAAAACTTGCAGCTGAACTGGTGAAGGACAAGGATGTTCGCCGGGCAGCAGAAATACTCGAAAAAAGCCGGTCATTGGAAGATGTCAAATTTGTCGGCGAACTCGGCTGGCTTACTGCTTTGTCGTTCGCAATAGCCGCTTTTGCTGTCGTGTAAAAAATAACCTCTGCTTTGTCGGCGTTGCTTAACGGCAGCGAGCAGGTAGCAGGCAATGAAACAGGGGGAGGGTTAACCGCCCCCTGTGATTTTGAAATTCCATTTCAAGGGTCAATACCTTGGTGTTGGAGCGCGCTCAGCATACCGAAGTTGCTTGGCGTATCGATGATAGCGGGTGTGTGCAAAGCAATGACGATTGGACACAGCTTCAGTTTATCCTTGGCTGGGTCATTTCTGCTGCTTGCACCCATAGGTCGAATTCAACTTCAGTGACATAGCCCAGCGCCAGCGCCGCCTGTTTCAGCGTGCTGCCGTCACGGTGCGCGCGTTTGGCGATCTCGGCGGCGCGGTCATAGCCGATATGCGGGGTCAGCGCGGTCACCAGCATCAGCGAGCGTTCCATCAGTTCGGCAATGCGTCCGCGATTGGCCGCTATACCGCGCACGCAATGTTCCTCGAAGCTGGCCATGCCGTCGGCGAGCAGGCGCACGCTTTGCGAGAAGTTGTGCGCGATGAGCGGCTTGTACACGTTCAGCTCGAAGTTGCCCGAGGCGCCGCCGATGGTGATTGCAGTGTCGTTGCCGAACACCTGGCAGCACAGCATGGTCAGCGCTTCGCACTGGGTCGGGTTCACCTTGCCGGGCATGATAGAGCTGCCCGGCTCGTTTTCGGGGATGCTGATCTCGCCCAGGCCGGAACGCGGGCCGGAGGCCAGCCAGCGCACGTCGTTGGCGATCTTCGTCAGCGCGACTGCCAGTGTCTTGAGCGCACCGTGTGCCGCCACCAGCGCATCATGCGCGGCCAGCGCGGCGAACTTGTTGGCGGCACTCCTGAACGGCAGGCCGGTGCTGCGCGCCAGTTCAGCGGCGACGCGCGCGCCGAACTCGGCATGGGTATTCAGTCCGGTACCGACTGCGGTACCGCTGGCCGCCAATTCATAAAGCGGCGTGAGCGCGGCGAGCACTAAAGATTCCGCGAGTTCCAGTTGTGCCACATAGCCGGAGAATTCCTGGCCCAGCGTCAGCGGCGTCGCGTCCTGCAAATGGGTGCGGCCGATTTTTACGATGTCAGTGTACGCGTCGGATTTCATTTTCAGCGTGGCGCGCAGCGTGCGCAATGCCGGGAGCAGTTTTTGCTGAATGCCAATCACGGCCGCCACATGCATCGCGGTCGGGAAGATGTCGTTGGAGGACTGGCCGAGATTGACGTCATCATTCGGATGAACCAAACGGGCTGCGCCGCGCTCGCCACCGAGCAATTTCGAGGCGCGGTTGGCGAGTACCTCGTTGACGTTCATGTTGCTCTGCGTGCCCGATCCGGTTTGCCAGACGGACAGCGGAAACTCGTCGCTATGCTGGCCAGTCAGCACCTCGTCCGCCGCCTGCATGATGGCTGTCGCCTTCTCTTCAATCAGCAGGCCGAGATCGCGGTTGACCAGCGCGCAGGCACGTTTGACTGTAGCGAGGGCCATGATGAGCTCTACAGGCATATGCTCGGATGAAATGTGAAAGTGTGCCAGCGAACGTTGCGTTTGCGCGCCCCACAGGCGGTCGGCGGGCACTTCGATGGGGCCGAACGAATCGCGTTCTGTTCTTGTGTTCACGGTGTCTCCCCCTATGAAATCGTGCCTATGAAATGGCTTGGGCCAAAACAAACGCGGCTGCCGCAGCGACACCACCGATCAGCAGGGTATGCAGCGCACTGCGCAATGGGTAGATACCGGTGAAGCTGCCCTTGATGTAGCCGAACACCGCGAGGGCAAACAGGGTAACGGCGATAGAGTAGGGGAGCGCCTCAGTCACGCCGGATGCCACGAAGTAAGGCGCAATGGGAATCAGTCCACCCGCGATATAGGCACAGGCTATGGTCGCCGCACTTTGTATCGCCCGCCCGGCTTGCGGCCGCTCCAGACCGAGTTCAAAACGCATCATGAAACGCACCCATGCCTCGCGGTCTGCGCGCAATGCCGCAACCGCAGGCGCGCACTGTTCCGCCGATACCCCGTAAGCCTCGAACACCTCGACGATCTCGGCGGCTTCCTGCTCCGGTGTCGTTTGCACTTCCAGTTGTTCGCGCTGCAACTCATGGGCATAGTGTTCGGCATCGCCGCGTGCCGCGAGGTAACCGCCGAGTCCCATCGCAATCGAACCGGCCGCGATTTCCGCGATACCTGCGGTAGTGATGATGTGGCTGGATGCGGCTGCGCCGGACAGCCCCGCTGCCAAGGCGAACGGCACTGTCAACCCGTCCGCCATGCCGATGACGATGTCGCGCACTGTCTGCGAGGCGCGGAAGTGTCGTTCGGCATGCGGGCTCTGGGGCATGGCTTGCTTTCTTATTGTGCTACCAGCTCTCTTAGTACGTACCGCAGGATGCCGCCGTGGCGGTAGTAGTCCACCTCAATCGGCGTGTCGATGCGCAGCAATAGTGGTACTTGTTGCGAGCTGCCGTCTCGGCGCGTGATGATGAGGGTCACATCTTGTTGCGGTTTCAGCTTGTCATCGAGGCCGCCGATGTCGAAAGTCTCCTCGCCGCTCAGATTCAATGTTGCGACATTGGTGTCGCCCTTGAATTGCAACGGCAGCACGCCCATGCCGACCAAATTGCTGCGGTGGATGCGTTCGTAGGATTTGGCGATCACCGCTTTAACGCCCAATAGTTGCGTGCCTTTCGCTGCCCAGTCGCGCGATGAACCGGTGCCGTACTCCTCACCGGCGAAGATCACGGTCGGTGTGCCATCCGCGATGTGCTTCATCGCGGCATCGTAGATCGCGATCTGTTCGCCCTTGTATAGCGTATAGCCGCCTTCGACGCGGCTGCCGTCTGCTTTGGCGGGCAGCATCAGGTTCTTGATGCGCACGTTGGCGAAGGTGCCGCGCATCATCACCTCGTGGTTGCCGCGCCGCGCGCCGTAGCTGTTGAAATCCTTGATTGCCACACCATGGTCTTGCAGATATTTCCCTGCGGGTGTCGTCACTTTGAAACTGCCGGCCGGACTGATGTGGTCGGTGGTGACCGAATCACCGAATATCGCCAGCGCTCTGGCATTGCGTATCCCTGAGATGCTGCCGGAACTCATGCCGAAATTTTCGAAGAACGGAGGGCGCGCGATGTAGGTTGAATCGTCCCACTGATAACGATTGCCGGTGGGCGCGGCGATGGCGTTCCACAACGGCAGGTCTTTGGTCAGATCGGAATACAGCCTGCGATATATCGCCGGATCTGCGGCATACTTCATCACGGCTTGCACTTCCGTGCTGTTTGGCCAGATATCGCGCAGGTACACCGGCTGACCATCCTTGCCGGTGGCTAGCGGTTCGGTATCGAGATTGATGTTCATCCTGCCCGCGATCGCGTAAGCCACCACCAGCGGCGGACTGGCTAAAAAATTCGCTTTGATGTTGGCGTGAATGCGCGCTTCGAAGTTGCGGTTGCCGGACAGCACTGCCGCAGCGATCAGGTCGTTGGCGACGATGACCTCTTCGATCTTGGCGTCCAGCGGACCGGAATTGCCGATGCAGGTGGTGCAGCCGTAAGCCGCCACGCTGAAGCCCAATTGCTCGAGATAAGGCAGCAATCCGGCATTGGTCAAATAGGCGGTCACCACGCGCGAGCCGGGGGCGAGCGAAGTCTTGATGTGTGGCGCTACAGTCAGACCTTTCGCGACCGCTTTCTGCGCCAGCAAGCCTGCCGTCAGCAATACGCTGGGGTTGGAGGTGTTGGTGCAGGAAGTGATTGCGGCGATCAGCACATCGCCGTGCCCGAGTTCGACTACCGGCTGTGCCTCCCCTTCACTTTGGAGACGCGCTGCCGCAGTAGGATGGCCGTTCATCATCTCTATTTCGCTGGCTGCGCTGCTGCTGCGGCTGCCCAAAGCCGGTTTTCCTGTTGGTCCACTTTCGCTGTCCAGCAGGCCGCCACCGGCAATCGGTGCGTATGCATTTTGATTGCGGACGGGCAGTGCGGTGGTATAGCGTTTGACCAGTTCGGCGGCGGGTTTATTGAAGCCATTTTCCGTTGCTGGTTTGCTGAACAGGGTGTTGAAGATTTCCTTCATGCGCGACAGTGCTATGCGATCCTGCGGGCGCTTCGGGCCGGCCAGCGACGGTTCGATGCCGGAAAGATCCAGTTCCACCACGCTGCTGTAATCGATCTGCCCGGCTTGTGGTATGCCATACAAGCCTTGTGCCTTGAAATAAGCGGCGAAGGCATCCACTTCTTCATCCGTGCGTCCGGTGTTGCGCATGAATTGCACGGTGACATCGTCCACCGGGAAAAACCCCATCGTCGCGCCATACTCGGGCGCCATGTTGGCGATGGTCGCGCGATCCGGCAGCGTCAGTGCTGCTGTGCCTGCGCCGAAGAACTCGACGAACTTGCCGACCACTTTTTGTTTGCGCAACAATTCGGTGACGGTCAGCACCAGATCGGTTGCCGTCACACCCTCGCGCAGCTTGCCTTTGAGATTGACGCCGACCACGTCCGGTGTCAGGAAATACACCGGCTGGCCGAGCATACCTGCTTCCGCCTCGATGCCGCCCACGCCCCAGCCGACCACGCCGATGCCGTTGATCATCGTGGTGTGGCTGTCGGTGCCGACCAGAGTGTCGGGATAAGTCACGCCATTCTTTTGCAGCACGCCGCGCGCCAGATATTCCAGATTCACCTGATGCACGATGCCGATGCCCGGCGGCACGACCTTGAACGTATCGAAAGCCTGCATGCCCCATTTCATGAACTTGTAGCGTTCGGCATTGCGCTCGAATTCCAGTTCCATGTTCAGCTTCAGCGCGTCCGGGCTGTTGTAGTGATCCACTTGCACTGAATGATCCACCACCAGATTCACCGGCACCAGCGGCTCGATGATCTTCGGGTCTTTACCCATCTTGGCGGCGGCATCACGCATTGCGGCAAGGTCTGCTAGCAGCGGCACCCCGGTGAAATCCTGCAACACGATACGCGCGACGACGAAGGGAATCTC